>DOOI01000092.1 GCA_003512825.1 Paracoccaceae bacterium | reverse complement strand
GCCGAAGCCTTTGCCATGGCGGATCTTGCAGAAATTGACCGACAAACCCTGTATTCTGTAATGTCCGCAGGCCCTTTGCGCTCCGGCATGATGGATTTTGTTCGCAACTATGCCGTAGACGGACAAGTCAATCTCGCTTTCTCGATAGAAAACGCAGCTAAGGATGTCACCTATTACCGGGAGATGGTCGCCAGCCTTGGGGGACATAGCCGAATGTCTGGCGCAACTCATGCAACCTTAGTCGAAGCGCGCGATGCGGGTGCCGCTGCAAAAATGGTGCCTGAGCTAACGGATTACCTGTCTCAAAACATAAAGGATTGAAACGATGCGCCTCGCGGGAAAACGCGCTTTTATTACGGCTGCTGGCCAGGGCATTGGCCGCGCAACTGCTGAGGCGCTTGCAAAAGCAGGGGCCCATGTGATCGCAACCGATTTGAGGCAAGACTTGCTTTTGGGGCTTTCAGTGACCGAGAGTTTTGCATTGGACGCGATGAATAAAGAGGCCCTAACCCATGCGGTTGCGGCGGCAGAAGCTGACATTCTAGTGAACTGTTCGGGCATTGTGCATTCCGGAACGATTTTGGAAGCGACAGACGCCGATTTCGATCTTGCGATGAACCTGAATGTCCGCCCGCATTTTCATGCGATCCAAGCGGCCCTTCCTGGCATGATCGAAAGAGGGCACGGCGCAATCGTCAACATCGCCTCGGTCTGCTCGTCAATGCGCGGCCTGCCCAATCGCTTCATATACGGCACATCGAAGGCGGCATTGATCGGGCTGACCAAACAAGTCGCCGCCGATACGATCACCAAAGGTGTGCGGTGTAACGCCATCGCACCTGGGACTGTCGACAGTCCTTCTCTACATCAAAGACTTCACGCAACAGGAGATTATGAGAGTGCCATGAAAGCTTTCGTTGCGCGCCAACCAATGGCGCGCCTCGGTGAGGCTCAGGAAATCGCCGACCTTGTGGTTTATCTTGCGTCAGACAAAAGCGCTTATATGACGGGCCAGTGTATCGCGATTGATGGGGGGATGACGCTGTAACGGCATGCGCCCCCCTGCTCCAAAACAAGAAAGACCTGCGCTCGGCGTGCTCTTGATGGCACTGGCCGTGATGTTTTTCACATGTATCGATACATCAGCCAAATGGCTGATGATGGCCGGTCTGCCGCCTTTGCAGGTGGTTTTCTGTCGCTACCTTGGACATTTCCTCACCGCGCTTGTGGTTTTCCTGCCTACTGAAGGGCCCGGCCTTTTTCGGTCTGCAAATTGGAAACTCCAGTTTTTGCGATCATCATTCTTGCTTGGCTCTACCATTTTGAATTTCACCGCCTTTAGTTATCTGCCGATCACGGTCAATACGACGATCCAATTCGCAGGGCCGATCATGATCACGCTTCTGTCCATTCCTTTGCTTGGGGAGAAAGTTGGCATCTCACGGGTCTTGGCCGTCTGTATTGGCTTCGTGGGAGTCTTGATCGTAATGCAGCCATGGGGCGCGCAGTTTCATCCGGCGATGTTTCTGATCCTCGCGGCGCTGGTTTGTTCATCTTTGTATTTCATTCTCACCCGCAAACTCGCAGGGCGAGAGCGCAACGCGACCCATCAAGTTTGGGGTTCCGGCGTCGCGGTGATCGCGCTATTGCCGTTCGTACTCTCACTTTGGCGATGGCCAGACAGCATGGCTGGGTGGGCAGTGATGATCGTTATCGGCATATTTGGTGCTCTTGGTCATATATCTGCAACGCGGGCGCATGGTATGGCAGATGCCTCTCTTCTTGCTCCGATTGTTTACCTTCAACTTCTCTTCGCATCCATCGCAGGCGTGCTGGTGTTCTCAACTTGGCCCACTATTTGGACGCTGATCGGTGGGTTAGTGATCATTGGTTCTGGTCTTTTCATCTGGCATCGAGAGCGGCTTCAGCCGCAATAATCCCTCCTTTAATTGCACCGCTCTCAAACTGAACTGTTCGGTCTGGTTTTCTGCCAAGGAGAAGCCTAAGACAGGCGAATTGTGGGATTAAGCCCGCGGCATCATCAGGAACACGAATGTCACAGCCACCAAGCGCAGCAGGCAAATTCACAACAGGCTCCACCATGCGCCACGTTGTGATCATGACGCTTACAGGATCTTTGGGACTCTCCTTTATGTTCTTGGTCGATTTCCTAGCACTTTGGTGGATAAGCCAATTGGGCGAGGAAGTGCTGATTTCGGCAGTAGGCTTTGCTGGCACGATCCAGTTCTTCGTGATCTCAATAAGCATTGGAATGATGATAGGCGCGGTCGCAATGGTTTCGCGGGCGCTAGGGCAACGGGACCAAGAACGGGCACGCGCGATAGGAACCTCTTCCATTATCTATGCTGTCTCAGGGCAATTGATCATCGCAACTCTCGCTTGGGTGTTCCGAAGAGAAATTCTTGTGATGACAGGTGCTGAGGGACAGGCATTAGAAGAAGCCATAAAATTTCTTACCATTTCTCTACCCTCTTTGCCGCTGATCGCGGCGGGCATGAACGCCTCTGCAATATTGCGAGCAGAGGGTGATGCTTGGCGTTCCATGTTAGTGACGACCTCAGGCGGATTGGTAGCAATTGTGATTGATCCTCTTTTCATCATTTGGATGGGTTGGGGTGTTGAGGGGGCAGGCGCCGCCATTGTTGTGAGCCGTTTGGCTATGGCAATCCTTGGCCTCTATTGGGTCGCTGTTTCGCGCAAACTCTTGGCCAAGCCGAGCTGGAACGACTTGCGCCGCTTCTTACGTCCCTTCTTGATGATAGCAGTCCCCGCAATTGCAACACAGGTCTCTACCCCCTTTGGCAATTGGGTTCTTGTGCGTGCTATGGCGAGCTATGGCGATAGCGCTGTGGCGGGATTAGGCGTTGTCGGTCGATTGCAAATCCTCTGCTTTGGCGGGATTTTCGCTCTGTCTGGCGCAATTGGCGGCATAATTGGTCAAAACCACGGAGCAGGCCTCACTGATAGGGTGAAATCTGCCTATGTCGACGCCCTCAAGTTCTGTGTCCTCTATACGGGAGTGATGTGGGTTGTCATGGTGCTTGCCTCGGATTGGGTGTCACAGAGCTTCAACCTCGCCCCTGAGGGTCAAGCCGTGGTTGAAACATTTACCCATTGGGCAGCAGGCAGCTTTGTTTTCACTGTAGCACTTTTTGTCTCAAACGCCGCCTTTAACAATCTTGGGCGCCCCCTTTGGGCAACGGCTGCAAACTGGTTCCGGGACGGCCTCTTGATGGCGCCGACAGCTCTGGTGATGGGAGCCGCATTCGGTGCGGCGGGGGTCATTTGGGCCCAAGCACTTGCCAATGTGATGGCCGGAGGGCTGGCAGGCTGGATGGGATGGCGGCTTGTGTCTCAAAAGAAAAAGAACGTGTTGGCTTCGAAGGAAGCTGTTGGACCCTAAGCGCTTGCTTGACCCGAGGCAGACATAGCCTTACCGCGATGCCAACATTGAAGGAGGTTTCCAATGCCCACGTTTACCGCACTTACCACCCTCATGGGCAAAGAAATGGCTGAAGCCTTGGGCGAAGCTATTGAGGACCTAGAGCCGATGCCCGAGGGCGTTGGCGTATTTGAAATTGAGGATGACTCGGGCCTTTGGGAAGTCGGGGCGTATTTCACAGAAAGCCCGGATGAGGTGGCCCTAGATCTCTTGGCGGCTGCTTTCGGCGCACGTCCATTCGCTGTTTCCGAACTCCCTGAAACTGACTGGGTGGCGAAAGTGAAGCGTGAATTGGCCCCTGTTGTTGCGGGCCGTTTCTTTGTTTACGGTAGCCACGATGCAGACAAAGTACCCGAAGGCGTTGAGGCTCTTCTTATAGAGGCCAACATGGCCTTTGGAACCGGCCATCATGGCACCACACAGGGCTGCCTTCGCGCCCTCGATCGTTTGGCAAATCAAGATGTTGTTTGTCAAAAAGTCGCCGACATTGGCTGCGGCACCGCTGTTCTGGCTATGGCAGCCGCTCGGATTTGGCCAAACCCAGTCTTGGCTTCGGATATAGATCCTGTTGCCGTGGAGGTCGCGATAGCGAATGCCACAGCGAACGATTTAGAAGGCCGGGTGATCTGTATGGAAGCCGCAGGTTTCGATCATCCTCGCCTCAAGGCAGAGGCTCCATATGATTTGGTTTTTGCAAACATTCTAAAGGGCCCACTGCTAGACCTTGCCCCTGACATGGCCGCGAATCTCCGCACAGGTGGTTGGGCAATTTTGTCTGGATTACTCGTCGAGCAAGCGAAGGAGGTCACAGAACATTATGCACACCATGGGATCAATCTGATCCATCGTGACGATATTGGTGAATGGTCGTCGCTTACACTGCAAAAAGTTTGACGAAAAACAATCGGAATTAGGCCGACATTGGGGCGCTGCCTTTTTTTGCCACATTCAAACCCAATAAGAAACTTCATCTGGTGGGGGCCGGATGAAGTGCTCGACCATGATGACCTCGTTTGACGATTTCAAAATTCGACTCGGAAAGGTCGAGAAAAAAAGATTGCATCTTGCGCGTGGGTACAGCGCTTATGTGAGTGATGACGGACTGATCGTGTTTACGGCGAAGCGGCAAAAAACCGATAAGCCGGTGCGTGCCATGATAGGGACGCTTATTGCCTTCGTGCTTTTCAAAGCACTGGTTTTGGGGGCGGTCGGGCCCGAAGCTTACTTGGAACGTGTGGAGCGACTGACCGGTCAGTCTGTTTTTGGCCAATTAGGTGCCTTGGTATTGAGTGTGGACCCGGCCACGCAAATGATCGCTGATCTGGCAGAAGGCCTTCTGCAGTGAAAAATTGAGGCATTGCCTCTTAAAGTTTCCCCACTTCGCAGGGGATCGGTATGCGAAGACTGCAACACTTTCTTCTCTCTCTCTCAAACCTGAGAGTGTTTGCAGTAAGACCCTCCACCCGCTGCTCAGGCGGGGCGAAACCGCCGCAGACTGGAAACGGTCTGCGGCGTTTCCTTTTCCAATTGCTTGATCTGCAATCAGCTCTGATCTGGATCAAAGCCCGATGCAGCCGAAATATCTATTCACCCATCAGAATATGATATGATAGGTCTGCGCGCATGAACACTCCTGACATCCTGCCACTTGTGGAGCGTATCGGCGAAGAGCCGACCGCGGCGCTCATCGGCTTGATCACCGGTGCCGTATTTGGTGTCGCAGCCCAACGATCGCGATTTTGCTTGCGCGCCGCTGCGGTTTCTTTCGCAAGGGGGCTATGGGATGACAAACTTGCGGTTTGGCTTCTGACCTTTTCAACAGCAGTGGTATGGGTTCAATCGGCAACCTTGGCAGGGCTTTTCCGACCGGAAGAAGCGCGGATGATGTCTGTTTCAGGCTCTTGGTCCGGCGCAATTTTGGGAGGGCTGATGTTTGGCGTTGGAATGGTTTTGGCGCGTGGATGTTCTGGGCGTCTCTTGGTTCTCGCCGCGACAGGCAACCTGCGCTCAGTCATCTCAGGGCTGATTTTTGCTGTAGTCGCACAAATGAGCCTTCATGGTTATCTGGCACCATTACGCGATAGACTTGCAGGGCTTTGGATTACTCCGGGTGGGCGCAATATCAATTTGATTGAGGCCTTCGCCCTTCCAGATTGGAGTGGTTTGGCACTTGGAGTTTTCTCCGCTTTCGTAGCGCTGGCCGTCGCGCGCAAGAATAGGATTGGGGCAGCGCGACTGGTGTTTGGAGCTGGTGTCGGCTTTTCCGTTGCATTGGGTTGGGTTCTTACTTTCACGCTCTCTCAAGTTGCTTTTGAACCCGTTTCCATTGCCTCTGCTACCTTTACTGGCCCTTCGGCTACGACGCTGATGTTCGTGCTAGACACCTCAAAGCTACTAGAATTCGATGTGGGCTTGGTTCCTGGTGTGTTTTTGGGTTCGTTCTTAGCGTCATTTTGGGCTGGCGAATTCAAGTTTGAAGGCTTTGAAAACGAAGCAAATATGCGGCGTGCAATGACAGGTGCAGTTTTGATGGGCTTTGGCGGGATGTTAGCCGGCGGTTGTGCCATTGGTAATGGCGTAACTGGCGGCTCCATTTTCGCAGCAACTGCTTGGCTTGCCCTGCTTTGTATGTGGATAGGGGCGATAATTACCGATTTCTTAGTGGACCAAAAGGGCGCGTTGGCAACCGCATAAAAGCCCTGTCGCCGCCTTAACTAGGGCTTGCTCCGAATAATAAAACGATATCCTCTCCATGCATTGGACAGGAAAAACGAATGCGCGCTTCTCACCTTTCCGCAGCTCTTGTGGCCGTGCTAGTTGGTTATGGGGCATCGGTTGCACTGTTACTCGCAGCTGCGGCAGCTGTGAACGCAACACCCACACAAACCATTAGTTGGCTGGCCGCCGTCTCTGTTGCTAAAGGTCTGGGAAGTGCTGGCCTCAGTTCTTGGTCACGGGTTCCCGTGGTTCTTGCTTGGTCGACACCGGGGGCCGCGCTAATTGCGGCAACGTCCGGCATAGATATCCATTCTGCTGTAGGAGCATTTGTTTTAGCGGGGGGTCTCATTGCCTTAACTGGCGCAATACCCGCTCTTGGTCGTCTTGTGCGCGCAATACCTGGAAGCGTTGCTTCCGCAATGCTTGCGGGCGTGTTGCTGCCTTTTGTTATGGCCGTCGCACAACATTCCACAAAAAGCCCTTGGATCGCACTACCACTAGTCGCAGTGTTTCTTCTGACCCGGCTATGGAACCCGCTCTATGCCGTTCTCGCCACCCTTCTTGTTGGTTTGGCAATAGGATGGACGCCACCTGAGGCTGCTCGGCTTGAGGCACTACCATTTACTTTCATCATGCCCCGCTTCGAACCCTCCGTTCTAATCGGATTGGGTTTGCCGCTTTATCTGGTCACGATGGCGTCGCAAAATTTGCCTGGATTTGCGGTGATGACCTCTCAAGGTTACAAACCGCCCGTCAATGCAGCCTTGGTGACCACAGGGGTTGGATCAGCACTTATCGCGCCGCTGGGCGGCCATACGTTTAATATGGCGGCAATCACTGCTGCAATTTGTATGGGTGATGATGTGGACCCAGACCGCGCATCACGTTGGCGAGTGGGTTTGGTCTATGGTGCCCTTTGGATTTGCATGGGCTGGCTTTCGCCTTTGGTGCTACCCGTGATGCTGGCATTACCATCAGCTATTGTGGCCACAGTTGCTGGCCTTGCATTGATCCCATCTCTCACGGGAGCTATGGCTAATGCTATGGAGGATGAGGCACGCCGTTTCGCATCCATTGTCACTTTTTCGGTAACGGCATCCGGTGTGGTTGCATTCGGGATTGGTGCCGCATTTTGGGGTCTTTTGGCAGGACTATTGGCCTTAATGCTGGATCGTTTGAAACGGCCATAATTCCTTCTGCATTCTGAACCGCTTCGGTTGCAATTTGACGCAATTGCCCATCTGGCGAGGGATCAGACAAAAAATCCCCACAGCCCTTCTGCGATGCGCTCGCCCGAAGTTTTTGGAAGCTTGATCCATCAAGTGGATGGAATAACCAGTTGCTAGCGCATTGGTATCATACCCGCTCGTATCCCCCCGCCGTCAAACACGACTGACGCACCGATTACATTAGAAATACTGGGCCTCGCTGCGCGATCTCTACGTCCCGCCCGGCTGCCACCAACTTGGTTTGCGTTCCAATCACGTGCATCTGGCGTCGAAATCTTCCAACCCTTTGCAGGGCGCGTTAGGAATTTTACGTCCGCTCCAAACTCAGGCTTCAAACCAAAGTCTTTATGCATAAGCACCAAGATGGCTTACAAAAGCCACTCTCGGAACATATCGCGGCAAGGCACTCTCAAAAGGCAATCCCGGCAAGCTCGATCGCGCTTTGTCGGTGTGCAGCGCCAATCGATCCTTGTGTCGACACCATGCACGGCACGGTGTTTCTTCTCGTTCAAACAAAATTGGACGACGGCCTCGCGATACCAATGACGCCGCGACAGCCAATCCCTATGGTCGCGCACCGATGACCACGACATCCATCTACCTCACCCCTTAAAAAAAAGTCTGCGGGTCTATGTCGATCGACAAACGCAGATTGGTAGGAAGTTTGACCTGGGCGACCCAATCCGACAAGGCTTTCTGAAGTGCCATGCCTTTCGGAGCCTTTACCAAGAGACGAACTCTATGCCGCCCTCTGATCCGTGCGATGGGCGCGGCTGCCGGTCCATAGACTTCTGCACCAAGCGCGCGCAAGCCTTGGTCACGTCGCGCCAATGCAGCGCCAAAATCAAATGCTGATTGGGCGTCCGGCGCTGAAATGATTATACCTGCCAATCGCCCATAGGGTGGCATCAACGCTGCGCGCCGAGCATCCGCCTCTGCACGCCAGAAGGCCTCATCATCCCCAGCCAAAATCGCTCGAATGACGGGATGCTCCGGCTGGAGTGTCTGCACCAAGGCCACGCCGCGCGCACCTTCCGATCGCCCTGCCCGTCCGGCCACCTGACGGATCAATTGAAATGTTCGCTCAGCGGCACGCAAGTCTGACCCTTGCAAGCCAAGGTCTGCGTCGATTGCCGCCACCAGGGTCAACAAGGGAAAATTATGTCCCTTCGCAACCAATTGAGTGCCAATAATCACATCGGCCCCGCCAGCTGCAATATTCTCAATTTCTGCCTTCAATGCCCGCGCACTTCCATACATATCCGAAGACAAGACGGCTACCCGGCTCTCTGGGAAAATCGCGATCGCTTCTTCCGCCAATCGCTCCACACCGGGGCCTAGGGCTGCCAATTTCCCCTCTACGCCACACGACGGGCAGGCAGATGGAACTGGAGCCGTTTCCCCGCATTGATGGCACATCAAACGCCCCAGAAAGCGGTGCTCGACCATTCGCGCATCACAATTCGGACACCCCACCTGATGTCCACAGGCACGACAAACTGTTACAGGCGCATAACCCCTTCGATTGAGAAATAAGAGAGATTGCTCGCCTTTTGCCACGCGCGCCCGAACAGCATTTTCAACCACTTCAGAAATCCATCGCCCGGAAGGAGGGCTATCCACTCGCAAATCAACGGCCCGCATTTCTGGCATCGCAGCTGCCCCAAAGCGATCCGCCAATAGAACTCGCTCATATTTTCCAGCATCCGCATTGGCCCAGCTTTCCAACGAGGGCGTCGCCGACGCCAGCACAACGCGTGCCCCTGCTATTGAGGCTCTCAGCACAGCCATGTCTCGAGCATTATAGAGCACGCCCTCTTCTTGCTTGTAGGAAGGGTCGTGTTCTTCATCGACAACGATCAGTCCCAAATCTCGGAACGGCAAAAACAGGGCAGAACGGGCGCCAACCACAAGCTGGGCCCCTCCTTCTGCGGTTTGAATCCATGCACGCCGACGCTCGGTCAAGGTAACACCTGAATGCCACTCGGCTGGTCGCGCTCCAAATCGCGCCTCAACTCGCGATAAGAACTCGGCCGTTAACCCGATCTCAGGCAGCAAAACCAAGGCCTGCCGCCCCTGTCGAAGCGTCTCAGCGACGGCTTCAAGATAGACTTCGGTCTTGCCTGACCCCGTAACGCCCTGCAAAAGCGTCGTGCCATAACCTCCCTTTCGTTGCGCTGCGATCAAGGCCTCCGCTCCTGCCGTCTGCGCCTCAGATAGCGTCTTTCCTCCGAAATCGGGCTCTAATGAAGCAAACGGCAAATCCCTTGGCACCTCTTCCTCTCGCACCGCCCCTAGCGCAACCAGCCCCTTGAGCACACTTGATGATACACCTGACAAGCTCAGGATCTCTGCCTGTGTCAGTGGCCGAAGATCTTGTTCCTCTAAGGCATCCAATATCCGCGAACGCGCTTCTGTCATCCGCTCTGGTTCGTGACCACCACGCAAATAGACCTTACGTGTTCCTGGCGGCTCACCGAGCCCAGGAACGCGTGTCGCGAGACGCACCATGGCAGGCATGGGAGTGAGCGTGTAATCGGCGCTCCGCCCTAAAAACTCCCGCAGTTCCTCTCCCATTGCGGGTACGTCCAACACCCGAAAGAAGGCTCGTAGCTTGCTTGGATCAAAACCGCCTCTCCCTTCGCCCCAAACGACTCCGATGATCTTGCGTGGCCCTAAAGGGGCCTCGACGAAATCTCCGATGTTGCAGCCGTTTTCAGGGACGCGGTAATCCAACATATCCAACGAATGGCCCAGCACCTGTAAGGGTACGAGCGATACAACCGCACCTCGGCGAAACTGCTTTGTTAGATCAGCGTCATTCATCAGGACTACACACTCTCCTCACCTTGGGGTAAATCGTGGGAAGACAAAGGGAAACCCTCTTGAAGGGTAGCACGGGAGCAGCCCATGAAATTCTTCGTTGATACCGCTGATGTTGACGCAATCCGTGAACTCGCAGAGCTTGGTATGGTGGATGGGGTCACAACTAACCCATCACTTATTCTAAAGTCCGGCCGCGATATTCTGGAAGCCACCCGCGAGATCGCGGAATTGATTCCAGGCCCAGTTTCGGCCGAAGTTGTTGGAACTTCTGCTGATGCGATGATTGCCGAAGGCCGCAAACTGGCAAAGATAGCCTCAAATATTACAGTTAAAGTACCTTTGACTTGGGACGGGCTGAAGGCGTGCCGTATCCTTTCGGGCGAAGGAACTATGGTGAACGTGACCCTGTGCTTCTCTGCCAATCAGGCGCTTGTTGCAGCAAAAGCCGGCGCAACGTTCATCTCGCCCTTTATTGGCCGCCTCGATGACATCAACCTTGATGGAATGGACCTGATCCGCGACATACGGGAAATCTACGACAACTATAATTTCGAGACACAAATTCTAGCAGCCTCAATCCGAACAGTGAATCACGTCACACAATGTGCCTTGACCGGAGCCGACGTAATGACAGCGCCGCCGAATGTGATCAAAGCTCTTGCGCTTCATCCGCTCACCGACAAAGGGCTAGAGCAGTTTATGCAAGATTGGGCAAAGACTGGGCAAAAAATTCTGTAACCCTTGGCTATGAGGGTTTCACGCGCTTGCTATGCGGCTGCTGTGGCTTGCATGGTAAGGAGCGCGTCGAGCATCAGCTGTGCTGAATCCACGTTGACCGCTCGGCCATGTGATACTCGTGCGGAAATTCGTTGCGCGGCATCGGCCCAAGCCCGCGCCTT
>DOOI01000107.1:4773-4921 GCA_003512825.1 Paracoccaceae bacterium | reverse complement strand
TCCTGCGGGTGTGAAGGTGCAGGGCGGCGTGGTTGAGAGCCTTGTGCTGGATGTGATTGGCTATTCCGACAGCGGGGCGGTGCAATTGTCGGGCCGGGCCCCGGTGCGTGCGGGCGCGGAGGCCTTTGCGCGGATCTATCTGGATAAC
>DOOI01000107.1:4205-4474 GCA_003512825.1 Paracoccaceae bacterium | reverse complement strand
GCGCTGTGGCAGATGTGAAAATCGGGCCGGATGGGGCGTGGCAGGCGGAATTGGCCGAGATCGCCGCAGGCATTTACACGCTGCGTGTGGATGAGGTGGATGCGGTTGGCAAGGTGCTGAGCCGGGTTGAGACACCGTTCNNGCCGGGAAGCGCCTGAAGCGCTCGCGGCATTGATGGCTTCGAAAGCGGCGGCGGAGACGGCGACGGCGACGGTGGCCGATACCGTGACGACCGCAGAGGCCACAGCGGCAGCGGCGACGGGGACGGT
>DOOI01000107.1:1112-3919 GCA_003512825.1 Paracoccaceae bacterium | reverse complement strand
CAGCGGCGACGGGGACTGCGACGGCGACGGCAAGCCAAACCGCGACCAATTCGGCGGCTGCGGAAGCGACGCCTTTGGTCTCGCAAGAGGCGACAGAAAACGCCGCGCAGGCGGCTGCTCAGGCTGCTTCTCAGGCTGCTTCGCAGGGCGCGCAGCAAGCTTCGGCGGAGGGCGCCGGATCTGCGGCGCGGGTGAAGGCGGTTACGGTTCAGCCGGGAAACACGCTTTGGGCGATTGCCCGCGAGCGGTATGGGTCGGGAACGCTGTATGTGCGTTTGTTTGAAGCCAACAAAGATGCGATCCGCAATCCGGATTTGATTTATCCGGGCCAAGTCTTTGAAATTCCAGAGTAGACCTTCGCAAACCGTGAAGCAGGCCTTTGCGCGACCTAGCCAAATGCGCTCAAAATTTAGCTGCGTTTGGTCAAAGGATTAGACCACTTTAAGGTTGGCAGGGTGGTTTTTACGCACTAGCTTTCCCGAACGAGCGGCCCATGGGAGCGGTCGCGGACTAGGGAGATAGACTATGAACCTTTTCACAAAAGCCGCCGTCGCGGCTCTTGCTTTCGGTTTTGCATCGGAAGCGGTGGCAACGGAATGGAACGTTTCGGTTTGGGGAAAGCGCCGCGCATTCACCGAACATATTGAAAAGATTGCTGAACTGGTAAGCCAGAAGACCAATGGCGGCTTTACCATGAATATCAGCTACGGTGGTCTTTCGAAAAACACCGAGAACCTGGATGGTATTCAGATCGGTGCTTTTGAGATGGCACAAATCTGCGCGGGCTATCACGAAGACAAGAACCCGGCTGTGACGGTTCTGGAGCTGCCGTTCCTCGGCGTCGCGACGCTGGAAGAAGAAGTGGCTGTGTCGAACGCGATCTACGCGCATCCGGCAGTTAAGGCAGACTTCGCGCGGTGGAACGCGCAGCTGCTGATGTCTTCGCCGATGCCGCAGTATAACTTGGTTGGCCGGGGAGACCCACGCGACACGCTGGCGTCGATGGCTGGCATGCGTGTGCGTGCAACCGGTGGTTTGGGAGATGCGTTCAGCACTGTTGGCGCTGTGCCAACTTCGGTGACGTCCGCCGAAGCCTATAACGCGATGGAATCCGGTGTTGTGGACACGGTCGCCTTTGCGCCGCACGCGCATCTGTCGTTCCGCACGATTGACCAGGCGACCTGGTGGACCGAGAACCTGAACCCCGGCACAGTGAACTGCCCGGTGGTGATGAATATCGATGCCTATAACGCTCTGTCGGCAGAAGAGCGCGCCGCGCTGGATGGGTCTGTAGATGAGGCGATTGCCTATTACATCGACTTCTACAACAACCAGACGATGACCAAGTGGGCGGCGACTTTGGAAGAGAAGAACGTGGCCAAGGTGAACTTCACCGATGAGCAGATCGCGGAATTCCGCGACAAAGCCGCAGCGCCAGTGCGTGAAGCTTGGATCGCAAAGATGGACTCGGCCGGCATCCCCGGCAAAGAGCTTTATGACATCGTGGTGAGCACGCTCGCTGAGACGCGCAAGTGATCTGAGGCAAGACGAACCAGCCCGGTCCCTGAAAGGGGGCCGGGTTTTCCGTCTCTATGGGGCGGGGAAGATGCGGCAGACGCATAGCAATTATATGAGGGAGGCGGGGCCATGGCCGGAGGCGGTTCGGTTCTGGAGGACGCAAGCGTTCTGAGTAAGCTCGATCGAGGGCTGGCGAAAGCAGAGGGGCTTTTTGCGTTACTGGCGGGTTTGACAGTATTCGTGATGATGCTTTTGGCGGTGTTCTCGGTAACGGGGCGTAACTTTTTCAATGCGCCTTTGCCGGGGTATGTGGATTGGATCGAATACGCGATGCCTTTCCTTGCGTTTCTAGGGATCGCATGGACGCAACGCCAAGGCGGGCATATCCGGATGGACATTCTCATTGGTCAGCTCAAGGGGCGGGCCGGATGGGCGGCGGAATTTGTCACCTCGTTTTTCACTTTTGTTCTTTTGGCGCTGCTGATCTGGGGCGCTTGGGCGCATTTCCAGCGCAGTTTCGATTGGGCCTCACCGCTGTGGTCGCGGGACAGCTCGATTGATATCGCGCTGCCGCTGTGGCCGGTGAAGCTGTTGGTGCCTGTTGCCTTTGGCCTGACGGCGTTGCGGGTGCTCCTGCAGCTTTGGGGGTATGGGCGGGCTTTCGTCTCGGGCACGGAGCGTCCGATCGCAGTGCCTTTGGTGCTGAGCGTGGCCGAGCAGGCCGCAGAAGAGGCGCGCCATGTCGGCGCGCTCAATAAGTAAGGGGGGCTAAACCATGGATTCGATTGACATTGGTCTGATCGTGACGGGCGGCCTCTTTGTGATGGTCGTTCTGGGTATGCGCGTTGGCTTTGCCGCCGCGATTGCCGGACTTGTGGGGCTTGTGTGGATTTTCTGGGCCAAGAAGGGCTATGCGCCCGAGCAATTGGGGTGGGCGCTGGAAGTTGCGGTGAAAACCGCAGGGCAGGTGCCGCATTCCAAGGTGGCCAGCCAAGAATTGAGCCTGATCCCGACTTTTGTGCTGATCGGCTATCTGGCCTATTACGCGGGGTTGACGACAGCGCTTTTTGAAGCGGCCAAGCGCTGGCTGGGTTGGTTGCCCGGAGGTTTGGCGGTTTCGACGGTGTTTGCGACAGCGGGTTTTGCGGCGGTTTCGGGGGCATCTGTGGCGACATCGGCGGTGTTTGCGCGGATCGCAATCCCCGAGATGCAGGCGGTGGGGTATGACAAACGCTTTGCGGCGGGTGTTGTGGCGGCTGCGGGCACCTTGGCATCGCTTATTCCACCAG
>DOOI01000107.1:421-857 GCA_003512825.1 Paracoccaceae bacterium | reverse complement strand
CCTTGGCATCGCTTATTCCACCTTCGGCGATTTTGGTGATCTATGCGATCATTGTGGAGCAAGATGTGGGCAAACTTTTGCTGGCAGGCTTCATTCCCGGAGCGTTCTCGGCGGTGATTTATGGGTCGCTGATTGTCGGTATGGCCCTGATCTGGCCAAAATTCGGCCCGCCTGTGCGGGGGTTCACGTGGAAACAGCGGCTTGTTTCGCTGCCGCCTGCATTCCCGATTTTCTTTGTGGTCTTCATCATCATCGTTTTCATCTACAACCCCTTTGGCGGTGATGCGTGGGGCACGCCCACCGAAGGCGGCGCGCTTGGGGCGTTTGTGGTGTTCTTGATGGCGCTCTGGAAAAAGATGCGTTGGGGTGAATTCCGCGATGCGCTGATGGAAACGGCGAAACTGTCGGCGATGATCTTTACCATCATCTGGGGTGT
>DOOI01000107.1:0-134 GCA_003512825.1 Paracoccaceae bacterium | reverse complement strand
GATCTTTACCATCATCTGGGGTGTGTTGATCTATGTGCGGTTCTTGGGCTTTGCCGATCTTCCGGGGGCCTTTGCCGATTGGATTTCCTCGCTGCATTACAGCCCGATGATGATCTTGATCTGCATCCTTCTGG
>DOOI01000103.1:9235-10543 GCA_003512825.1 Paracoccaceae bacterium | reverse complement strand
AAGAAAGCATCTAGATGCTTTCTTTTTACGGACGAGGTTCTTGTGCCACGGCCTCTCTGCGGGCACTGTGCCAGTAAGGCTTGTCGAATGGAAGCTAGGGGAGAATTCTGATGCCATCTCAGCGCTTGAGTGTTGTCGTGACGCGACGGTTGCCGGAAGCCGTTGAGACGCGGATGACGGAATTGTTCAATGTGAAGCTGCGGGACAGCGACACGCCCATGACGCGTGAGGAAATGGTCACGGCGATGCGCGAAGCGGATGTGCTGGTGCCGACGATCACCGATGAGATTGATGCGGGGCTGATCGCGCAGGCGGGCGAAAAGCTGCGGTTGATCGCAAATTATGGCGCAGGCGTTGATCATATTGATGTGGAAACCGCGCGGCGACGGGGGATTTTGGTGTCGAACACACCGGGCGTTTTGACCGATGACACCGCGGATATGACGATGGGGTTGATCCTTGCGGTGACCCGGCGGATGGCTGAGGGCATGGCCGAGATGCAAACGGGCGACTGGGGGGCCTGGTCGCCGACGGCACTGTTGGGGGGCAGGCTGGGGGGGCGCCGGCTCGGTATTCTGGGAATGGGACGGATTGGCCAAGCGGTGGCGCGTCGCGCTCGCGCGTTCGGCATGCAGGTGCATTACCACAATCGGCGCAAGTTGCGCCCGGAAGCCGAAGAGGCGCTGGAGGCCACCTATTGGGAGAGCCTTGACCAAATGGTGGCGCGAATGGATGTCATTTCGATCAACTGCCCTCATACGCCGTCGACTTTTCATTTGATGAATGCGCGGCGGTTGGGATTGATGAAGAAAGATGCGGTGATCGTGAATACGTCGCGCGGTGAAGTGCTGGACGAAAATGCTTTGGCGCGGATGGTGCGAACGGGCGAACTCGCCGGGGCGGGGTTGGATGTTTATGAAAACGGCACTGATGTGAATCCGGATCTGCGCGGTTTGCCCAATGTGGTGCTTTTGCCGCATATGGGATCGGCGACCCGCGAGGGCCGAATGGAAATGGGCGAAAAAGTTATTATCAATATCAAGACCTTCGCGGATGGGCATCGCCCGCCGGATCAAGTTGTGCCCTCTATGTTGTAAGGGCCGCCGCGCCGCGACCGGGTTTACCGAATGGTAAGGCGCAAGAGATATGATTGCGCCAAAGGAGGCGTGATGCAGCGGATTTTTGCACTTTTATTCTGGATCTTGCCCGTTTGGGCCTCGCATGGCTGGGCGCAGCAAGCCTCTGACCGCGTGGCACCGGAGGCGGCGGTGCAGAGCGCTGTGCAGAGCGCTGTGCAGAGCGCTGTGC
>DOOI01000103.1:8459-8905 GCA_003512825.1 Paracoccaceae bacterium | reverse complement strand
GCAAGACTGGATGATTTCAGTTGCCAATCCCTTGGCCGCGCAAGCGGGCGCGCGTGTATTGGCGGCGGGCGGCACGGCGGCGGACGCTATGGTGGCGGCGCAGGCCGTCTTGGGGCTGGTGGAGCCACAATCCTCGGGCTTGGGCGGGGGCGCGTTTTTGCTCTGGCATGATGGGGCGACGGGCAAGATAACCAGTTTGGACGCGCGTGAGACGGCGCCGCTTTCAGCGACGCCGAAGCTGTTTCAAGACGCCGAAGGCAAGCCGCTGAAGTTTTTTGAAGCGGTGCTTGGCGGGCGCTCTGTGGGTGTGCCGGGGGTGCCTGCCTTGATGGAGGAGGCGCATAAGCGATGGGGCCGGCAGGCGTGGCCAACGCTGTTTGAGCCTGCGATTGGCTTGGCTGAGGCGGGATTTGCAGTATCGCCCCGATTGGCAGGGTTGGTGTGTG
>DOOI01000103.1:0-8146 GCA_003512825.1 Paracoccaceae bacterium | reverse complement strand
CCAAGAGCGGTTGGCGACCCACCCGCAGACAGCGGCCTATTTTTTGCCCAACGGTGTGGCGCTGGCGGAAGGGTCGGTGCTGATTGCGCCGCATTATGCAAAAACACTGCGGATATTGGCAGAAGAGGGCGCGGCGGGATTTTATACAGGCGAGATTGCGCGTGAGATCGTGGCTGCGGTCTCGGCGGGCGCAAACCGTGGTGATTTGAGCTTGTTGGATCTGGCGGCCTATAAAGTGAAAGAGCGTAACCCGATTTGCATAGACTACCGTGGTTTTGAGGTTTGCGGGATGGGGCCACCCTCGTCTGGTGGCATCGCTGTGGCACAGATTTTGGGGATGCTGGCGCCTTTTGACATGACCGGGCTGGGCGCGACATCGGCTCAGTCCTGGCGGCTTATCGGCGATGCCAGTCGTTTGGCCTTTGCGGATCGCGGGCGGTACTTGGCGGATGAAGATTTTGTGCCGGTTCCGACGACGGGACTCGTGGAGCGGTCTTATGTTTGGCAGCGGGCGGAGTTGCTGAAGGGCACACGGGCTTTGGACGCGGTGGAACCGGGCAATCCCAAATGGGATCACGCGATGGATTGGGGTGTGGAGGCGACATTTGAGCAAGCATCAACAACGCATCTGTCGATAGTGGATGGCTATGGGAATGCGCTTTCGATGACATCGAGCATCGAGAACGCCTTTGGCTCTCGGGTTATGGTGGCAGGGTTCTTGCTCAACAACCAATTGACGGATTTCAGTTTCTCTAGCCAGAACGACGGTGTTCCTGTCGCCAATCGCGTGGAACCCGGTAAGCGGCCACGCTCTTCG
This sequence comes from Paracoccaceae bacterium, assembly GCA_003512825.1. Classification (GTDB taxonomy): domain Bacteria; phylum Pseudomonadota; class Alphaproteobacteria; order Rhodobacterales; family Rhodobacteraceae; genus UBA9554. The sequence continues at coordinate 7,329 of DOOI01000103.1, read as the reverse complement.
ATGGCACCGACCATTGTGCGCCAGAATGGCAAGCCTGTGCTGGTTCTGGGAAGTCCCGGTGGCAGTCAGATCATTGGGTATGTGGCGCAGGCGATTATCGGTTGGGTTGATTGGGGGATGACGGTGCAGGAGGCGGTGGCACAGCCGCATTTGAGCAATCGCTTTGGCACGTTCGAAATTGAAGCGGAAACGTCGGCTGTGGCTTTGGCGCCTGAATTGGAGGGGCTGGGGTATCAGGGGAAGATGGGGGAGATGACATCGGGCTTGCAGGCAATTGCGCTGGGCGAGGCGGATGCTGCCATCGCGCGCGGCGTGGGAGCGGCTGGTCAAGCGAACCCGGCGCGCCCGGCCCGGCTGACCGGGGGGGCGGACCCTCGGCGAGAGGGCGTCGCGATCGGACAATAAGCTATGCGGGGATTGGCCCTGTCTGGAAAACTCCACCGCAGGTCCATACTCTCGCCGTTTTTTTGCACCAGACCGAGGGCGATTTGAATGAGATAGGTGCGCCCATGAACAAGGGATATGTTGCAAGTTTCGTCGTTGTGCTCGGGTTGGTCGGGGCTGGTGTGGATTATGACCGGACATCTCGCGCTGCAGGGCTGACTTTGGGGCAGCTGTCTGTGCAGGACTATGCCCAGTCGATTCCGGCCCGTATCTCGGCGGCGCTGGAGGCGCGCGATGCCTCGCGGGCCTTGGCGGAACGTCAGGTCATTGAGCCACGGGTGCATTTGGCGCAAGCCCCCGAGGGATGGACACGCGAGGAGTGGGGGCCCGACATCGAGGCCTGGATCAATGGTTTGACGGTCGAGGAGCTGGAGGCGTGGCGACGTGAAGAGGCGCGGACGAAAGGGCCAATGGGGGCCTCGAAAGGGCCGTCGGCGACAGAAATCAACCGATTGAAAAAGACGGCCTATATTTATCGCAACGGTCCGCAGGTGGTGGAAGTTGTCGCCATTTGGCAGCGGGTGCCTGAAGCGAAACGGGGCTTGTCGGCGAATGTGATGTCGATGGTGTCGCTGACGCTGAGCCAGCAATCAGAGAGCGGGTTTGCTTATGTTCAGGGGGTGCCTTTTGTTGAGCAAACCGGGTCGGCTTGTGGGTTTGACGATCTCAAGGAGGCCCCGTTCAAGCGGTTTGCCGCCGGATTGGGGTTGCAGGTTGAGATCCGGGTGCGCGCGCGCGCCACGGATAGTTCAGTGCGCGAGATTATTTCGGGCATCGATTTTGCCGGGTTGAACGCGATGTTGGACGCGCCGTTGGCCGATGTTGGTCCGCATATGCCTGAATTGGCGGTGGATGGGCAGGTGGCGATGGCGGAGTTGGCGATCAAGATGGAGCGCGAGCGGCAGGCGGCGTTGAAGGCCGAATATGAGGATATGATGAAGGGCGGCGCGTCGAGCTTGTTTGCGACGGGACCAAAGCCACGTTCGCAGGCCATCATGGATGAGGAAATGCGTGCGGAATTGGCAAAGCAGTCAGGACAGGAGCGTGCCTTGCCGGACGAAGCGAAGGCCGAGGAGGCGGCCGGGCAAGCTATCGTTACCGCGCAGAAAGACCCGAATGTGACGCAGCGGATGATGGATTTTTTCAAGCGCCCCCCCGCCGCCGCGAAAGATGAAACGCGGACAAATGCGTCGTCGGCACAAGCGGCGTCGCGGACTGCAATGGAAACGGCGGCCCCGCAAGAGGCGGAGAGCGCGAAGCCTGCAGTGAGTCGTTTGGGCTCGGGCAGCGCGCGTTTGGGCGGGTCGGAGAACTGCACGATCGTCAATGGCGTCAAGCGTTGCCGGATTGGCAACTGAACGGGAGTTTCCGCGACATTCGAGAGGTCGGTTTTGACCGCTGACGCGTCGGAAGGCTCTCGCGTTTGGGGCGGGGTTTGGGCCATATCTGGCGCAATCAATTCCGGAACGGAGTCCGCGCATGAAAACCCAAGTCAAAGCCCTCGTTGTTGGTGGCGGTGCCGTTGGCACCTCGATCGCTTATCACCTTGCCAAAGCGGGCTGGCAGGATGTGATGCTTTTGGAGCGCGACGAGCTGACCAGTGGTTCGACATGGCATGCGGCGGGTTTGTTGCCGCTGTTCAACATGGGCTATGCGACGACGCATATTCACAAGTATTCGGTGGATTTCTACAAGCAGCTGGAGGCGGAAACCGGGCTTAACGCCGGGTTTTATGTGGTGGGCAATTTGCGGATGGCGCAGACCGATGCGCGGATGGATGAGTATATGCTCTATTCGTCGGTGGCGGAGACGGCGGATGTTTACCACGAGTTCATGACGCCAAAAGAGATCAAGGAGCGCTGGCCGCTGGTGCGGAGTGAAGACCTGAAAGGGGCGCTGTTTCACCCGCAAGACGGCTATATCAACCCTGCGGATGTGACGATGGCGATGGCCAAGGGCGCACGGCAGCGGGGCGTGATCATCGAGCGGCGCTGGCAGGTGGACAGCTATGTCTGGACGGGCTCGGCTTGGGATGTGACGGTGACCAAGATGGAAGAGCGCGGCGGCAACCTCGTGCCCTCGGATGAAAAGCTGGTGATCACGGCAGAGCATGTGGTGACGGCGACGGGCAACCACGCACAGCGCACGGCGAAGCTTTTGGGGATCAAGATGCCCGCGATCCCGGTGGAGCATCAGTATATCGTGACCGAGCCCGACCCGATGCTGGTGGAATGGCGCAAGACCAATCCGCAGCACCCGGTTCTGCGCGATGCGGATGCCAAGTGGTATGTGCGTGAGGAGCGTGGCGGCTGGATCCTTGGCCCCTATGAGCGCAACGCCCCCGCACGGTTTGAATATGGTGTGCCCGACAGTTTCCGCGCCGATCTGTTCCCGCTCGATCTGGAGCGGATCGAAGAGGAATATATGAGCATGATCCACCGGATCCCCTCGTCGGAATCGGTGGGTTTGAAGGACGATTTCAACGGGCCGATCTGCTATACGCCGGATGGTAACCCCTTGGTGGGGCCTGCGCCGGGGCTGCGGAATATGTGGCTGGCCGAGGGCTTTTCATTTGGCATTACGGCAGCAGGTGGCACGGGCTACTACCTCGCTCAGATGATGGTGGAGGGGGAGGCCGAGATCGACATGGCCTCGCTTGATCCCAAGCGATACGGCAACTGGATGACGACGGAATATGCGGCGCGCAAGAACGAGGAGTGCTACGAGCACGTGTTCATCCTGCACCACCCCGATGAAGAGCGCGAAGCCTGCCGACCGCTGCGGACGGCGCCGGCCTATGATCGTCAGAAAGAGATGGGCGCGCAATTTGGTCAGGTGAATGGCTGGGATCGCCCAAATTATTACGGGCCAAAGAATGCGCCGGAAGGGTTTGACCACGATACACGCAGTTTCCGCAGGGGCGGTTGGTGGCAATATGCGGTGGAAGAGGCGAAAGCCGTTCGCAACTCGGTGGGGATTATTGATGCGACGGCGTTCACCAAGCATCTGGTGCGTGGCCCCGGTGCGACAGCTTTCCTCGATCACTTTACCTGCAACAAGTTGCCGAATGTTGGCCGGATCAATCTGACCTATGCGCTGACGGATGCGGGCACGACGCGGACTGAATACACGATCGTGCGTTTGAAGGAGCATGAGTATTACTTGATCTCGGCAGGGGCATGGACAGCTTATGATGCTGACTTCCTGATCAAATCCGCCGAAGATTTCATGACACAGGGTGGCGGATATATCGATATTCACGATGTGACGACGCAATGGGGTGTCTATGCTTTGGCGGGACCGAATGCGCGGGCGCTTTTGAAGGATATCGTAAAGGATGCCGACCCGGAGACGGTGTTGGGTAACAAGCGTTTTCCGTGGTTGTCCTATCGTGACATCGAATTGGGCATGTGCCCGGTCCGTGCGGTGCGGGTGGCCTATACGGGGGAATTGGGTTGGGAATTGCATTACCCGATCGAGTTCGGTCGCTACCTCTGGGATCTGATCTGGTCGGTGGGCGAGAAGCATGGGCTGAAAGGCGTGGGTGCGCGGGCGCAAAACTGGCTGCGTCAGGAGAAATCCTATCGCGCCTTTGGCAACGAATTGGGCCGCGATGCGACGCCTCTTGAAGCGGCGCTGGATCGGTTTGTCGACTTGAACAAGGAGTTCAACGGCAAGGCCAAGATGCTGGAGACCGGGGTGCGTTCGAAGTGCTGCACGCTGTTGATTGATGGGCCTGCGGATACTGACCCTTGGGGCAAAGAGGCGCTGCTCTTGGACGGCAAGAAGGTGGGGCGCCTGACCTCGGGGGGGTATTCGGTGGCGTTCGGCAAGCAGATCGGCATGGGCTATGTGCGCCCTGATCTGGCGGAGCCGGGCACCAAGCTGAAGGTGAAGATCCTGCGGCAGGAATGGGATGCGGTGGTCACCGAAGACAGTCCCTATGATCCGAGCAATGCTGTTATCCGCAAGGATGGCTAAGGCGGATCAAATTGACGGATTAGGATCGAGCCCCATCGCGGGGCTCGATTGCGTTTTGCGGCTCAGTCTGCCGTGACAGGCCAGTGCGCGACGCGCAGGGCACGGCCCAGCAGACTGCCCGACATCAGGCCAGCCAGCGTGCCGAACCCCACGGCAAATCCGGCCCCATCGGCCAGTGCGGGCGCCATGCCCTGCGTCATACCTGTGGCGAAGTTCAGGGTGAAAAGGCCAAGGATCGTCGTCATTGTCACCCATTCGCCGCGCAAGTGCACCCGGCCTGCGCTGCGCGCCACGATCCAACGCGGCTGCATCCGGTAGCCAAGCCCCGTTCCTGCCAGATAGCTGACGAAAAGCGCTATGAGCGCAATGTTGGCCTCGGTCAGCCCCAGGGCGCGGAAAAGTGACAGCAGACCCAGCAGCGGCAATGTATAGACCAGCCAAGGCGATACCGTGCGGTCACGGGCGGCGCGTGTGCCCAGCCAGATCAGGCCAAAAAGCAGCGGAAAGACCCACAGGGGGATGGCGGAGAGGATGGCGGTGAACATCGGGAAACCTCGGCTGATTGCTGTGTGATGCCTTTTGAGTGTCCCGTGACGTGCTGGATGGCCAGCGCGTTTGCGTGAGCAGACGATTGTATTGCGTGGATGCCCCGACCTTGCCATTCACGATGCGTGAATGGCAGGTGGCCAGTGGAATGGGGGCTGTGGTTTTGGGGCGGGAAGCCCGGTTTGACGACGGCATCGCCCCTTCGGGTAACATCGGCAGAGGCCTGAACTATTCGGATCAGGGGGGCAAAAGGTCGGCCTATTGGTTTACATTTGGGATGCCACCAATTCGTCAAAACATTCCATGGCTTTGCCCGCATACATCGTGGCCGGACCGCCGCCCATTTGCACCGTCATAGCCAACACATCTGCCAGTTCTTCACGCGTGCATCCCGCCTTGACCAAGGCTTCGACATGGAGCGCGATACAGGCTTCGCACCGGATGGCGACGGCGATGCCGAGCGCGATATATTCCTTGGTCTTGAAGTCGAGCACGCCGCCTTCCTTGACCGCTTTCGACAGCGCCCCGAAACCTTTGGTCACTTCGGGGATAGATTTATAGAGCACGCGCAGGCGGTTACGGGTGTCGGTGAGTGTTTCGTTCCAAGACATATATGGCTCCTTGAATGTATTTGGAGCGGTTATGCCGTGGCAGGCCGATGCGAGCTTTGATCCAGATCAGGCTTTGCGTGCGATGAAGGCCAGATTGTTGGCGGGCATTTCAACGACTTGCACCAGCGTAAGCCAATTGGTGTGGATCCAATCGATCACATCCCAATCGTCTTTGTAGCCGATTTCTGGGTCTTGCGCGGTGAGGGAGGCGTGGAAGCTGGCGTCGCCCTCGGAGGTGGTTTCGCCATCGCGCAGGAAGGGGCCGTAGAGGAAGAGGAGGCCGCCGGGGGCGAGGGCCTGTGCGGCGTTTTGGAGAAGGGTCATGGCTTCGGATTGAGAAATGAGGTGGAGAAGATTGACCACAAGGATCGCGTCGGTTTGCAGCGTGCTCCCCCAGCCGGGGCTGGTGGCGTCGAGTTTGCTGGGCGGCGCGAGGTTGGGTGCCGGGGTGTGGTCGCGATGTGCGGCAATGGAGGCAAGGCGCGCATCGTCGATATCTGTGGGAAACCAAGGGTTTGTCGGAAAGCGCGTGGCGAAGGCCACGGCGTGCTCGCCTGTGCCTGCTGCGATTTCGAGCATACGGGCATGCGGGATGAGGTGGGCTGCGAGCAGGTCTCCGATAGCGTCGACGTTGCGCTGGGCGGAGGGCGCGAAGAGGCGGCCATCTGGGCCGGGTATCGCGACGGAGGCGGTATCGGGGAGGGAGAGACGGCGGGGCATCAGGCCTCCTCGATCCGGTCTGTGGCAGGCGGCGGGGCGGGATAGATCGCGTCGAGTTCAGCTTTGATTTCATTGGTTAAATCAAAGGTGATCGCCGCGAGAGACGGTGCCAGTTGAGCGGCGGAACGGGCGGAGAGGATGGGCACGGGATGGGCGGGATGGGCGGCGACCCATGCGGCGGCGAGGGTGGCGGGATGGGTGTTCAACGCGGCGGCCAGAGCATTGAGACGGGTGGCGGCGGCATGCATTTCGGGCAGGCCGTAGCGCGCGGCATAGCGCGTATCGGTGACAAGGCGGCCTTGGCTGGTGTCAGAACTGTATTTTCCGGTCAGCAACCCACCACCTAAGGGGCTGTAAGTACATGGAATTATCGCCTCGGACTGGCACATTGGCAAGATCTCGACTTCGACTTGGCGTTTGACCAAATTATACATTGGCTGAATGAAATCGATGCGGGTGCCAAGGCTTTGGGCAACGGATTGGGCCTTCATCACCTGCCACGCCGCGAAATTCGATACGCCGATGTGGCCGATAAGTTTTTGCTGTTGCAGCTCTGCCAAGGTCTCGAAGGTTTCTTCCAGGGCTGTGGTGTCGTCCCAGCGGTGCAAATAGAGCAGATCAACATGGTCGCAACCAAGGCGCTGGCGGCTTTCATCGAATGTTGTCAGGATATTAGCGCGAGACGATCCCCCCTCATACCCTGCTTTTGTTGCAAGGAAAATTGCCTCTCGTTCAGGCCGGATCAGCGCACCCAAGAGGCGTTCTGAGGCGCCGCCAGTATAAGCGTAGGCTGTATCGAAGTGGGCGACACCGGCGGCGCGGCAGGCGTGATACATGGCGCGGGCATCCTCGGCGGAGGCAGTACCGCCGAATTGCATGGCGCCAAAGGCGAAGCGGGAGGAAGGGTTTGTTTTCATGTGTAAATCTTGGCACGCGCTTGGCAATTTGGGAAGCCCTCATGGGGAGCCAGCCGGGCCGCGCAACAGGTATGATTTGCGTATGATTTACGTATGGTTTGCGTGCTGAC
>DOOI01000172.1 GCA_003512825.1 Paracoccaceae bacterium | reverse complement strand
AGCTTGGTGAGGGGTGTTTCGCAGCGCTTGATATCGACTTGGGTGCCGACGCGGTGAATTTCCCAGCCCGGTGCGTCAAGGCCGAGGACGCGCCCCTTGATGCGGTAGAGGTTTGCGGGCGCTTGGGTCAGTTTCTCAAAAAGGCTGGCGCGCGAGAAGCGCTGGTCGCTGTCGTGGCTCCAGCCCACATAGGCGGGGTGTGGGGCGGTTTTGGGGGAGGCCGGGCGCGGAAGGATGCCAGAGAGCAGCAAGGGAGCAACTTCCGGGGCCATGCTGAGATCAATCTGCGGCGCGGGTGTGAGGGCGGTTAGGCGTTGCGCCAAGCCATCGGCAATCGTGCCGTCGGTTTTTGACACCAAAAGCATATCTGCCACGCGAACCTGATCTTGTAACTGTGCGCCGATCAGCGGGTCATCGGCCAGAGCGGGCCAGTTCAGCGCATCGACGACGACAGCAATGCCACCATAGCTCATTTCAGGCTCGGTGCGGGCGGCGTCGGCGATCTTGGCGGGATCTGCCACGCCGGACGCTTCGATAACCAGATGATCGGGCCGGGGGCGGCGGTCGAGGGCGTCGCCCATAGCCATAAAGAGGTCTGCGCCCATTGTGCAGCAGACGCAGCCATTTGACAGCGTCAGTGTGTCGCTGGAAGCGGCCGCAATCAGACTGGCGTCGATGTTGATCGCGCCGAAGTCATTGACCATGACCAAGATGCGTTGGCCATGATCTTCGGACAGCAAGCGGTTGAGCAACGTGGTCTTGCCCGCGCCGAGATAGCCTCCCAGCACGGTCAGGGGTAGTCTGGGCAAGCTCATGCCAAATGCACCTCTCCTCCGAGGATGGTTCCGAGAACAGGGATATCCTTTAGAGCGGTGGGGTCAACAGCAAGGGGGTTGTCCCCCAGAACTGCAAAGTCGGCGCGCTTGCCGGTTTCGATCGAGCCAATTTCGCTGTCCATATGCATGGTATACGCGGCACCAAGGGTGATGGCATGAAGCGCCTCCATGACACTGACGCGTTGGGCGTCGCCCAGAGTGCGGCCAGACATGGTTTGGCGGTTGACCGCGCACCATGCGGTAAACAGCGGATTGAGCGGCGTGACGGGCGCATCGGAATGAATGGTGGCGTGCACGCCGCTATCAAGCGCGGAGCGCAGCGCATCCATCCGCTGGGCACGATCATCGCCAATGGTAAGCGCTGCATGCTGGTCGCCGTAATACCAAATATGATTTGAGAAAATATTGACGCAGACCCCGAGGTCGCGGCAGCGCTCGAATTGGTCTACGCCCATCATTTGCGCGTGTTGCAAGATATGGCGGGCGTCGCGCCAAGGGTGGCGGCGGGCGGCGCGGGCGATGGCTTCGAGGGTGACAGCGCTGGCTTCGTCGCCATTGGTGTGAATGTTCATCTGGACGCCAGCAGCTTGCATGGCATCGACCATTGCGTGGATTTCTTCGGGCGACATGTTCCAGATGCCATTGGGTTGCCCACCCACATAGCCCGGCCATTTTACCCGCGCGGTCCAGCCTTGGATGGATCCGTCGGTCATCAGTTTGACGGAGCCAAGGCGGAGCCGTTCGGTTGATTTTGCTTTATACCGCAGGGCCAGTTCTGCGCTTTCTGCCGGGTTGGTTCCGGCCACGCCGAGTGCGGGCACCAGACGGATGGGGAAGCTTTTTTCGCTCGTCACCTTGAGCAATCTGGCGACGTCTTCGTCTTCGAGTTGCGCGTAGAGATCCGTGGCGGTGGTCACACCTGTGCGGCGGCACACTTCGGCATAGGTGCGGATGGCGTCTTCGGTTTTGGTCATTTGACGGAAGTCGATGCCGCAGCGACGCATCAGCGGGAACATCGCCGCCATTTCTTGCAGCTCGCCCGTGGGAGTGCCATCGGCGCCTTTGACCACGCCTTCGGCATTGGTGTGTCGGTCATACCCGACCATCTCGAGGGCTTTGGAATTCACGCCCATCAGGTGGAAGTTCGCATACATGATCACGACGGGCCGGGTGGTGGAGATCGCATCGAGATGTTTTTTGCTCAGCCGTTCGCCTGTGAAGAAAATCGGATCGAGGCCCCAGCCGACCAGCGGAGCGCCTTCGGGGAGGGTTTTCTCGATGTCCTTGAGGTCGGCCACGACAGTGGCGAGGTCAGGTTTGCCTTTCCACCATTTGCCTTTTGGGTCCATGCGGTCGTGGAAGCCTGCATAAAAGAAATTCCAGATGATTCCGGCCATCATATGCGCGTGACCTTCGATGAGGCCGGGCATGAGCACCTGATCGGCAAAGCGCTCATCATGGGTCACCGTCCCCCATTGATCGGCGCAATCTGCCCCGCCCACGGCAAGGATATGGCCATTTTTGACCGCCACATGGGTGGCCTCGGGACGGTTTGGGTCCATGGTGAGGATGGTGCGGGCTTTGAAGACGGTGATCTGATCGGCGTTCTGGCGCATGGGGGCCTCCCTGTTTCCTAAAGAGGTAAACGAGCTATGCGGATCGATAAAATAGATTTACTGTCTGGGAAACACACAAGTTTTGAGGGAATGTCGTGAACGTCACGCTCAAACAGCTGCGCTATTTCGATGCCGCCTTGCGAACTGGGTCGATCGCAGCGGCGGCGACGGAAATGCATATATCGCAGAGTTCGATCACGGCTGCGATTGATGCGGTGGAGCAGTCGGTGGGGGGCGAATTGTTTCGTCGGGTGCCTGCGAAGGGGCTGACCGCAACCGAATCGGGGCGACTTGTTGGTGCGCGCATTGCCCAATTCTTGGAACAATCGCGAATTTTTGAGGCAGACCTTATGTCGGTGCTCGGTGATCCGGCGGGCATGCTGCATATGGGATGCTATGCCCCGACAGCGCCCTATGTGCTGCCGCGCCTTCTCAAGCGGCTTTCGGCGCTGCATCCGGGCATTCGCGTCGATCTCAAAGAGGGTGATTTTGAAGCAATGGTGGCGCGGCTGCAATCGGGGGCCATTGATCTGGCGCTCACCTATCGGCGCACGGTGCCGGAAGGCATGGCCTTCGATCCCCTGTTCGTGGCTCGGCCTTGGGCCGTCCTCGCGGAGGACAGTCCCTTGGCTGCACAGGCGTCTGTTACATTGCATGATCTGGCACCTTTGCCGATGGTGCTGTTGGATTTACCGACGACGGAGAGCTATTTTCGCAAAGTTTTTGCCGATCATGATCTTTCGCCGCAGGTGGTGCATCGCACAAAATCCTCATCCGTTTTGCGGGGATTGGTGGCGTCGGGGTTCGGCTATTCCATCCTGAACATTTGTGGCC
>DOOI01000197.1:9801-10026 GCA_003512825.1 Paracoccaceae bacterium | reverse complement strand
AGGCGCTGGCGCAAAGCCGCGCAGAAAACCGGATCCAGTTGGGCGTCAAAGTTACCGAAGGGTTGGGCGCAGGCGCCAAAGCCAGCGTCGGCGCTGCTGCAGCCGAGGAAAGCATCGAGCAAATCGTTGACCACCTTGCGGGCGCACATATGTGCTTCATCACCGCAGGAATGGGGGGCGGCACCGGAACAGGCGCGGCCCCGATCATCGCCCAAGCGGCCCGCG
>DOOI01000197.1:9379-9539 GCA_003512825.1 Paracoccaceae bacterium | reverse complement strand
GATCATCGCCCAAGCGGCCCGCGAACTGGGTGTGCTGACCGTCGGTGTGGTCACCAAGCCATTTCAGTTCGAAGGCGCAAAGCGGATGCGTCAGGCTGAGGAGGGCGTTGAAAGCCTCCAGAAAGTCGTCGACACTCTGATCATCATTCCGAACCAGAAC
>DOOI01000197.1:0-9107 GCA_003512825.1 Paracoccaceae bacterium | reverse complement strand
CTGATCATCATTCCGAACCAGAACCTCTTCCGTCTGGCCAACGAAAAAACCACCTTTACCGAAGCATTCGCCATGGCGGATGACGTTTTGTATCAAGGTGTTAAGGGTGTGACAGATCTCATGGTCCGCCCTGGCATGATCAACCTCGACTTCGCCGACGTGCGTTCGGTGATGGACGAGATGGGCAAGGCTATGATGGGCACAGGCGAAGCCTCGGGCGAAGATCGCGCGATCCAAGCTGCAGAAAAAGCCATCGCCAACCCGCTGCTCGACGAGATTTCGCTCAAAGGTGCGCGGGGCGTCCTGATCAACATCACAGGCGGCAGCGACCTCACGCTCTTTGAACTCGACGAAGCGGCAAACCGGATTCGTGAAGAAGTGGATCCAGATGCGAATATCATCGTCGGTTCCACCATGGATGACAGCTTGCAAGGCGCAATGCGCGTTTCCGTCGTGGCCACAGGCATCGATGCTGCCGAGGTCAAGATGGACCTTCCTGTTGCAAGACGCTCCATGGCGCAGCCGCTGACACAGACCGTTGCGGCCGAGGCCCCGAAGGCGGCGACACCGTCGCAACTTTCCGTCACCTCAGTCTCTGCGGCCCACGCCCAAAGCCCCGTTGCGGCCAAGGAGCCTTCGCTTTTTGACGAAGAGTTCGATGTGCGTCGCGCGGCAGCCGAAGAGCAGGCCGAGGATATCTTCGACGACGATTATGCGAATGAAGCATCGGGTGACTTGCCGCCCCCAGCTTACAAGCCCGCCGCGCCGCAGTTCCAGCCGCGCGCCGAGGAAACCTTTGTGGCGCCGACCCGGCCCGCAGCCGGCACGCCGTCCGCAGAAACCGTCCAGCGCGTGCAAGCCGCGGCGCAGCGCAATGCCTTGGCAGGTCAGCAGGCCCCGATCGCGCAGCGTCCCGCGCCTCAACCTGAGGCCGAGCGCCCGCGGTTTGGCATCAACTCGCTGATCAATCGGATGACAGGGAATGGTCCTGATGCGGCAGCGCCTCAAGCCGCACGTCAGCAGCCACAGGTCCGCACGCAGAGCGCTCAAAGCCAGCCTCAAGCCGCTGCAAAGCCGCGCGCCGAGTCCTCGCCAGACCAAGAGCGGATTGAAATTCCCGCCTTCCTGCGGCGTCAGGCAAACTGATCTAAGTTCACAAAATTACAATGAAAGAGCCGCTTTTTTGCGGCTCTTTTCTATTTGATTCAGAGGGTTAGCGCCCTCGATCTGCGGATTTGGCAAGGCTCCGCCCATCTGACTTTGCGGTGTAACATTGCGTTGCAAACTGTGAGTTGTGACTGCCATGGGCAATCATTACCTCTCGCTCAAGAGCGCCGCGTGCGCGTAAGGCTTGAGAGATCACTTTGCAGACGACTTTGAAATCTTCCATCAGCTTCACAGGCGTAGGTTTGCACTCGGGTGCACCTGCGGTGATGACGGTGGGGCCCGCGTCTGGGGAATTCGGCATCTGGTTTCGCCGGACCGACATTCAGGGAAAGGATTGCCTCATTCCCGCCAAGTGGAGTGTTGTGAACCAATCCCCGCTGTGCACCCGGTTGGAAAACGCTGATGGTGTATCTGTGTCGACAGTTGAGCATATCATGGCGGCTTTGGCGGGATGTGGCGTCCATAATGCGATGATCGAGTTGGATGGACCGGAAGTGCCGATTTTGGATGGCTCTTCCATTGAATATGTTCGGTCCATTCTCAAGGTGGGCCTTCGTCCCTTGCAAGCGCCGATCAGGGCTTTTGAGGTGCTCAAGCCCGTGGAAGTTCGGCGTGGTGACGCCTTTGCTCGGATAGAGCCGGGTGAGGGGTTCAAGATCGATTTTCACATCGAATTCGAAGACAAGGCGATCGGCGTCCAGACCAAAGGCCTCAACATGGCCAATGGCAGCTTCGTGCGCGAACTCTGCGACAGTCGCACCTTCTGCCGCAAGGCAGATGTAGATGCGATGCGCGCGCAGGGGTTGGCATTGGGCGGCACTTTGGAAAATGCTGTGGTTGTTGATGGCGATGCGGTGTTGTCGCCGGGTGGTTTGCGTCACCAAGATGAGGCGGTGCGCCACAAGATGCTCGACGCGCTTGGCGATCTTGCGCTCGCTGGCGGGCCGTTGCTGGGCCATTACACCGGGCATCGCGCGGGACATGCTTTGACCAATGATCTTTTGCGCGCCCTCTTTTCTGACCCGACGGCGTTCCGCATGATCGAATGCGTCGGGCCTCTCTCTGCGACGCTTCCAGGGGCTGGTGTACATGCTGGAGAATTGCCGCGCGTTGCATGATGCGTTTGTGAGCAACTCTACCGCAAGAATTTGTGCCAAAGCCGTTTTGCCCCGCATTTTTCTGTGCTAGACCGCTTGCAACCGGGCCAATTCGCTAGTCGAATTGGGCAATGATTTAAGGTGGGAACAGGCATGACGGGTAAACGATCCCTGACGCGGCTTGTAGCGGGCGGCCTCGTGGCGCTGACGCTCATTGGGTGCGGAAATAGCAAAGACCCGCGCCAATCTGGCGAGCCTATGGAGAATTACTCTGCCGAAAATATTTTTGGTCGTGGTGAGTTTGAGCTGAACCGAAATCGCTCTGAAGATGCGGCGTTTTATTTCTCTGAGATAGAGCGGCTCTATCCCTATTCAGACTGGACCAAACGGGCCTTGATCATGCAGGCTTATGCCTATCATCAGGCAAAAGATTACCCCAACAGCCGAGCCGCGGCACAGCGCTACATCGACTTCTATCCATTGGATGACGATGCTGCCTATGCACAATATTTACTGGCTCTGAGCTATTATGATCAGATTGACGAAGTTGGGCGCGATCAGGGTCTGACGTTCCAAGCCCTGCAAGCCCTTCGTACGGTGATAGAGCGTTACCCCGAAAGCGAATATGCGCGCTCTGCGGTGTTGAAGTTTGACCTCGCCTTTGATCATTTGGCGGCCAAGGAAATGGAAATCGGTCGGTATTATCTGCGCCATGAGCATTATACGGCAGCAATCAATCGCTTCCGCGCTGTGGTGGAGGATTTCCAAACCACGAGCCACACGCCAGAGGCATTGCACCGCTTGGTAGAGGCCTATCTGTCTCTTGGGCTGACTGACGAAGCTCAGACCGCTGGGGCCATATTGGGACACAACTTCCGGTCCAGCGATTGGTATGAAGATAGCTTCAAGCTGCTGAATGGGCGGGGGCTGGAGCTTGAAGCCGCAGGGGATAGTTGGCTACGGAAAATCTATCGCCAGACGATCAAGGGGCAATGGCTCTGATCGTCCGGTGGGCATCTGGGCTCTGTCGGTAACATATTATGCTTCGAACGCTCGAAATACGCGACATGTTGCTGATCGACCGTTTGGATTTGGCGTTTCAGCCTGGTCTGAATGTGTTGACGGGCGAGACGGGTGCTGGAAAATCCATTTTATTGGATAGCTTAGGCTTTGTTCTTGGGTGGCGTGGTCGTGCTGAGTTGGTGCGCCAGGGCGCGCAGCAGGGTGAAGTGGTCGCCGTTTTTGATTTGCCGCAGGGGCATTTGGCGCGTCAGATTTTGACAGAAGCCGGGGTGCCTTGCGAGGATGAGTTGATCTTGCGTCGGGTCAACACGTCTGATGGTCGCAAGACTGCATGGATCAACGATCGGCGCGCATCTGGTGAGGTGCTGCGCGCAGTATCAGAGACTTTGGTAGAGCTGCATGGTCAGCATGACGACCGGGGATTTCTGGATCCTAAGGGCCACCGCGCCATTCTCGATCAATTTGCCGACCATGCGTCGCTTTGTCAGGCGGTGAGTGCAGCGTGGAGCCAGCGACAAGCTGCCAAGCGCGCTCTTGGGGTTGCCGAGGCGGCGCTGGAGAAGGCAAAGGCCGAAGAAAGCTTTTTGCGCCATGCCGTTGCTGAACTTGACAAGCTTGCGCCTGAGCCCGGTGAAGAAGCAAGTCTGGACGTGACGCGGCGCATGATGCAGTCGGGCGTGCGGATCCGCGGGGATGTAGCACGGGCCTTGGCGCTGCTGGGGCCTGATGCGGCCGAAGGGGCGATGAGCGACGCGGTGCGCTGGCTTGACGGTGTTGCCGATCAAGCAGAGGGCAGGCTTGAGGCGCCGATGGAGGCGCTGACGCGGGCGTTTGACGCGCTTTCAGAAGCGCAAGCCGGAGTTGAGGCGGCTTTGGAGGCAATGGAATTTGATCCATTCGATCTTGAGCGCACCGAGGAGCGGCTTTTTGCCATTCGAGGGCTTGCGCGCAAGCATAGTGTAGCGCCGGATGATTTGGCGGATTTTGCGGATGAATTGGGCAAAAGGCTAAAGGCTTTGGATGCCGGGGCTGGAAATATTGCCGATTTACAGAAGGTCTTGGGGCAATCCGAAGAGGCCTACCGCAGAGTTGCAGAAGAATTGAGCCAAGCCCGACGCGATGCGGCTGCGCGGCTCGATCAGGCTGTTTCGCAAGAACTTGCCCCTTTGAAAATGGAGCGCGCGCGATTTGCCACTGCGGTGACACCAGAAGACCCTTCGGCGGACGGCGTGGATGCCGTGGAGTTTACCGTTGCGACCAATCCCGGTGCCCCAGCAGGCCCGCTGGGCAAGATCGCGTCGGGGGGGGAACTGAGCCGTTTCATGCTGGCGTTGAAAGTCTGCCTGAGTGAGACGCGCGGTGCGCGCACCTTGATTTTTGATGAGATCGACCGTGGTGTCGGCGGGGCGACGGCGGATGCGGTGGGGAGGCGGTTGGCCTCTTTGGCTGAGGGTGGGCAGGTGTTGGTGGTTACGCATAGCCCGCAGGTGGCTGCTTTGGGCGCGTATCATTGGCGGGTGGAGAAGCGGGTTGAGGGCGAGATGACGCTTTCAACCGTGGTGCCTTTGGCCGATGCGGCGCGGGTGGATGAGATCGCACGCATGGTGGCAGGGGACAGGATTACCGATGAGGCCCGGGGCGCAGCGCGGGCGCTGCTGTCGGCATCGCGGTGAGGACAAGCCTTGGAGGGGCTGCAAAACTGGCTTAAGCACGGGCTGAGGGCAGGGACGCGAGGGAGAGCGGGACAATGCTGGCACGGATGCAGGGGATCCTGCGGGACGCGATAAGCGCGCTTGTCGTCTGGGTCTTGCAAGTGCTGCGTGCGTTGCGCCGCAAGGGGCCGACACAGATCCAGTTTTGGCTCATCGCACTGACGATCGGTGTTGCAGCGGGGCTTGCGGCGCTTTTATTCCGCAAGGGTATCAATGCACTAGAAATGCTGGCCTATGGCGCGCGTGACCCGATGCGGCTGCATTCCTTTGCCGAGACCTTGCCATGGTATTGGCTGGTGCTGATCCCGACCCTGGGCGGCTTGGCGGTTGGGGTGATCTTGAACCGGTACACGCCTGATGGCCGGGCGCGGGCGGTTGCCGATGTGATTGAGGGCGCGGCAACAGAGAACGGTCGCGTTGAGATCAAGGCGGGGGTCGCCTCGGCAGCGGCATCGTTGATCACGCTCGGCACGGGGGGATCGAGTGGCCGCGAGGGGCCTGTCGTGCACTTGGCGGGTGTGATTTCTTCGTGGATTAGCAACCGCATTCATGCGGATGGAATCACAGGGCGTGACCTGTTGGGCTGTGCCGTGGCAGCCGCGGTTTCGGCCAGCTTTAACGCCCCTATCGCCGGCGCGCTTTTTGCGTTGGAGGTGGTGCTGCGACATTTCGCGGTTCATGCTTTCGCACCGATCGTGATTGCAGCGGTTGCGGGCACGGTGATCAGTCGCTTGGCCTTTGGCGATGTCACGGAATTTGTGCTGACCTCTACAACTGCACTGAGATTTTACGTGGAATTACCGGCATTTATCTTGTTGGGACTTACCTGTGGTTTGGTCGCGACGGCATTGATGCGGGCAGTTTTCTTGGCGGAGGACTGGGGCAATTGGGTGCAAGCACGCACGGGCTTGCCACGCTGGTTGCGCCCCGCCGTGGCTGGGGCATTGCTGGGCTGTTTGGCGCTGGCCTTTCCGCATATCATCGGTGTGGGATATGAAACGACTTCGGCGGCCCTGACGGGACGGTTGTTGATGCATGAGGCGCTGGTGTTTGTGCTGGTAAAGGCCTTGGCTGTGGCGATTACTTTTGGCGGGCGGATGGGGGGCGGGATTTTCTCGCCGTCGCTCATGATCGGTGCGCTGACAGGGCTGGCTTTTGGCATGATCGCAACTGGTTTTTTCCCCACAGTTTCAGGGTCTTACACGCTTTATGCCTTGGCGGGAATGGGCGCGGTGGCTGCGGCGGTCTTGGGCGCGCCGATTTCGACCACGCTTATCGTTTTTGAGATGACCGGGGACTGGCAGACTGGTTTGGCGGTGATGGTGGCGGTGTCGATGTCGACCGCTTTGGCGTCGCGGCTGGTTGATCGATCCTTCTTTCTAACCCAATTGGAGCGGCGCGGCGTGCATGTTGCGGCAGGGCCGCAGGCCTATCTGCTGGGTATGTTCCGCGTTGGGACACTGATGCGAAGACACGGTGATCCCGGCGCCGCAGCGCCGGAACGGCTGGCCGAAATGGTGGAAGATGGTG
Source organism: Paracoccaceae bacterium (assembly GCA_003512825.1). Classification (GTDB taxonomy): domain Bacteria; phylum Pseudomonadota; class Alphaproteobacteria; order Rhodobacterales; family Rhodobacteraceae; genus UBA9554. The sequence continues at coordinate 2,578 of DOOI01000197.1, read as the reverse complement.
TGGCGATAGATTTCAACGCAACGCTTGAGGCGGCGATGCCGCTCTTTGAAAAAGCGGGTTCGCCCTTTTTGCCTGTCACAGGGCTGATCGAGGGCGAAACCCAGATTTTGGGCGCACTCTTTCATGTGGATGCGCTCAAGACGTATAATAGAGCCCTAGCTGCCACGGCAGCAGAAGAGCACAGTTAGCGTTAGACCCGCTCGATGGTCACTTTGTCAGTGGCATAGAAGGCGAGGTGATCCTTGATCTGTTCCATGCCTGCTTTGGGGGCCTCGTAAGACCAAGCCGCATTTTCCAAAGTCGTGCTCTTGGTGACAATGGAATAATAGCTTGCGACACCTTTGTGCGGGCAGGTGGTGCGCTGTGCGCTGGCGTCAAGGAAGGCGGTGGCGATGTCTTCGCGCGGAAAATAGATCACGAAGGGCATGTCGCCTTCGCTCAGTTCCAGTGCATTGCGGCTTTCGCCCAAGACGGCCCCTCCGGCACGCACAACCCATGTGCCCTGTGCTTTGCGGATTTTGATATATTCAGACATGATGCTTCCCCGTAAAACTCCAACCCAATGGTCGGCATTAATGACAGACCGTTAAATTGGACGGGTCGCCTGTTCTAGCCATACACGTGCTTCGTCGCTGAGACGAGGGCCGATTCTGTCGCGGCAGACTCCATGATAGTGGTTAATCCATTCTTTCTCGAGCGGACCGAGCATCTCGGGGCGGATCAAGCGCAGGTCAATCGGCACATAGGTGAGGGTTTCAAAGCCGTACATGCGCCGATCATCGGCGCCGATCGGCGGGTTTGAATCCTCGACCACGATCAGGTTTTCAATGCGGATGCCAAAGGCGCCTTCGCGGTAATAGCCCGGCTCGTTGGAGAGGATCATACCGGGCTGAAGGGGCAGTTCGGAGACGCGGCTAATACGCTGCGGGCCTTCATGGACGCATAGATAGACCCCGACGCCATGTCCGGTGCCATGATCGAAATCTTGCCCCGCGGTCCAGAGCGGAAAGCGAGCGATGGCGTCAATATCGCGCCCGGCAAGGCCCTTGGGAAAGCGCAGACGCGAGATGGCAATCATGCCTTGCAGAACGCGGGTGAATTGGGTGCGCGCCTCGTGCGAGGGCGTGCCGACGGGGAGGGTGCGGGTGATGTCCGTGGTGCCATCGATATATTGGCCTCCGGAATCCACGACAATCAGATGGCCGTCCTCAAGACGTTTGTTGCTCGTTTCGGTCACGCGGTAATGCATGATCGCGCCGTGTTCGCCTGTGCCTGCGATCGTGTCGAAGGAAATATCGAGAAGCGCGTTTGTGGCGCGGCGGTAACCTTCGAGCGTGGTGACAACGTCGATTTCACTCAAGGATCCAATAGGTTGGGCATCGAACCATGTGAGAAACTCACACATCGCAGCGCCGTCGCGCAGGTGGGCTTCGCGGGTGGCCGCGATCTCGGCGGTGGTTTTGGTGGCTTTGGGAAGAAGGCAAAGATCTTGGCCTGCGACCCATGGCACGCTGGCCTCCTGGAGTTCGAGAACCACTTTCATTGGCGCGCTATTGGTATCGACGCGGACGGGGCCTAGGAGGCTGTGCAATGCCGGAACAAAGGCCTCGGGGGGGCGCGGCGTAATCTCTGGGCCGAGATGTGTGCGGAGGGCAGCAGAGAGCTTTTCGGCGGGCATGAAGAGGCTAAGGTGGCCCGTGTCATACAAGATTGCGAAACCGTGGGGCAGGGGGTTTTTGGCGATGTCCGAGCCGCGGATGTTCAACAGCCACGCAAGGCAATCTGGCAAGGTGATAACCATGGACTTTTGACCCAAGGACCGCAGGGTTTTGGCCAAGCGGGCACGTTTGGAGGCGTGGGTTTCGCCTGCCAAATCCTCGGGATACACGCTGACCGCGCCCATAGGAGGGGCGGGCTGGTCGGGCCAGATGGCGTCGACGAGATTTTCGCTGGGTTCTAGCGTTATGCCACTGTTCTCAAGCGCTTTTTCAGCCTCGGTGATTTGGTCGGGCGTGTGAAGCCAAGGGTCATAGGCCACGCGGCCCCCTTGTGAGAGCGCGTCGGCCAGCCAAGGGCCGAGCTTGATTTCGGGCCATGGCACCGGGGTGAAATGGCTTAGAGCGACTTGGCCTTTCACCTGCGTGCGGTAGCGGCCATCGATGAACACGCCGGCCCGGTCGAGCAACGCGGCACAAAAGCCAGCAGAGCCAGTGAACCCGGTAAGCCACTGTAAACGTTCATCATGTGGGGCGACATACTCGCCTTGGTGGGCATCAGCACGGGGGATCAGGAAGCCGGAAAAGCCCTGTTTGGCCATTACGGCGCGCAGCGCGGTGAGGCGGGCCGGGCCTTGTTCGGGGCGGGCGGACTCGGTGAAAGATTGAAACATCGGGTGACTCCCTCGCGGTTTGGGGAAAGGTATGACCGAGCCATTCGGGGCTGCAAGAGAAAGCGGCGTAAAAGCCTGAGAATCATGGTTAAAACGGGGGAAACCCACAAAATCCAATGTATGATTTACGTATGGGTCGCGTCTGGTTTGCGTCATGACGTAAAGTCACAAGTCGAATGTTAAAGCCCC
>DOOI01000022.1:5758-7912 GCA_003512825.1 Paracoccaceae bacterium | reverse complement strand
GGTATAGGGCCGAAACCAGCGAGGCCGCGGCATGACGATGCACTTTTATTTCGCGCGCCGCTTTGCGACTGTGTTCCTTGGCCTCTTCACGGTTTTCGTGCTCTTGATGGCGCTGATCGATCTCGTCGAGCAGGTGCGTCGGTTTTCAGCCGATACCAGCTTTTCTGAAATCGTGGGGCTCACGCTGCTGAACGCGCCACAAGGTATCTATAACGTGATGCCCTTGGTGATGATCCTTGCGACGGTCTCGCTTTTCCTCAATCTCGCGCGCTCTTCTGAACTGGTGGTGGCGCGCGCCGTTGGCCGCTCTGGCCTCCGCACCTTGATGGCGCCCGTTATCGTCTCGCTTTTGATCGGGGTCTTGACGGTGGGCGTGCTGAACCCACTCGTTGCCGCCACCTCCAAACGCTACGAAATTCTCTACGAGCGCTACCGATCCGGCGGGGCTGATGTGCTCTCGCTCTCCAGCGAGGGCCTTTGGCTGCGCCAAGGCGACCGCGACGGTCAAACCGTGATCCGAGCCAATAGCGCCAATGCCAATGGAACCCGTCTCCAAGGTGTCACCTTCCTGACATTCGCCCCGGACGGCACACCACAGCGCCGCATCGAAGCGCAGCGCGCCACTTTGGCCGACGGCGGATGGGATCTGGAAGATGCCAAGATCTGGGATTTTTCGTCGGGTCAAAACCCCGAATCTCACGTCGTGCGCGACCCCCTCATCCGGGTCGCCACCTCGCTCACCCAAGACCGCATTCGCGACAGTTTCGGCGTCCCTTCGACAATTTCAATCTGGGCGCTTTCCGACTATATCGCCCAACTCGAAGAGGCCGGGTTCTCTGCGCGCCGTCATCTCGTCTGGCTGCATATGGAACTTGCCCGCCCGCTCTTTCTCACGGCGATGGTGTTGATCTCTTCTGCCTTTACCATGCGCCATGCACGATTTGGCCGCACCGGGATTGCCGTGCTCTCGGCTGTGCTCTTGGGCTTCACCCTCTATTACATCCGGAATTTCAGTCAAATTCTTGGTGAAAACGGCCAAATCCCAATTCTCCTGGCCGCTTGGGCGCCGCCGATTGCCTCGGTCATGCTCGCCTTGGGTCTTTTGCTACATATGGAGGATGGCTGATGGCCCCTTGCCGCCCGCCTCTCAAACGCATCCTGCAAGCGGCACTCTTCTGTGCGGGCCTTGCCGCGCTGTCTGCGCCGATTGCGTCGCGCGCTCAGACGGCGGAAGACCTGCCCACCGTATTGGTTGCAGACACGCTCAAGATTGAAAGCCGCAACCGCCTGATAGCCTCAGGCAGCGTCGAGATTGTCCAAGGCGAGCGCCGCCTGACCGCCCTGCGCGTGATCTATGACCGCACCACCGACAAGATCACGTTGGAAGGCCCGCTCACGCTGCAAGATGGCACAGAGGTCAGCGTGCTGGCCGATGCGGGCGAGTTGGATGCCGCGCTGCAAAATGGTCTGCTGACCGGGGCGCGCATGGTGTTCGACCAACAACTGCAATTGGCCGCGCAAAGCCTCGACCGGGTTGGCGGGCGCTACACCCAGCTTGCCCAAGTGGCCGCCACCTCCTGCCGGGTCTGCGCCACGGATGCCACCCCTCTTTGGCAAATTCGGGCCCGCCGCGTGCTGCATGATCAAACCGAACGGCAGCTCTATTTCGAAGACGCCACGCTTTTGGTCAAGGATGTGCCGCTCTTATGGGTGCCCCGCCTGCGCCTGCCAGATCCAACTCTGAAACGGGCCTCGGGCTTTCTTATCCCGGAGCTGCGGCAGAACTCCACGCTCGGGTTTGGGGTGGTCGTGCCCTATTTCTTCAAATTAGGCGACCACCGCGACCTCACGTTGCGCCCTTACATCGCCACCCATACCAAGACACTGGAATGGCGATACAGACAGGCCTTCACAAACGGCGAAATCAACTTTGATGGCGCCATCAGCCGCGATGGCATCCTGCCCGCCGACACCCGCCTTTGGCTCAACGGTGGCGGGCATTTCGATCTTTTGGGCGGGTGGAAACTCGATTTTGACATCGAAGCCACATCAGACAAAGCTTACCCTGTCGAATACAGCTTCAACGCCAAAGACCGCCTCGACAGCGAACTTGCCGTGTCCCGTGTAACCCGCGACAGCTACACCCGGGCAGGT
>DOOI01000022.1:0-5520 GCA_003512825.1 Paracoccaceae bacterium | reverse complement strand
CGGGCAGGTCTGATTGGGTATCAAACTCTGCGCGCCACCGAAAATAACAGCACCATGCCAACAATCGTTGGCGACGTCCGGCATGAACAACGCTACTTCCCGGCGCTCTTGGGCGGAGAAATCCGCCTCGCCACCGAATACCACAGCCATTACCGCTACTCGGATATCGACATCGTTGGACGCGATATCAATCGCCTCTATACCAGCGCCGAGTGGCGTCACAGCGCGCTTTTCGGTCCGGGCATCGTCGCCGCCTCCACTATCGGCCTCGCCCTCGACAGCATCTGGCTCGATCAAGATACCACCGCCCCCGACCATACCGCCTCGGCGGCCCCCTATGGCACCCTCGAATTGCGCTGGCCCTTGATGCGCCAAACCGCGACCACCACCCATATCATCGAACCCGTGATGCTCCTTGGCTGGGCCGGGGGGGCAAACTCGGCCATTCCAAACGAAGAAAGCACGCATGTAGAATTCGATGAGGGTAACCTCCTGAGCCTCTCACGCTTTCCGGCCGCCGACCGCCGCGAACGTGGCCGCAGCCTTGCCTATGGCGTAACATGGACCCGGCAAGACAGCTTGGGCTGGCGCTCGTCTCTCAGCTTCGGCCAAGTGCTGCACGCCGCATCTCAGCCCGACTTTTCCATCAGCTCCGGCCTGAACGGCAAAAACTCCGACATTCTCTTTGCAGGCCAAATCAAGCATCAGTCCGGCATTGATTTCACCCTCCGCAGCCTGATCGATCCCGCAAAGAAAGGCGGCTCCAAAGCCGAAGCCCGCCTTGCATGGCTCCGCCCGGCCTATAGCCTTGGCGCGTCTTATGTCTGGCTTGGCGCCGATGCCGCCGAAGCGCGTCCTGTCGACATTTCCGAATGGTCCCTCGACGGCACATGGCGCATGAGCCAGCATTGGTCGGCCAAAACCAATTGGCGCTACGATGTCGCCTCCGACAAAACCGCCGAAGCAGGCCTTGGCTTGATCTACCGGAACGAATGCGTCGAGATCAACTTATCGGCGTCGCGCCGCTTCACCGCATCAACGATCGTTGCACCCTCCACCGATTTCGGGTTTACCGTGTCACTAGGCGGATTCAGTGCAAAAACGCGCGATGCAAGCTATACACGAACCTGCCATTAACTGTGAAAGGGAGACAGACATGCGCCCCTCCGTACGCACCCTGCTGATCGCCGCCACTGCCGCTCTGGCCTTGGTGCCCCGGCTGGCCACGGCCCAAGGCCTCTTCTCCCCGGCATATATCGTGAACGACAAGATCGTCACAAATTTCGAAATCGACCAGCGCGCCAAATTGCTCACCATGCTGCGCGCGCCCGGCGATCCTGCAAAGGTTGCCCGCGAACAGTTGATCGAAGAGCGCCTGAAACTAGAAGCAGCACAAGTGCTGGGTTTTGAACCTGCGCCCGATGAAGTCGAAGTCGGCATGGCCGAATTCGCAGGTCGGGTGAATATGGACACCGAGCAGTTCCTGCGCGCAATCGGTGGCGGCGGCGTGGCTCCGGAAAGCTTCCGTGCCTTCGTGGAGGCAGGCCTTGCTTGGCGCAATCTGATCCAGGCCCGCTTTGCGCCCAAGGTTCAAGTCAGTGACCGTGACATTGACCGGGCCATTCAATCCGCCACAGCAGGCTCCGATGTCCGGGTTCTCTTGTCCGAGATCATCTTGCCCGCCCCGCCGCAAGAGGCCCTTGCCGCTCAGGCCCGCGCTGCCGAACTGGTTCAGATCACCTCTCCAGAAGCCTTCTCTTCTGCGGCACGTCGCTACTCTGCCTCTGCAACCCAAGGCAATGGCGGTCGGCTGAATTGGATGCCCATCACAAATCTGCCCCCCGCGCTGCGCCCCGCAATTCTGGGCCTTGCGCCCGGTCAAGTGACCGAGCCCATTCCGCTCGAAGGGGCCATCGCGCTCTTTCAATTGCGTGGCATCGAAGAAACAGGGGTGTCCGCGCCAGAATACGCAAGTATCGAATATGCCGCCCTCTATATTCCCGGTGGGCGCAGCGAAAGTGGTTTGGCCGAAGCGGCCCGGATCAAGGCCAAGGTTGACACCTGCGACGACCTCTACGGGATCAATATCGGCAAACCCGAAGAGCAACTCGAACGCGGTGCCAAAAAGCCCGGTGAAATCCCCCAAGACGTCGCATTGGAACTGGCCAAGCTGGACCGCTACGAAGTCTCGACCGCGCTCACCCGCTCAAATGGCGAAACCCTTGTCTTTTTGATGCTCTGCGACAGCACGCTTGAAATTGCGGCAGATGCCGAGCGGGAAAGCATCCGCGCCCAATTGCAAAACAAGCGCCTCGAAAGCCTGTCCAACGGCTATCTCGCCGAACTTCGGGCCGACGCACGCATCATCGAGAAATGAGCCAAGGCCCAGCCCCAATTGCACTCACCTGTGGCGAGCCCGCAGGGGTTGGCGTCGAGATTGCCGCCAAGCTCTGGCATCGTCGGGCGGAATGCCCACCGTTCTTCCTTATCGGCGACCCACGCCATCTGCCCGCAGGCACACCGCACCGCGTGATTGCACACCCAACCGAGGCCGCCGCTGCGCTGCCCCATGGTTTACCCGTGCTCGACCACCCGTTTGACGGTGCCCGCGTGCCCGGCCTCCCGCAGCCCGCCCATGCGGCCCAGATCATCGCCGTCATCGCCCGTGCCGTTGCGCTGACCCAATCCGGCGCCGCCTCCGCGCTCTGCACGCTGCCCATCCACAAAAAAGCACTCAAAGACGGCGCAGGCTTCGCGTTTCCCGGTCATACCGAATATCTCGCCCATCTCGCAGGCCAACGCGACGTGGTGATGATGCTCGCTTGCGCCGATCTGCGGGTCGTGCCCACGACCATCCACATTCCCCTGGCCGAGGTGCCCCGCGCCCTCACACCAGAACTGCTGACAACCACGATCACCCTGACCCATGCCGCGTTGATCCGCGACTTTGGTATCAGCGCCCCCCGCCTTGCTATCGCTGGCCTCAACCCGCACGCGGGCGAAGGGGGCGCTATCGGCACCGAAGAACTCTCCTTCATCGTGCCCTTGATCGCCAAGCTCGCCGCCACTGGCATGAACATCACCGGGCCGCTGCCAGCCGACACGATGTTCCACCCCGCAGCGCGCGCACGTTATGATGCCGCGATCTGCATGTATCACGACCAAGCCCTGATCCCGATCAAGACCATCGATTTCGCAGGCGGCGTCAATGTCACGCTGGGCCTGCCGTTTCGCCGCACCTCGCCCGATCACGGCACTGCATTCGACATCGCCGGCACAGGCCGCGCCGATGAGACCTCCACGCTCAATGCCTTGCAGATGGCGGCGCAAATGTCCGCATATCGAGCCTGAATGCGAAACGCGCATTAACTGTTTCGCTTCACGCTCCACGTCATGACGCAAGCCAGACACCAGCCAGACGCAAACCAGACGATTCGTTTTGGCCACGTCGCCGCGTTAACCATTCGGAACGCTCGGTTAATCCTTGCTCCCTGCGGTCCTTTCCGGCCATCAAGAACCATGAGCCGCATCGATTCCCTCCCCCCCCTGAAAGACGTCATCGAAGCCCATGGCATCGCGCCGAAAAAAGCTTTGGGGCAAAACTTCCTGCTCGACCTCAATCTCACGGCGCGCATCGCCCGTGCAGCGGGGGATTTGTCAGGCGCAGACGTGCTCGAAGTCGGCCCCGGTCCGGGTGGTCTGACGCGTGGCCTCTTGGCCGAAGGCGCGCGACACGTCCTTGCCATCGAAAAAGATTCTCGCTGCCTGCCCGCCTTGGCCAAGATCAGCGCCGCCTATCCCGGCCGCTTGACGACCCTCAACGCAGATGCGCTCGACGTCGATCCGCTGGCGCATCTCACACCGCCGATCAAAGTGGTGGCGAACCTTCCCTATAATGTCGGCACCGAGCTCTTGATCCGCTGGCTCACCCCTGCTCAATGGCCACCCGTATGGGATAGCCTGACCCTGATGTTCCAAAAGGAAGTCGCCGAGCGCATCACGGCCCGCCCCGGAGACAAAGCCTATGGCCGCCTTGCGCTCCTCGCCCAATGGCGCTGCGACGCCCGCATCGTGCTCACACTCCCCCCCGAAGCCTTCACCCCGCCCCCCAAGGTCCACAGCGCCGTTGTGCATCTCAAAGCATTGGAATCACCGCGTTTTGCCGCCGATCCAAAGGTTCTCGAACGTGTTGTTGCCATGGCATTCAATCAGCGTCGCAAGATGCTACGCGCCGCCTTAAAGGGGCTCGTGCCCGAGATTGAAGACAAGCTTATCGCTGCCGGGATCAAACCCACAGACCGGGCAGAAACCGTCGATCTCGAACGGTTTTGCGCGCTGGCCCGTCTTGTGGCCGCCAAATAGGCGCTGCGCCTTACGAGGCAGGCTTGCGCTCTTCAACCTCGCGCCCCGCAGCCTTCCAGCCTGAAAACCCACCCCGAAGGCTCATTGCCTTCAAACCCATCTCTTGTGCAATCTCTGCTGCCAAAAGCGAGCGCCACCCCGAAGCACAATAAAACACATAGGTTTTGCCTTCGGCCAACCAAGGCTTGTGATAGGGGCTGTCTGGATCAATCCAAAACTCCAACATACCGCGTGGAGCATGTTTCGCGCCGGGGATCATTCCCTCGCGCTCCAATTCTCTGGGGTCGCGAATATCGACAAATATCACATCGTCCCGCGCACGTGTGCTCTGTGCAACGTCACTCTCCACAGAGGCCACCGCTTGATCCGCGCGTGCCAACAAGTCCTTGTAACCTAACGCCATCTTTTGCTCTCCCACCTGCCGTTTCGCCCAGACTGCGCCGAGTGCTGCGCGAATGCAACCAAAGCAAAACCCCCACATCTTTTCAGATGCAGGGGTTCAAAACTGTTCCAAAATCTTTGGGTTATTCAGCCGCGTCAGACGCAGGCGGCTCGGATACAACCACGTCGCTTGCGGGCTTTTCTGCCTTGGGCTTACGGGGTCCCCGCGAACGCGGTGCTTTAGGCTTTTCTGCGGCTTGCCCGTCATTTGAGGCGATGGGCGCAGGCTTTTCCTGTAGCGGTCGGCTCTCTGGTGTCTCCACCAAAATGCTTTCCTCTCCACTCACGCCGCGCGGATCAACCACGTCAGGCTGAGGGGCATCTGCCAGATCGGTTTCATGGTCGCGATTGCGGTTGCGATCGCGATCTCTCTCCCGGTCACGGTAGTTTTGTTGACCACCTTGCGGCTGACCACCTTGCTGCTGACCACCTTGATGCTGGCCGCCCTGCTGCTGGCCACCTTGCTGCTGGCTGCCATTCTCGCGATCTTGCGGCGCGCCGCCGCTCTCGCGCTCTTGGCGTGCCGCACGTTCGCGGTCCCGCTCACGGTCACGGTCACGCTCTGCTTGGCGGTCCCGGTTGATCCGGTCCTGCTCTTCGCGGTGCCGATCCGCTTCCTTTTGCGCCTCCGCCAACATCCGCAGATAGTGCTCGGCATGTTGCTGGAAGTTTTCCGCAGCAACCCGGTCATGAGACAGAGCCGCATCGCGGGCTAAC
>DOOI01000091.1:63761-64364 GCA_003512825.1 Paracoccaceae bacterium | reverse complement strand
CTTCTTTGGCGCTGCGGGAGCTTATGGCAGCCCTGATTGTGATCACCGCACTCCCTGCGCGCGCCGAGGAAATAAAAGGCCCTGTCACCAATCTGCCTTTGCCGCGCTTCGTTTCGCTCAAATCTGCCGAAGCCAATGTGCGTCGCGGCCCATCGCTGACCCATCGCATCGACTGGATTTTCAAACGCAAAGACATGCCCGTAGAAATCACCGCCGAATTCGGCCATTGGCGCCGTATCCGCGACCGCGACGGGCAAGGCGGCTGGGTGCACTATTCGCTGCTCTCTGGCGTGCGAACCGTGATCGTCGACGAAGACATGCTCGCGCTGCACAGCCGCGCCGCCCAAGACACCCCCGTCGTGGCCCAACTGGAATCAGGCGTCATTGCCCGGCTCGACGAATGCACCCCCGATTGGTGCTACCTCAATGCAGGGGGATACAAGGGTTGGGCCCCGAAAACGGCACTCTGGGGCGTCAAACCAGATGAAATCAAGGATTGAGCCACAAAAGAATCTTGCGAATTTTTGCCGAATACGGGCTTGAACCCACGGCAATCATTGCGTAGAAGCCAGCTCCAAGTTGGGGTATCGCCAAGTGGTAAGG
>DOOI01000091.1:58675-63442 GCA_003512825.1 Paracoccaceae bacterium | reverse complement strand
CCGCCATTCCTAGGTTCGAATCCTAGTACCCCAGCCAACTTCCTCCTCTCTAAGTTCATCCCCCCCTGCGGGTGAAAATCGCGCGTTTTCAGGGCGTGGCGGCCTTAGATCGTCCCGCATCATCATCGCCCCCCGCTTGCCGCCTGCCCAAAGTTCGGGCAGGGAGGCGTCATGGACTGGCTCGAACTCCTTCTTGCCCTTGCGGCCTTCTTCGCCGCCCATCGCCTGCCAAAGGCTCTGGGCTTCAAAGCCGCCATGCAGCATTGGGGTCTGTTGCGGGTATATTTCCTCTTCTATTCCCTGATGTCCCTCGCACTCTTGGCTTGGAGCCTTGGCGCAGCAGATCGCGCGCCGTTCGTGCCGCTCTGGGGTCTTGCCCCTTGGCATCCTTGGGTCGTCAATATTGCCATGCCTGCCGCCTGCCTCCTTGCGGCCTATGGGATCGCCGCGCCCAATCCCTTCGCTTTCGAGGGCAGGGCCTCTGGCTTTCGCCCCGAGGCCCCTGGCATCGCAGGCCTCACCCGCCAGCCCCTGCTTTGGGCACTGACACTCTGGTCCGGCAGCCATCTGCTCGCCAATGGCGACCTCGCGCATGTGTTGCTCTTTGGTCCCGCCTTCGCTTTCGCGCTCTTGGGTGGCTGGGCACTGGAGCGCCGTCAACGCGCAGAAATCGGCCCGCGCTGGTCCACGCTGTCACAAAAGACCGCCTTCTTGCCCGGTGCGGCCCTCCTCACAGGCCGCTGGCGCCCCCGTCACTGGCCATCTCTACCCCGCCTTGCCGCAGCCCTCGCCGCTTGGGCCGCCCTCCTGCATCTTCACGCGCCCGCCATCGGCGCCTCCCCCTTCCCTTGATAAGGCCCCTCCCATGCACGCCCTGATTTTCGACCTCGACGGCACCTTGATCGACAGCGCCCCCGACATTCGCGCCGCCGTGAACTCCATGCTCCAAAGCCTTGGCGAGCCGCCCATGACATTGGCCGAAATCACCTCCTATATCGGCAATGGCCTGCCCCATCTGGTGCGCCTTGTGATGCAATCCCGCCGGATCGACCCCGTGCTCCATTCCACCCTCACCCAGCGCACCCTCGCCGCCTATCATGCCGACGAAACCACGCTCACCACGCTCTATCCCGGCGTCCGCGACACCCTTGATCAACTCCGCACAGCAGGCCTGCGCCTTGGCCTATGCACGAACAAGCCCTTCGTGCCCACGCAAGCCATCCTCGACACCTTTGGCCTTACCGACTATTTCGACGCCGTCATCGGCGGAGATTCCCTACCCCAGCGCAAACCCGACCCCACTCCGCTGCGCCACGTGATCACCGCATTGAAAGCCACTCATGTGCTCTACATCGGGGACAGCGAAGTCGATGCCGCCACCGCGCAAAATGCAGGCGTGCCTTTCGCCCTCTTCACCGAAGGCTATCGCAAAGCCCCCGCAGACAGCTTGGGCGCATCGCTGCTCTTTTCTGATTTCACGCAACTCTGGCCCGAGGCCGCAGCCCACCTTGCCGCCCCCACACCAACACCTATCTCTCCAACATGACCCAACACGCTCTCCTTGTTGCCCATGGCAGCCCCGCAGACCCAGAACCCCAAGAACACACCCTGCGCGTCCTCACAGACCGGGTCGCGGCACGCTTGCCCGGCTGGACGATCCGCAGCGCCACCCTCGCCAAAATCGGCAGCCTTGAAGCGGCACTTGCGGCGCTGAACGATCCGCTCATCTACCCGTTCTTTATGGCAGAGGGCTGGTTCACGGGCCGCGAATTGCCCCGCCGTCTTGCTGCGGCGGGCAAACCCGACCTCACCCGCCTGCGGCCCTTTGGCAGTGACCCCGCTCTGGTGGCGCTGATCGCAGAAGTGGTGCGCGACACATGGCCGCCCGAGCATCCCAACCTGTTGCTTGCGGCGCATGGGTCGAAGATCTCGCGCACCTCCCGCGACACCACGCTCGCCATGGCCGACGCGCTCCGCGCCCATGGCCTTGGCGCGCGCATCGAATGCGCTTTTGTCGAGGAACCGCCCTTTCTTGCCGAAGTGGCCCAAACCCTGACAGGCGGCACCTGCCTGCCCTTCTTCGCCCTCCGCGCGGGCCATGTCACCGACGACATCCCCGAAGCCCTGATCAGCACAGGCTTCCAAGGCCCCACCCTCGCCCCCATCGGCGAACACGAGGGCGTGGCGGCTCTGGTGGCAGAGGCTTTACAGCGCGCCCGCGTGTCCTGAGGCCTGTCTCACCCGCGCTGCAATCCCCAAAGGGCGGCCCGCAGCGCAGGCGCGGGTCCTGCCCTCGCTCAAAACCGATCCGCAGAATAGGCGCTCAGATCCATATTCACCCGCGCGCCCGTCACCAGATCGGCCAGCATATCTCCGGTCTTTGGGGCCATCATGAAGCCCCAATGGCTATGGCCAAACCCGCCATATAACCCCGCCATCCCCGGCATCTCCCCGATGACAGGCAGGCTGTCTGGGAACGACGGGCGCACGCCCATCCATGTCTCCACCCGGCCTTGCCCCACACGAGGCACCAGCCCCCGCAAAGCGCGCTCCACCGCTGCTGCCCGCGCCGGATCGGCAGGCGCATCCGCATCGCCAAACTCCGCCGTTCCTGCGGCGCGCAGCCCCATCTCCATGCTCGACGCCACGATCTTGGCATCGGTATCCATCACCGAGTTCCGCAGCTCGGCCTCAGCCTCCGGGAACACCACATGATACCCCCGCTCCGCCTGCAACGGCAGCCTCAGCCCCAAAGGCCGCAAGATCCGCGCCGACCATGCCCCCGCAGTCACCACCACTTTCGCGCTCTCAAACGCCCCCGCAGTCGTCTCAACCCGCCATCCCGCCTCTTGCCGTGACAGCCCCTGCACCTGCGCGCGGATCACCTCGCCCCCCATCCGCACCAGCTTCTCGGTCAGCACCGCGCCCACCCGTCCGGGATTGGTCGCACGCCCCTGATCCACCACCGCCAAAGCCGCCTCGAACTCCGGGGCTAGCGCAGGCTCCAAATCGCGCAAGTCACCCTGCGACAGCCGGATCATCTTTGCGCCCAAGCCCTGCCGCACCTCTGCGTCAAGCCCATCAAGCCGCGCCGCGATCCCATCGCGATAGGCGTAAACATAAAGACTGTCGCGGATCAGGTCCTCATGCCCCGTCCCCGCCAGATGCCGCCGATAAAGCGCCACGTTATCGCGGTTAAGCACCTCCATCGCCGCCGCGATCCGCCGCACCTCTGCCACGCTCGAATGGCGCAACGCCCGCAGCCCCCATGGGAGGAATTTCAGCACATGCTCAGGCCGAATTCGCACCGGCCCATCCTTGGACAACAGCCACCCCGGCAGCTTCTTCCACAGCCCCGGCGCCGCATTGGGCACAATCGAATGCGGCGCGACCACACCTGCATTGCCATAGCTGGCCCCCTGCCCCGGCGCATCGCGATCTATCAGCCGCACCAACACGCCTTTTTCAGCCAGAGAGAGTGCTGTGCAAATTCCCACAACCCCAGCGCCAATGATCGTCACCTGTTCCATGGAATCTCTCCCCTTTGCCCCAGAATGCCCCCTTGCGGGGCAGATGCAAGGCTGGTTCTTTACCCAAGGGAGGACCGACCAAATGCGCTTATTCTCGGACGCCAAGCGGCCCGTACACCTTGGCCCGTTCCCCCTTGAGCGCCTTGCCCGGCATTCCACCCCAAAGGCCCACAGGCCGCCCGCCGCGAACACGGCCCCGCCTCCCGACACAGCAGAGGCACCCGATAGCATCACCCACGCGATGCGCGACTACCAAGCCATGATGGACGCACTCCGCCATGGCCCCACCGCAGCCATGCCCTCCACCATCCCCGACTGCCCCAAAGAGCGCGCCAATCATCTGAAATCCTTTGGGTATTTTCAAGACGCCGCCATGGTCGGCCTCTGCGCGCTCACCCCCGATCACCGCCGCACCACCCCCCTCACCAATCCCGACACCACCCGTCTGGCCGATGAAATCCGCACCAAACAAACCAAGACCCTTGCTGGCGGGATCGACCTCATCATGGCCGAGCTGCGCGAAACTCTTGATCTCCCCGGTCCCGATCTTACCCGCCACCCCACGGCCCTCGTCTTTCTCTTCGAGATGCCGCGCGCCCCCCGCCCCAATGAGCCGGGCACCGCATGGCTCGCCGGGGCAGAGGCCCAGCGCACCAGCCTGCGTGCCACCGAATGCGCCACTATTCTCGCCACCTATCTGCGCCTCTTGGGCCATGACGCCATCGCGCATAGCGCCACCACCACCGAATTGGACCTGACCCACCTTGCGCTGGACGCGGGCCTGCTTTTCCCCGATGGCACTGCACCCTTCTTGGGGTCTCGCTACGCGCTGGCCGCTGTCACCACTGCACTTGTCGCCACCCCAGACCAGCCTCTCAAACCGCGCAGCGACCAAGACTGGCTCACCACCGAAGGCCCCGCGTGGCACTTGGGCTTTGGCACGCGCCATTCCGCCAGCAGCCATGATCCCTATGCAAAACGCGCGTTCCGCGATGGCCCCCACCCCTTTGAAACCCTCAAACGCGTGGCCAATCCCACCACCTATATTGATGCCCCCAACGTGGCCCGCGTCCCCAAACGCACCGATCTTTTCGCGCGCGCCCAATTCGGCGACATGGGCCCAAAAGTGCAATCCCAAGCCGCAGGCGGGCGCTATGTCCGCAAATCACCCTCCTCCTTTGCCCAGCGCCGCCTGCTGTCGGCCTTCACATTGGTGCAAGATGGCACCGCAAACCCC
>DOOI01000091.1:0-58391 GCA_003512825.1 Paracoccaceae bacterium | reverse complement strand
CAAGATGGCACCGCAAACCCCTCAGGTCCCCGCCCCTCCGATGCCCAATCCAACGCCGACCTGATCAAAGCCACGGCCTATTGGCTGGGTGCCGATGCCGTGGGCCTCTCTGCTGCGCCTGATTGGGTCTGGTATTCCCACGACGCGACAGGCGCACCAATCACCCCCCCCCATGGCCAAGCCATTTCGATCATTATCGACCAAGGCTATGAAACCATGTCCGGCGCGTCTGGCGACGACTGGATTTCCGTCGCCCAATCCATGCGCGCCTATCTGCGCTTTTCCCTCATCGGCGGAGTGCTGGCCAAACATATCCGCGCCTTGGGCTATGGGGCCAAGGCCCATACGGCCACGGATGGCGACGTGCTCCAGCCGCCGCTCTTGCTCCTCTCGGGTCTGGGCGAAGTCAGCCGGATCGGCGAAGTCATCCTCAACCCCTTCCTCGGCCCCCGCCTCAAATCCGGTGTCATCACCACAGACATGCCAATCACCCATGATCTGCCCATCGATTTTGGCCTGCAACGTTTCTGCGAAGCCTGCAACAAATGCGCCCGCGAATGCCCCTCTGGGGCCATCACCGCCGGGCCGAAAAAGATGTTCAACGGCTATGAAATCTGGAAATCCGATAGCCAGCGCTGCGCCACCTACCGCCTGACCACCGAAGGCGGCTCGATGTGCGGGCGCTGCATGAAAACCTGTCCGTGGAACCTAGAGGGGCTCTTTGCCGAAGCGCCCTTCCGATGGGCCGCGATGAACCTGCCCTCCGCCGCGCCCCTCCTTGCATGGGCCGATGACGCGGCCGGGCGCGGCAGCCTCAATCCGGTCAAGAAGTGGTGGTGGGATATCGAGTTGAACGAGGACGGGGCCTATCGCACGCCCAAAGCCCCCGTAAATGCCCGCTCACTGCAACGTGGCTTGAAAATTCGCGCCGAAGATCAAACTCTTGCCGTCTATCCCGCGCCTCTGACACCCCCGCCATGGCCCTATCCTTACCCCATGGACCGCGAAGCAGGCATCGCTGCATTTCGGGCGCTTCTATCCCCCGAAGAGCATCGCGCCCGCACTGCCGCTGGCGACACAAGCCACCTCCACCGCACACCCGATCATGGTAACAGCCCGGTGATCCGCGTCGAAGTCGCCACGGCCCAGAAAATGACCCAGAGCGTCACCAAATATGAATTCCGCACCCCGGATGGCACGCCGCTGCCGGATTGGGCGGCAGGCGCGCATATCGACGTGGTGGTCACCCCGGAATTCATCCGGCAATACTCGATGTCCGGCAATCCCGCCGATCCCTCCCTTTATCAAATCGGTGTTCTGCGCGAAGATACGGGCCGGGGCGGCAGCCGCATGATGCACCGCATCTTTACCCCCGGCAGACGGGTCTTCATTTCCAAACCGATCAACCATTTTCCCCTCGCCGAAGATGCAAGCTTCACCTTCCTGATGGGCGGCGGCATTGGCGTGACCCCGATGATCGCCTTTGCCCACCGCCTCCATGCCTTGGGCCGCGCTTTCGCTCTGCACTACTCCGTCGGCAGCCGCGCCGAGGCCGGGTATCTCGCCGATCTTGCCGCAGCCCCATGGGCCGACCGGGTGCATCTCCATATCAGCAACGAAAATACCCGCGCCGATCTTGCGGCGCTTCTGGGTCGCTACGCCCCCGGCCAGCATGTCTACACCTGCGGTCCCGACCGCTATATGCAGGCCGTGATCGACGCCGCCACCACAGGCGGCTTCCCCGACGAGAACCGCCATCTCGAATATTTCTCCGCGCCCGCGCAGCCCGAACGCGAAAACCACCCCTTTTCGCTGCACCTTGCCCGCTCTGGCCGCACGCTCGCGGTGCCCGCCGATCAATCGGCCACCGACGTGCTCACGGCCCATGGCATCGCCATTGACGTCAAATGCGCCGACGGCATCTGCGGCGTCTGCAAATGCACGCTGTTGTCAGGCACAGCCGATCACCGCGATTTTGTGCTATCCAACGCGCAGCGATCAGATACCATTATTCTGTGCCAGTCGCGCGCCCGCGACCCGGATGGCATTCTGACAATCGACCTCTGAGAGGCCCCATGACCGAACAAGCCCAGCCTAAAAAGAACATCCTTTTCATCATGTTCGATCAACTTCGCTGGGATTATCTCTCCTGTGCGGGCCACCCCACGCTCCACACGCCCCATATCGACCGGATCGCACAAATGGGCGTCCGCTTTACCCGCGCCTATTGCCAATCTCCCATCTGTGGCTCCTCGCGTATGTCCACCTACACAGGCCGTTACCCGTCATCCCATGGCGCGCAATTCAACGGCTTTCCCCTCCGCGTCGGTGAGCAAACCATGGCCGACCACCTCCGCCGCGTCGGCATGGACTGCTGGCTCATCGGCAAAACCCATATGGTCGCCGACGCCGAAGGCATGGCCCGCCTCGGACTGGAACCCGACAGCCTCATCGGCGCCCGCCAAGCCGAATGCGGCTTTGACGTCTGGGTGCGCGACGACGGCCTCTGGGCCGAAGGCCCCGAAGGCTTTTACGACCAAAAACGCAGCCCCTATAACGAATACCTCAAATCCAAAGGCTACGAGGCCGAAAACCCTTGGCACGACTTTGCCAACTCCGGCACCAACGGCCCCGACCTCGCCTCTGGCTGGTTCATGCAAAACGCCGACAAACCCGCCAATATCCGCGAAGAAGACAGCGAAACCCCTTGGCTCACCACCAAAACCATCGAATTCATCGAACAAGCCAAAGGCCCGTGGTGCGCGCATGTCAGCTATATCAAGCCGCATTGGCCCTATATCGTCCCCGCCCCCTATCACGACATGTTCGGCCCCAACCATGTCCCCGAGGCCGCCCGGCGCGACAGCGAGCGCGACGACCCCCACCCGATCTTTGCCGCCTTTATGGACACCATGGTCGGGCGCGGTTTCTCGCGCGAGGAAGTCCGCGCCAAGGCGATCCCCGCCTATATGGGCCTGATCAAACAATGCGATGACCAGATGGGCCGCCTCTTTGCCTATCTCGACGCAACCGACCGGATGAAAGACACCATGATCGTGCTCACCTCTGATCACGGGGATTATTTGGGCGATCATTGGCTCGGCGAGAAAGACCTCTTTCACGAATGCTCGGTCAAAGTGCCGCTCATCATATACGACCCCTCCCCCGAAGCGGATACCACCCGCGGCACCACCTCCGACGCGCTCATCGAACAAATCGACCTCGCCGCCACCTTTGTTGATTTCGCCGGGGGCACCGTGCCCAGCCATATCGTCGAAGGCCGCTCGCTCTTGCCATTCCTTCATGGCCAGCCGCCCCAGAACTGGCGCGACTTCGCCATCAGCGAATATGACTACTCCTTGCGCCCCTTCGCCAAAACCCTCGTCACCCGCTCCGCCGATGCCCGCCTTTTCATGGTCACCGATGCGCGCTGGAAATTCATGCACGCCGAAGGCGGCTTCCGCCCGATGCTCTTCGATCTCCAAAACGATCCCGAAGAATTTGTCGATCTTGGCGCCTCAGAGGCCCCCGAACACCGCGAAATCATCGCCTTGATGTATGAGCGCTTGGGCCAATGGGGCCGCCGCATGTCACAGCGCGTCACCCGCAGCGAGGCCGATATCACCAAAATGGCCGGCAAATCCCTGCGCCGCGGCATCCTCCTTGGCCTGCATGACGAAACCGATATTGCCGAGGAATTGAGCATCAAATATCGCGGTGCGGCCCCAAAACAACGGTTTTCCGACTAACTCTCCTTTTGCGAGAAAATTTCGAACGCAGCGACGTTTCTGCAATTGCACAACCACGGGCCGAGACGTAACTCTGCACATATGGACCGCAAACCTCGCCTCACACCCAAAGATTGGATCCGCGTCGGTTTTTCAGCTCTGGTGACAGAGGGGCCGGAGGCCGTGCGCGCCGAGCCGCTCGCGCGCCGCTTGGAAACCACCAAAGGTTCGTTCTATTGGCATTTTGCCGATGTCCCCACCTTTCACCGCGCCATGCTTGCGGCATGGCAAGCCGAAGCCACCACAGCACTTTCCGCTGAACTTGCCCGCAGCCTGACCCCCGCCGCGCAATTGCGTCGCTTTGGCCAGATTGCTCCGCGCGTCCTGACCCCAGATCTTGCCGACACGCCGCTTGGCCCTGCCGTGCGCGCTTGGGCCCTTGGCACCCCCGCGGCCGCCGACACACTGGCCGCGATAGACACCCACAGCCTGACGCTCCTGCACGGCCTTCTTGGCGATATGGGCATTACCAATCCCGAAATTGCGCGCCTGCTCTTGGGCGCAGGCATCGGTCTGGCCGATCTCAGCCGTCGCAACTCAGAAGATCCCGGCGCCGCGATGGGCACTCTGGTGGATCTGGTGCTGGCCCTGCGCTAAGCTTGATGCGTGCGGCCCAATCAGGCGCGCAGGCGCAGACCCTCTGTCACTCCTCGGCTCTGCACCATTTCCAGACCTGATACAGCACGCCCGCGAATACCAATACCGTCAACATCAGCCACACCACCCCTGACTGCGCCTGATAGACCACACCCGTTTCCGGGTCGAAACAACGCCCCAAGTCATTGAAACAAGCGCGCCATTGATAAAACTGGCCATAGAACATGCTGGCACAGACGCCCAAGAGGCCGAGTGAAAAAGCGAATATCACTCCTCTCCACATCAAACGCCCCCTGAACTCCGCAGCACCGCCAAAAACCGCGCGCGTGCTTCGGGCAGCTTACCCTCCACCGTGCCATTCTTGGCTAGAAAATACCCCGTCACGTCCAGCGCGGCCGCTACATCCGCATTTTCCCCATCAGCCCCGCGCAAACATGGCACCATCGGCAAAAGCCGATCCGCCCAATCGCCAGCCGCCACCCGGCTTACCGCGCGGCCACTCTTTGGCGAGATATACACCAGATCCTCTGTGCTCCCACTTGTGACACAGCGGTCCAAATCCAGCCCAAACCCCAAGACCTCCAACAGCAACATCTCCCAGCGCAGATACCCCAAAGGCCAAAGGTCCGGTTGATCGAGCAAATCAAGCAACCCTTCTGTCGCGCGATACAGCCGGGGATGCGGGTCGCGTTCGGCCAGAACCACACGCAGCGTCTCGGTCACCGCCGAGACGCCATGCAACGCCACCCGATGCGCCAGCGCCTGCGCCATACGGCTGCGAACAGGCTCCACGGTGAACGACCCCAGATGATCGTCAAGCCGGGCTTTCCACACCACATCCAGCTGCGCGCCCGGTTGTAGAATCGGCCCCATCTTCCGGCCCGCCCCCCCGCGCACCATCCCCGAATGCCGTCCTTGGTTCGGCGTGAACACGTCCAGAATAACGGCGCTTTCACCATGCGGGCGAGAGCCCAGACAAATCGCGGTGTCACGCCATTCGATCATCCTGCCAGTCGCCTCTCTTTGGGGTGCAGTCTCCCGCAAACCATCGCATTCGGCGCGGGAAAAGTTAAGGCAACACGTCATGACGTGGGCCAGACACCACCCATACGTAAATCATACGTCAAATTTCGTCAAAATCGCCAAAGATGAACAGCCCGGGACGATGGGGTGAGATTGGCTTAATCTGTCAGGCCAAGCCCTCATCGCCCAGCAAATGCCGCCACGCCCGGTCTTCGACTTCGATCACCCAAAGGTCGGGATCATACCCGCGTTGACGTCGGATCGCGGCGTCCACTTCTGGCTCGGCACCCTGCGCCAAAACGGTCCAAGCCCTTGCACCTGTTGATAAATCCCAAGCCCGCGCATAGGCCGTGGCGGTGCCGTTCAGCGGGGAAAGTTTGACGATGACCGCGCCTGCCGTGTCATCTCCATGGGCGACAATGAAGGCGGGAATGTCGTGCAGCCGCAGTCGGGTCAGATAGGCATCCACCCAAAACCGGGCTGTGAGCCGTGGCTCAAGCATTGCCATCCTTAAAATCAAGGCCCATTTCCGAATAGCGCTCCGCCTCATCCAACCAGTTCTCGCGAACCTTAACCTGCAGGAATAAATGGACTTTTCGGCCAAGGAACTCTTCAATTTCGGCCCGCGCGGACTGCCCGATCGCCTTAATAGTTTCGCCCTTATTGCCCAGAATGATGCCCTTGTGACCGGGGCGCGAGACATAGATCAACTGGTCAATCCGCGCAGATCCATCTGGCTTTTCGGTCCACATCTCGGTTTCAACGGTCAACTGGTATGGCAATTCCTGATGCAGCCGAAGCGTCAGCTTCTCCCGCGTCATCTCCGCCGCAATCATCCGCATTGGCAAATCTGCCAGCTGATCTTCTGGGTAAAGCCATGGACTCTCAGGCAATTCCATCGCCAGCCAATCCCGCAGCGCTTCCACGCCATGGCCTTTTTCCGCAGAAATCATGAATGTCTTGGAAAATTCAAAGCGCTCGTTGATCTCTTGCGTCAGCTTCAAAAGCTTCGGCGCCTCCGTGCGGTCGATCTTGTTGATGGCCAAAGCCACCTTCCGCCCCTTCGCCACCGCGGGCAGCCCGTCGAGAATGCGCTTCACCCCCTCCGTCAACCCACGATGCGCCTCAATAAGAAGCACGATCACATCCGCATCCGCCGCTCCCCCCCAAGCCGCAGCAACCATCGCCCGATCCAACCGCCGACGCGGCTTAAATAGCCCTGGCGTATCAACAAAAACGATCTGCGCCTCACCCGCCAAAGCGACGCCACGAATGCGCGTTCGCGTCGTTTGAACCTTATGGGTGACAATAGAAACCTTCGCCCCCACCATGCGATTAAGGAGGGTGGATTTGCCCGCGTTGGGCTCTCCGATCAGGGCTACAAATCCGGCGCGTGTGTTCATGCGCCGCCCATAGCCGATATTTCACCCCCGCGCCAGTAGGCGTTCACTATGTGAAATCTAGTTGCGCGCGCACCGTTTACACGCATAAGATGCATTTGTGGTTATGTTCATTCTATAAAGTTTTCAAATGGAAGCTATTCTAGTTCTCGCGGTGCTCGCTGGTGTCGTTTACCTGCTTGGCACATCTCTAAGTCCGCAAAGTAAACCACAAGCCCGAGCAACTCGACGCACTCCAAGGCCTAGGTACGCCCCGCCCTCCAAGAACAAAAAAGCCCCTGTTGAAACATGTGCAAATACCCTTTCAGGAAAATGTTGGGTGGTCGACGGAGATACGATCCAAATTGGAAATTACGCCATACGAATTTTCGGAATTGATGCACCCGAGATGGACCATCCCTATGGTAGAAAAGCAAAAAGCGCGATGATTGCACTCACCAAAGGCCATGTCATTAGGGCCGAATTTTGCAAAGATCAAAGCTATAACCGCGAGGTCGCCCGCTGTTATTTGCTCGATGGGCGCGACTTGTCAGAAGAATTGGTCAGGCTTGGATTGGCCATTGATTGGCCAAAATATTCGAATGGCTGCTATGCCCAATTTGAAACGCCCGATGCTCGAAAAAAGCTTTGGCGCGCCGCGGCTCGACAACGCGGGATGTTTCCACCCAGAGGTTCTTAGGTAATCTGCAACCCCTCAATCACCTTCTGAACCATGTCGTTAACTGCGCCCACCGCATCAAGCCGCAACACAGGTGCGCGTTGCCGCTCCAACCACGCCTCTTGCCTATGGCGCGACCGCCCAGGTGCATCGGCATCGTCATAGGACATCGCCCAATCGAGAAACCCGCGATGCAGCTCTACCATGTCCCCACCCGGCAAAATTCGAGGCCCAAAGCGAGCAGCCTCGCGCCGCCGCAAGCGCACAAGCCGCTGCGCCCGGTTCAGGCTCAAGAACACAATGCCATTGACCTTGGAAATCGCCGCGTCGCCCCAGCCCTCACAGGCCCCCGTCACGATCCAACCGTCTGCCCCCAAAGCGGCTTCAAGGCTTGCACCTCGCTCGTGTGGCGCCCGCCGATGGGTGAAGGGGGGATCAGACGAAAGCCAAAAATGATCATCCGTATCCACATGCGGCAAGCCCAATCGGGCCCCCAGAGCACGACCGAGCGTCGTTGTACCCGTCCCCGATGCCCCTGTTAGATAAAGGCGCGGGGCTGGCATCTGGCTTATCCTCCAGTCAGCTGTGCAAGCAAATCCCGCGCTGCGGATTGCTCGGCGGCCCGTTTTGAAGGGGCCGAAGCAGAGGCCATTTCGCCTGTCTCCAGTCGTGCTTCAATGGTGAAAATCGGCGCATGGTCCGGCCCCTCGCGACCAGTTTCAACATAGGACGGGGGCTTCAAGCCGCGCCCTTGCGCCCATTCCTGCAACGATGTCTTGGCGTCGCGTGCATCAGCTTCCACATGATCGATTCGCCGCCCCCAAAGCCGAAGAACCACGCGTTTGGCCGCATCAAACCCGGCATCGCGATAGACCGCAGCGATCACCGCTTCCATCGCATCCCCCAAGAGCGCCTCTTTACGCCGACCGCCTGTCATCATCTCTGACCGCCCCAGTCGCAGCACATCCCCCAGATCAATCTGGCGCGCCACGTCGGCACAGGCTTCCTTGCGAACCAATGCATTGAAACGCGGTGCCAAAAGACCCTCAGAGGCCCCTTTATCCGCCATCAAGAGCGCTTCAGCCATCACCAGCCCAAGCACCCGGTCACCCAGAAATTCGAGGCGCTGATTATCCCCTGTTGCCGTGGCAAACGACGAATGCGTCAGCGCGCGGATCAACAATTCTGGGCGCGAAAAAACATAGCCCAGTCGGCCTTCAAAGGCCTTCACCTCCGCCGAGAGCTTCACTCGATCCCCTTGAAGAACCGATCAGATCTCCATGTCCAGAACGCCAGCATAGAGCGTCCCGCCGACGAGAACATGATCCGATCCGCCCGACCAATCAGGTTTTCCAGCGGCACAAACCCCACGCCACCAGCGGCCTGCGGCACGCGACTGTCAGTGGAATTATCGCGGTTGTCGCCCATAAAGAAGAAATGCCCCGAAGGAACCGTATAAACAGGCGTATCATCGGTCATCTGCGTGCCGATATTGAGAATATCATGCGTGCGGCCATTGGGCAGCGTTTCACGCTGACGCGACTTCACGCAATTCCCGCCCTCACCCACAGCGCCATTTTCACAACGCGGCCGCAGGCCTTGAGGCCCTTGCGGTGCCATCATCTCTTCAAAGGTGCCGGCATCCGCCACGCTGACCGCTTGACCATTCAGATGCAGCAACCCGGCCTTGATCTGCACGGTATCACCGGGAAGCCCGATCAAGCGCTTGATATAATCGCTTCCGGCCACCGGATGGCGGAACACAACCACATCGCCCCGCTCAGGCTCGCCACCAAACAGCCGGGTATTGTCCCCGTCCAGAAAGCCGCAAATATCTTTGGCATCAACATCCAGCCCAATCACCCCGAGGCGGATCGTTGGGCAAGACGCATAAGAATAACCGTAGGACATTTTGTTGACGAAAAGGAAATCACCGATCAGCAACGTGTCCTTCATCGAACCCGACGGAATCCAAAACGGCTGAAAAAACAAAGTGCGGAAAACACCCGCGATGAGAAGGGCGTAAACGATAGTCTTTATCGTCTCCACAATCCCGTTCTGCGTCTTTTCGGCCATGTTCTGTCCTCTCTGAGGGAATGGAGGTTACATGCGTGGGCGCGGCGGCGGTGTCAAGCGCAGCCCCCGCGCCTCAGGGTCATCCAGTGGCCGCGCCTCAATGACGACAAAGGCCTGCGCCCAAGGGTGATCATCTGTCAGCGTGACATGCACAATCGCCTCATGGCCCTCAGGGGTCATTTCCTTGAGCCTTTCGGCAGCCCAGCCCGTCAAATGCATGACAGGCTGACCAGAGCGAAGGTTTGTGACCCCCATATCCTTCCAAGAAATCCCCATCCGAAGCCCGGTACCAAGCGCTTTTGAACAGGCCTCTTTCGCGGCCCAGCGTTTCGCATAGGTGCCTGCAACATCTTTGCGCCGCTCCGCTTTGATCTGCTCGGCCTCTGTGAACACCCTATTGCGAAATCTGTCACCAAACCGCGTCAACGTCGCGGAAATACGCTCGATATTTGCGAGGTCAGTGCCAATTCCTAGGATCATTGCGACGCCGCCAAAAGGAGCGTCCAATACGCCT
The DNA here is from genome assembly GCA_003512825.1 of Paracoccaceae bacterium. Classification (GTDB taxonomy): domain Bacteria; phylum Pseudomonadota; class Alphaproteobacteria; order Rhodobacterales; family Rhodobacteraceae; genus UBA9554. The sequence goes on along the minus strand of DOOI01000091.1, from coordinate 48,335 downwards.
GACCAGTCTTCCCATGCCGCAGCGCTACACCAATCTCTTTTGCATCTTTGCTCAAAATGTTGCGCCGATGCGGCGCAGAGGCGCCCCAACCTGCCACAACACGCGGTGCATCTTCTTGGCCCCAAGCGACGTTTTCGGCAACGAACCGCCAGCGATACCCAGCCGCTCGCGCTCGATCCCCAGCCGACGAGCTTCCGGCGCCCGCATGTGTCATCTTGCCAATATCTGCCATGAAGCAACTATGCGCCTGTGCTGCTTGTTGAAGGCGCGCATTTGGGGCCAAAGGCGTCAATCCATTGGCTTGGCGCACCTCGTTGACCATCGCCACAACGCGCGCGGCCTCTTTAACGGCGATCTTCGGCACGACGCAGGCCTCAACCGGTGTCGCGATCCAAAGGCCAAACGCGACGAGGAGGATAGAAAGCGAACGCATTGGAAACCCTCAATAAGTGGCGATCAGTCGCGTGCCTCGACCATCAATCGGCGCATTTCGGCAATCGCTGGAGACAGCCCCCGGAAAATGGCCTCTCCAATCAGAAAATGCCCAATATTTAGCTCCATCACTTCGGGAAATGCAGCAATGGCGCCCACGGTCTCGTAGGTCAAACCATGCCCGGCATGCACTTCCAGCCCCAAACTATGGGCAAAGGCCGCCATTTCGCGCAGGCGCACCAATTCGGCGTCTCGCTTGTCGAAATGCCCTTCGGAGTGGAAGTCGCAATAAGCGCCGGTATGAAGCTCGATCACCTGAGCACCGATGCGATGCGCGGCCTCGATCTGCTTTTGGTCGGCCGCGATAAAGATCGACACCCGGCACCCAACATCCCGCAGGGGCGCTATGAAATGCGCCAAGCGATTTTCTTCGCGTGCCACTTCCAGCCCGCCTTCTGTCGTGCGCTCCTCGCGCCGTTCCGGCACCAAACATACGGCATGCGGACGATGCCGCAGCGCGATAGCCTGCATCTCCGGTGTCGCTGCCATCTCGAAATTCAGCGGAGTTTTCAGCGCCGCCATCAGCCCGTCAATATCTGCATCCGAAATGTGCCGCCGATCTTCGCGCAAATGCGCGGTAATCCCGTCAGCGCCAGCTTCTTCGGCCAAGAGAGCCGCACGCACCGGATCTGGATAAGCAGATCCACGTGCGTTTCGCACGGTGGCCACGTGATCAATGTTCACGCCAAGACGGAGCGTTCCGAGCGGCTTCATTGGCAGTCCTTCCTAACCTGATTTGCTCTCAAACTAGTCGTGTTTCCGCAATTCGTCAGCCTTCGCCTGCGCTTTTTTCTTCAACGCAGCGAGTTTGGCTTTGATCACGCCTTTTCGGCGATGCTGATAGGCGCGGATCAAGGGCAGCGAGATGTAATAGCACACTGCTGCCGTAACGAGGCCCGGCAGGATGCCCCCAATCATGAAAGGGAAAAACACCTCGTCGTAAAACAGATGCAACCCATGCCAATCGGCCGTGTCTGCGTTAAACATGGCCAGGAAATTATGCTTCAGATCCCACCAAGCTTCGGCAAATTTCTGCCCTAGCGAGCCATGAACATTGCCCCCGCCCCATTCCAGACCGAGCATCCAATAGCCCGTCCGTAACGAGGCCATGGCAATCGGCACATAAGTGAGCGGATTGCCAAAAAACGTCGACAAGAGCGCCGCCAGAATATTGCCCCGCATAACGAAAGCAATCAGAGCCGCGACAATGAAATGAAGGCCAAAAAACGGAGTGAAGGTCGTAAAGACCCCGGCAAAAATGCCACGTGCAATCCGCGCCGGGCTGTCAGGCAAACGCCGCAAGCGGTGCTTGACGTAATGCGCTGCCCGCGCCCACCCCCCACGAGGCCAGAAGAATTCTTTGACGACTTGCCAAATTGGCCGTTTGTCACGGCGCTTAAATACCACGGTCTTACCTTTCTTGCCGCCCTGCCGACGGAGCGGTCAGAGTACGGGACGGATCCCTCGCCCGTTCAATTGCCGCCACATCGGACTCCGCCTCAAGGGCCGAGAGCACCGAATGGAGGTGCTCGACGTCTCTGAGGTCCACATCAAACAGCACTCGGTAAAAATCTGGTTTCCGATCAACGAAGTTCATATCCGAGATATTGGCCTTCTGCTCGCCAATCAATGTGCAAATCCGCCCTAACACGCCAGCGTCATTCGCAATGGTAATCAAGATAGAGGCCGTATGGATAGGCGGGTGTTTGCCTGCTTGCCAATGCAAGTCCATCCAACGGTCGGGTTGGCTCTCGAATTGCTCCAGTGCTGCGCAGTCAATCGTGTGCACCTGCACGCCTTGCCCTCGCACCTTGATCCCCACAATCCGCTCGCCCGGCAGGGGCTGACAACAGGGGGCGCGCGCAAAACTCTGGTCTGGTGAAATGCCGACAACCGCATGATCTTGGTTGATTGTCTCGCTCTGTCCTTGGGCCAATTCGGGGTAAACGGCATGCACTACCTCACGTGCCGACAGCTCGGCCGATCCAAGTCGCGCTAAGACTTCTTCACGCCCGCCTTCAATCCGCAGATGACGCGCTGCCAGTTCCAGCGCCTTGTCGGTGGATTTCTTCCCGACATGTTCAAACGCTGCCCGCGCCAACTCTGCGCCAAGCTTGATGAACCGCGAGCGATCTACTTCGCGCAGCGCCCGTCGAATTGCCGTCTTGGCTTTACCCGTTGTCGCAATGTCGAGCCAAGTCGCCTGAGGAACCTGCCCCTCCGCTGTAATCACCTCGACTGACTGCCCATTGCGGATTCGTGTCCAAAGTGGCACGCGCATTCCATCGATCTTAGCACCCACGGTCGCGCTGCCAATTCGTGTATGGATCGCATAGCCAAAATCGATTGGCGTTGCTCCCCGCGGCAATTTGATGACTTCGCCCTTTGGCGTAAAACAAAAGACTTGATCCGAATACATCTCGAGCTTGACCGCTTCGAGAAACTCGTCGTGATCATCCTCTGTATTGAACTGCTCGGTCATCGTTGCAATCCACTTTGCCGGATCAACAGCAAAGGGGTTTTGCGCGCGCACGCCGTCCCGATAAGACCAATGCGCGGCCACACCTGCCTCGGCCACTTCGTGCATTTGTCGTGTGCGGATCTGCACTTCAACGCGCTTGCCATCCCGCCCGGAAACCGTGGTGTGAATCGAGCGATATCCATTGGACTTCGGCTGGCTGATATAGTCCTTGAACCGCCCCGGCACCGCGCGCCAGCGCTGGTGGATCGCACCCAAAGCCCGATAGCAGTCTTCCTCTGATTGGGTAATCACCCGAAACCCGTAAATATCAGACAGCCGAGAAAACCCGATGTCTTTTTCCTGCATCTTACGCCAAATGGAATAGGGCTTCTTGGCGCGACCAAAGACGGTGCACTCTATGTCCACCTTGTCCATCTCCGCTCGCATATCGCCAGTGATCCGCTCGATCACATCGCCCGATTCCTTTTGCAAAGACACAAACCGACGCATGATCGACGCGCGCGCTTCGGGGTTGAGCACTCGAAACGCAAGGTCTTCCAGCTCCTCACGCATCCACTGCATCCCCATACGCCCCGCCAAAGGCGCATAGATATCCATTGTCTCGCGGGCTTTCTTGGCCTGCTTTTCCGGCTTCATCGCCTTGATCGTCCGCATGTTGTGCAAACGGTCGGCAAGCTTCACAAGAATGACCCGCAAATCGCGCGACATCGCCATCAAAAGCTTGCGGAAGTTCTCGGCTTGCTGGGTCTCTGTAGAGGTCAGCTGCAGATTGGTGAGCTTCGTCACCCCATCGACCAACTCCGCCACATCATGGCCGAAGCGGCGCTCGACCTCGGCATAGCTGGCCTTGGTATCCTCAATCGTGTCATGCAAAAGCGCTGTGACGATGGTCGCATCGTCAAGCCGTTGCTCGGTGAGAATAGCCGCGACAGCGACGGGATGGGTGAAATAAGGCTCGCCTGACTGGCGCATTTGCCCGTCATGCATCGCCCGCCCAAAATCATAGGCCGACCGGATCAGCGCCTCATTCGTGCGGGGATTATAGTTGTGGACAAGGGCGATCAGGTCGTCGACGGCGATCATGTCAGTCCGCAACTCCCCAAAGGCACGTCAGGATCACCCCTGACGCTGAGCTTCCATGAGGGCGCGAAGCAGCTTTTCTTCCGACATGTCGTCTTCGGCCGGGCGATCATGCTCGCCACTCATCAGAAGGTTCATCTGATCTTCTTCCGGCTCATCAACTTCGATCTGGGTCTGGTTTGCTTCGATCAGACGCTCGCGAAGGCCATCTGCCGACTGTGTTTCATCCGCGATTTCACGCAACGCAACCACCGGGTTTTTATCGTTGTCACGTTCGATGGTCAGCGCGCCACCCGAAGCAATCTCGCGTGCACGATGCGCGGCCAGCATCACCAACTCAAAACGGTTGGGAACCTTGTCTACGCAGTCTTCTACGGTCACGCGGGCCATGGGATCACTCCAGTCAATAGATGGGTAGGGCTTTTGAACGTCTTGACATAAGTGGATGCGGTGGAATTGACAAGTCGATTCCCCAATCTCTTCACAGCGGCACAATGTCCAAAAGCGCTTCTTTCGGCAGAGCATCGCGCATCTCAACCACGCGGCGCCCGGTAACGGGGTGATGCCAATCTGGAGCGACATCGGCAAGAGGAACCAAAACAAAGCCGCGGTCCTGAAGGCGCGGGTGGGGAAGAATCAACTCGTCAGGTGCCCGCCGCATCTGCTCTTCTAGCGCCATCCCCTGCCAATACGACCATCCCGCTTTGTCCGGCAGAACTGTTTGAGCACAGAACAACAAATCCAGATCCAGCGTGCGGCCTGCCCATCGTGTTTCCCGGACACGCCCCATTTGCGCCTCAACTCGGTGCAAGACCGCCAAGATCTCTTCGGGTGCCAACTCGGCGCGTAAAACGGCACAGGCATTCACATAATCCGGCCCTGCGCCCACTGGAAAACATGGGGTTTTATAAAAACGGCTCACAGAAACGCAGAGGATACCCTCCAATTCCAAAGCCTCAAGCCCGGCGCGGATCGAATCGGCAGGTGAGCCCGCCTCAGTCTCAAGGTTCGCACCAAGAGCGATTGCGAATTCTTGACCAAACTGAACCATCGGCCTATCCTTTTCCGTGCATTACACACGCTTGAAGCGCCGCCTGAGCAGAATTACTGTTCCGGCCAGCGCGATTTTTGACGTCACTCACTCTGACACTCTTGGCCACTCCTGAGAGTTTTCGCGCCCAAGGCCAATTAGAAGGAATATTTTTGATGTTTTACAAGGACGAACGGCTTGCGCTGTTCATCGATGGCTCAAACCTCTATGCAGCGTCAAAATCGCTTGGGTTTGACATCGACTATAAACTGCTTCGGCAAGAGTTCATGCGCCGCGGCAAGATGTTGCGCGCCTTTTACTATACCGCTCTTTTGGAGAATGACGAATATTCTCCCATCCGCCCCTTGGTGGACTGGCTGCATTACAACGGCTTCACCATGGTCACAAAACCTGCCAAGGAATACACCGATGCCCAAGGGCGTCGGAAAGTTAAAGGGAACATGGACATCGAGCTTGCTGTCGATGCCATGGAACTCGCTCCCCGCATGGATCACGCCGTTATCTTCTCAGGCGACGGCGATTTTCGGCCCTTGGTCGAGAGCCTGCAACGTCAAGGCGTGCGCGTTTCCGTTGTCTCGACGATCCGGTCACAGCCGCCAATGATTTCTGATGAACTGCGCCGTCAGGCCGATAACTTCATCGAATTGGACGATCTGCGTGATGTGATTGGCCGCCCCCCCCGCGAACAACCGCTCTTCCGGGATGTTGCGGCAGTTGGCGAAAACTAATCCACATCAAGGTCGATGACCTTCTTAGAACCTCGCTTCGGCGGGGTTCTTTTATGCGCGCTGCGCCACCGGGGTTTCTGATGTGCTCTCCTTCACGCGCAGGTGAAGGTCAATCTTCTCGGCAAGGTCCCGAAGCTGCACGGGCTTAGTCAAAAACCCATCCATTCCAGCCGCCTGACATTTCTCTGGCTCTCCCGGCATCGCATTCGCCGTAATCGCGAGGATAGGCACTGCCCTCAAACCATCGCGTTTTTCGAGCATCCGGATGTTCTTCACCAACTCAAACCCGTCCATGCGCGGCATGAAGCAATCTGTGACCACCATATCAAAATGCCCCGCTTTCCATTGCGCCAAGGCTTCCAAGCCATCAGATGCCAAGACACTTTCATGCCCAAGCTGACCCAACTGAGATGCGATTACCATTTGGTTGATCTCGTTGTCCTCCGCCACCAAGATGCGCGCCATTCTTTGCGAAGGACGCGGCACATTTGCTTCTGGCCCCCGCCGCAACGCCTCGCGTTTGAAGTCCTGACGCCCCTTCTGAAACAATGTCGTGATACCAAGCAGCGCTTCGCTTTCCAACGAAGGGGCTCCCTGAATGCGATAGGTATGCAGATCAACGAGCCCCGACATCCGCTCACGATTACGGCAATGCATCAAGATAGGGATATTCGGTGAAACCGAGCGAAACCGGCTTAAGGCATCACTTGTGTCGCCATTTTCGAAACCAAACGACGACACAATGATCACATTTTCGGTTTTCCCGTCAGACGATTTTGCCTCGACAATCGCCTCAATGTCGCGCCCCCGGTCGCTGATCAGTGCCGCATGAGTGCCTTTCAGAGTATTTTGCCAAAAATGCTCGGCAAGCGGATCGAGCCCCAACAAGAGCACCGAAAGCCCCGATAAATCAGGCCGCTCTCGCTCTGCCTCCAAGACCTCAAGAGGCAAAGTCACAATAAACGTAGCCCCCTCCCCAGGGGCACTGCTTACGCTGATCGTACCCTGCATCTTGGTGACCAATTGCTGCACAATCGCCAGCCCAAGACCCGTGCCATTATACCGTCGCGTCTGGACAGTATCAGAGCGGCCAAATGGCTCAAAAATCTGAGCCAAGAAGTCGGACGGAATTCCGATGCCGTCATCGGTGAACACAAATCGGATCCCACCATTTGCGCCCGGCTCCACCACCAACCGCGCATGACCAATGCCATCATCCTTGGGACGCCGCGAAAATTTGATCCCGTTCCCCAAGATATTCGTCACGATCTGCCGAATACGACCTGGGTCGCCGCGCACTGTTTTAGGCAGGCGATAATCCAGCTTGAGCGAGGTCAGCACGTTATGCTGATCGGCGTAATGGCGGAGCGTCTCTGCCGCGGCCTCCACAGTCTGGCGTAAATCCATCGGCTCAACCACCAGCTTCATCTTGCCAGCTTCAATCGAAGACATGTCCAAAATGTCTTCAATGATCCGCAACAGAGACAATGCCGAATCGCGGATCACGCCCAATGTACGACGTTGCGACGCCTCAAGATCTGTCGTGCCCAAAATATCCACCATACCAATCACACCATTCATCGGCGTGCGGATTTCGTGGCTCATTGCAGCGAGGAAGTCGCTTTTGGCTTTGTTGGCGTCACGCGCCAAGATCAGCGCCGCGTTAAGTCGATCATAGTAACGCTCGTTCAGGAGCGCAAAAATGTAGACATTCACAGCCACGCTGACGATCACTGCCCCTGTCACCAAAGGCGCCAAAACGTATTCAGCAAAAACGTGCTCCACAATCGGCGGGCCAAAGAAGTCTGCGCCCAAGGATACCCCTACGAACCAAAGCGCCGAAATACTGACCAAAACAGTTGTCACCGCCACTTTCTCGCGTCGCACTGAAAAATTCATAAAAACAGAGGCAATCAGAGCGGCAAAAAACTGGTCTACCCCGGCGGCCACGTGGACGTTGAAATACGCGAAGAGGATGAGCAACGAGCAGGAGAAAAACCACACGACCCGTGCAAAGGTGGAATATCCCCGTCCCGCCGCGACGAGCGTGACAAATGACACCAGCGACAGAGCGCCGCCCAATTCCCACGCCAACTCCAGATCAAACATGAGGCCGACCACGACCCAAAAAAGGCCCAGTCCGATCGCAAAAACGCCTAAAGCCCGCGTCGCGCCAAGTCGCGCAACATTGACCGAGGGCTTCTCGGCGAGCAATTCTTCGGCTTTTATTTGAGGCGCTGTATCAAGGTCTGGCATCAAATATCCCCGTTGGGCTCTAAATTAAGCCTTAAGAGTATATATAAAATTGCCACGCTAGGGGTCTGGGGCATTGGGGTAGTTAATAAGTCCTAAACGGATATAACTCGCAGGTGGACGTGCGCCGAACTTGGCTTTACCTACTCTTTTAGCCTCGGAGAAATCGCATGTCCCTGCCCGCTCTTACCCTTCACCTTGCCGCGCCTCGCGGATTTTGCGCCGGCGTTGATCGTGCCATCAAGATCGTCGAGCTGGCGTTAGAAAAATGGGGGGCGCCTGTCTATGTCCGCCACGAGATCGTGCATAATCGCTATGTCGTGGACGGGCTACGCGCCAAGGGAGCCGTGTTCGTAGAGGAACTCGAGGAATGCCCCGTGGATCGCCCGGTTATCTTCTCTGCTCACGGCGTTCCCAAAGCAGTGCCCGAGGCGGCCTCAGCTCGGCAAATGATCGCCGTAGATGCAACCTGCCCCCTTGTCACCAAAGTGCATATGGAAGCCGCCCGCCACTCAGAACTCGGCCGCCAAATGATCATGATCGGACATGCGGGCCACCCCGAAACCGTCGGCACCATGGGCCAACTCCCCGATGGAGAAGTCTTGCTTGTCGAAACTGTCGATGACGTGGCCAAAGTTACCGTGCGCGATCCTGAGAAACTTGCTTTCGTCACCCAAACGACCCTGTCAGTAGATGACACCGCTGAAATCGTCGCCGCGCTTCAAAAACGCTTCCCCGCGATTGTAGGCCCTCACAAAGAAGACATTTGCTACGCCACCACCAACCGCCAAGAAGCCGTGAAGGCGATGGCCCCCTTATGCGACGCGCTCTTGGTTGTTGGCGCCCCCAACTCGTCCAACTCCAAACGCCTCGTCGAAGTGGCCTCCCGCGCCGGCTGCGCCTATGCCCAGTTGGTGCAGCGCGCCTCCGAAATCGATTGGCGCGCCTTGGAAGGTATCCGCTCGGTTGGTGTCACCGCCGGAGCCTCGGCACCAGAAGAGTTGGTCAACGAAGTCATCGATGCCTTCTCCAGCCGCTACGCGGTCACAGTCAATCGAGTGGAAACTGCTGTTGAAAACGTCGAATTCAAAGTGCCCCGTATTCTGCGCGCGCCCGGCTGACATATTTGCACGCAAATTAAACCGCCCATAACGTTTCCAATGGGCGCGCAAAACGCTATTCGCCCTTAACCCGCTCCCGGAGCCTTTCGCATGACCCCCATTCCCCGCTCAACGCTCGTGCTCGGCCTCGCAGGTCTGCTTCCCTTCTTCTGGGGTGTGTTGACCATGCTCCTGCCCTCCCTCGCCGATGCCACCGTTCGCCTCGCAGGCCCACGCTTCATCGGTCCCTATGTGCAGCTAAGCTATGGCATTGTAATCCTAAGCTTCATGTCCGGTGTGCTTTGGGGTTTCGCCACCCGCGCAAAAGGCACCGATGCAGCGCTTGGCTATGCCCTCTCAGTCATCCCGGCGCTTTGGTGCTTCTTCATGGTAGGCGGTGGCCCCACCTCGGCCTCCATCTACCTTTTTGCTGGGTTTTTAGGCCTACTTGGCCTCGATTGGCACTTTGCTCAGCGCGATCTAGCCCCTGTGTGGTGGATGCGCCTACGCCTCATCCTAAGTGCCGCCGTGCTAACCATGCTGGCCATCACTATGGTGCTTAGCTGATGGCAGCGCTTGTAGCATATACCGACGGCGCATGCTCTGGAAATCCCGGCCCCGGAGGCTGGGGCGTTCTTTTGCGTGCCTCCGAGGGCGAGACAATCTTGAAAGAACGCGAACTCAAGGGCGGGGAAGCGGACACGACAAATAACCGCATGGAGCTTCTCGCCGCCATTCACGCCCTCGAAACCCTCGAGCGGCCAAGCACCATCACAATCATCACAGACAGTGCTTATGTAAAAAATGGCGTAACGGGGTGGATCCACGGCTGGAAACGCAACGGCTGGAAAACCGCGGCCAAGAAACCCGTCGCGAATGTGGAACTCTGGCAACGTCTCGACGCCGCACAAGCGCGCCACCAAGTGACTTGGGAGTGGGTCAAAGGCCATGCTGGTCACCCTGAAAATGAGCGCGCGGATGCGTTGGCGCGCGCTGGCATGAAACCCTTCAAGAAATCTGGCACATGAGCGCATTGGCCCTTCTTGATCTGGCATCCGTCTTCATCTTCGCCCTCACCGGGGCGCTGGCCGCCTCTCGCGCCCAGCTTGATATTGTGGGCTTCTTCTTTCTGGCCGCCCTCACGGCGCTTGGTGGCGGCACTCTTCGTGATGTGTTGATCAACCGCGAAGCGATTTTCTGGATCACTGCACCCGAGTTGCTCTTGGTATCCTCCCTCGCGGCTGTTGCCGTTTTCTTCACCGCTCACCGTTTGGAAAGCCGCCTTTCTGCCCTGCTCTGGCTCGACAGCATCGCCCTCGCCGTGGCCGTGCCTGCTGGCGTCGCTGCTGCGATCGCTGCCGACATGCCTCCAACTGTTGTCTTGGTAATGGGCATGATCACCGGAATGATGGGCGGGCTCATGCGTGACGTGATCTGCAACGAAGTGCCTGTGGTGCTGCGACAAGGCGAAATTTACGCTACCGCTGCCTTTGCAGGCTCTGGTGCGGCGCTGATCACTCAACAGCTCACCTCCGAGCCGCTTGTGATGCTCTTGGCATGTGCGCTCACCACATGGGCACTGCGGGCAGGTTCGCTGGCCTTTGGCTGGCGCCTGCCAGTCTACAAGGCCAGACCCCCTCGCCGCTAGGCGTCAGCCCCGCCTGTATCGCTGCCAGAGCCACACCAACAGCAGCGCTCCCAAAATGGCCCCGACAAATCCCGCCGCCATTCCCATAACCGCCAAGAGCGCACGCAAGACCAGCCCACCGATCAATGCGCCAGCCATGCCAACGATCACCGTGGTGACTATATTCGCCTCAACACGCATAAGCCGCGTTGCGAAAAATCCTGCCGCTGCACCAATGATCAAAAGCCAGAGAATGCTCATTTTCCCCGCCTCCAATGCGTGGGAACAATAATCAGCGCCCCGATAGACGATAGGATCGCATCAATGCCCGGTGGACCAAAGCGCAAACCAAACATGATCCGTACGAAATAGAACAGGAATGCTCCACCAACACAGATGATGATCGACGCCAGAATACCGTTGCGCGTGAACCCCGTCTTTTCAGACAGATACCCCACGATCCCTGCAATCACGACAGTGCCAATCAAACTGGGAAACATGCACGCGCTCCTTGCAGACCTTCCCCCAGCCTCGCGCAACTCTGCCTCGGTTGCAAGCGGCTACGTCAGGCGAGGGTCGCGATCGTGGCCCGCAACGTGGCGATGCCTTCGCCTTTCTCAGACGACGTCACGATCAGTTCCGGAAAGGCAGCCGGATGCTTCGACAGCGCCCCACGCACCTGCTCCAGCGTCGCTTCTCGTTCCTTGACCCCGATTTTGTCTACCTTCGTCAAAACCGCTTGAAAGGTCACCGCCGATTGGTCGAGCAGCGTCATGATCTCATCATCCACCGCTTTCACACCATGTCGGCTGTCAATCAAAACAAACGCGCGCCGCAAGGTTGGCCGCCCCGAAAGATATTGCTTCAGCAGGGCTTGCCACTTCTGCACAACAGCCAGTGGCGCGTTGGCAAAACCATAACCAGGAAGGTCGACCAGATAATGACTAGCGCCTGCCGTGAAAAAGTTGATCTCCTGCGTACGCCCCGGCGTGTTCGACGCACGCGCCAAGGCCCGCCGCCCGGTCAACGCATTAATCAACGATGATTTCCCAACGTTGGAGCGCCCGGCAAAACACACTTCCATCCGATCCGCAGGCGGCAATCCAGACATCGCCACGACACCTTTGAGGAACTCCACCTCTCCAGTCAAAAGCTTCCGCCCAAATTCGACATTTTCTTCTGTCGGATCGTCAGCCAAGGGAAAAGGCAGCTGTTCCATTATAGTATCTCCATCGTGTCGCCCGCGCGGATCGGCCCTGCCTCTACAACGCGCGTATAGACCCCAAAATCAGTATGGCCATATCCTGCCTCAAGCGCCGCCAGCGTATCCGCATCGCGCAAGCCCGTCTCAGGATTAGCCATCGTTGCCGTGCATCGCACGATCCGCTCTTCTACGGCCAGCCGCGCACCACCTATCCGGATTTCGCGGCCAACCAAATCAAACTCTTCCCACGGCGCCAACCCATCAACCCACAGGTTTGCCCGCCATCGGCCCCTCGCCAGAGGTCGCCCCATTCGTCCTTCAAGCGCTCGATGCGACGCCATCCCCGCTAATGAAATCGATGGGAAGTCCGTGTCGGTCATCCCGCGCCCCGGAACCCGCACCACCCGCACTGATGCCGCCCGATCAGCTGGCATCAAGGGCTGCACCCAGTCGATCAATCGCTGCGGCTCGTGGTCGGGATCAAAAACCAAAGGTTCCCGTTGAGGGTGTGTAAGCGTTAACAGCCCAGCCTTTTCATCGAACGTCGCCGAAATCGCCATCAACTGTGGGGCCTTCGAAACCCGTGAAAACGCTGCACAGGGCGACCATTGTTCATCACTCGCGCGCGATGCTTCGTGTGCCACGGCCCAATGGCGATCATAGGGCAGGCATTTTCCAACGTCCAAAAGCGCCTTTCCCACGAGCTCACGCCCGTGGGACTTAATCGGATGGCGCCAAATTTCGGCAAGAGTAAGGGTCATTTACCCTTACCACCCCTTTGAGCCGGAGGTTTCACCGCTGCACCATCAATTTTCGGCTTCTTCTTAAAGCTTTTGCGGATGTTATCGAAGACATCAGGCCGGTACCCATGGCTCCGCATGATAAGATACTGCTGCGTGAAAGTGATCGTGTTGTTCGCAATCCAGTAGATGACCAAACCAGATGCAAACGTACCGAGCATGAACATGAAAATCCAAGGCATCCACGCAAAGATTTGCGCCTGCATCGCATCCGTGGGTGCTGGGTTCAGCTTTTGCTGCAACCACATGGAAATCCCCAACAAGATTGGCAAAACGCCCAATGAAATAATTGCCAAGAAGCTATCGGGGCTGGGCGTCGCATAGGGAAGCAAGCCAAACAGGTTCAAAATAGAGGTCGGATCAGGCGCAGACAAATCCTTGATCCAGCCGATCCAAGGCGCATGCCGCAATTCAAGCGTGACGAAGATCACCTTGTAGAGCGAAAAGAAAATCGGGATCTGCAACAAGATCGGCAAGCAGCCCGCAGCGGGGTTTACCTTCTCGCGCTTGTAAAGCTCCATCATTTCCTTTTGCAGACGCTGCCGATCATCACCGACCCGCTCTTTCAGCTTTTCCATCTCTGGCTGAAGTTCTTTCATCTTCGCCATCGAAGAATAGGACTTATAAGCCAGCGGGAATACGAGCGCCTTGATGACCAATGTCAGACCGATAATCGCCCAGCCCATCGAACCGGGCACACCCAGATCTCTCAAGGCAACATTGAACCAATGCAAAACTGCAAAAATCGGCTTTGTCAGAAAGAAGAACCAACCCCAATCAATCGAATCAAGGAACCGATCAATCCCGCTGTCATTCTGATAAGCGCGGATCGTTTCCCATTCCTTGGCCCCAACAAAGAGCCGTGTCGTAACGGTATCCGTCGCCCCGGCTGCGACGGCCCGCGTCGCCATGACCGCTTCAGCTTGGTAAAGGTTGCGCGCCGTGTCGAATTTCACAACCGACTTGAAAGCCGCATCGGCATCCGGAACGAGCGTCGACATCCAGAAATGATCGGTAAACCCGACCCAGCCAGCCGTCGTGACCTGCACGACTTCCGCAGGCACACCTTCGCGTTCGTTGAGGTCCAGCTTTTCAACATCCGAATAGCTCAACTCTGCCAGTGTTCCATCCGACATCGAGATGGCACCCTCATGCAGAATGAAGAATTTCTTAAGGTTTTTTGGCTGCCCGTGCCGCACCAAAACGCCATAAGGCGCCAAATTGGCTTCCGCTGTGCCGGTATTCGTTACGCTTTGCGTGATCGTGAACAGGAAGTTGTCATCAACCGAAATAGTGCGACGGAACGTCAGTCCCTTACCATTTTCCCAAGCAATCGTTACCGGTGTCGCCGGGGTCAGGGCGCTCCCTTCTGCGAGCGTCCATTCTGTATTCGGCCCAGGCACATCGCTGGCCGCCATCGACGCCCCCGGAGCCCAGCCATAAAGCGCATAATAAGCGTGATCGCTGCCCAAAGGCGCCATCACCGTCACAATATCCGAGCCCTCATCCAAGGTCTCGCGGAAATCTTTCAGCCGGATGTCGTCAATCCGTCCGCCCAGCAAAGAGAGCGAGCCCTTGAGGCGTGGCGTCTCAATCTCGACCCGAGGCGCAGCCGCCAAGGTCTCAACCGCTGTCTGAGGAGAGGCCGCGGCATCCGACGACGGCGTGTTCACTGAAGCCACGGGTGCAGCCGCACTGCCATCCGTGGCAACCACCGCGGCAGGATCTGCCGTCACTGCGGGTTCAGGGGGCGGGAATAGGAAAAACCATACGAGGATCACCACAAAGCTCAATGCCGTGGCCAGGATTAGGTTCTTATTCTGATCTTCCATCGCGGGTATACTTCCGTGCAAGCCTTGGGGAGGTCAGCGGTGGTTCAACAGAACGGACCCCCAAAGGTCAAGCAGATTCGGACCCGTCCTCGTCCGCACCCCTAACTCATCTCGATAGTTTCACTCATTTGGCAGTGAAATTCTCTTTTTCAACTCTTGTATCGCTGCAAGACACCAAGAAGGACGCCACCACGCAGTTCCTTTTTCAGCCGGATCATCGCTTAGGCCTTTCGGATTATCGGCGTCATCTCGCGGCGTGCGTCATAGGCCTTCATCCATTCTGGCACCTGCTCCAAAGGCATTGGCCGCCCAATTCCAAAGCCTTGCACATGGCGACAACCGAGCTGTGCGAGCATTACTTGTTCGCCCAACGTTTCCACACCCTCTGCTAAAGTATCCAGATCCAATCGCTCCGCCATTGTCAGGATCGCCGAAACCATCCGTTGCTGATCTGCATCTCGGTCCACCTTCATCACGAAGGATCGATCAATCTTTATGCGTCGCGCAGCAAAGCGGCGAAGCGAAGAAATCGAGGCATGGCCCGTTCCGAAATCATCCAGATCAATCGGACACCCCATTCGCGCCAACCCATTGATATTTCGGGTTACCGAGTCATATGGTGACGCCGCGATCACAGTCTCCAACACTTCGATGATCAACCGCTCCGCTTCCAGATCAAACTGATCCAACTCCCAGCGGATCCGATCGACCAAACCGGGGTCGCGCAACTCCATTGGCGAGAAATTCACTCCTACCGCAGGCACCCCCAGATTGGCCGCGTCCCAAGCGCGCAGGGCCTTCATCGCCTCCCGCCGCATGATTTCTCCCAAGCGTGCCATCAGTCCAGCTTCCTCAAGGGCTGGCAGAAACTCTGCGGGAGAAATCAGCCCACGCTCCGGATGCACCCAGCGTGCCAAAGCCTCAAAGCCCGTCACTTGCCTCGTTTCCGTTGACACTTGCGGCTGAAACCAAGGCCTAATTTGCCCATTTTCCAAGGCTTCCGCTGCTTCTGCCGACAACAGGCTGCGCTGCGCCCGATCGCTTTGCATACCTCGCGTATGTGCGCGAATAGCCGACGGCGCATTCTGACGCGCCTCCGAGAGCGCGGCCTCTGCCGCCTCATAAAGTGCAGGGGCCCCCTCCCCGGGATTACGGTTCGTCAAACAAAATCCAACGGAACAAGACATATAGATCGACGCCGAATCCAGCGTGATTGGCTCTTCCACGGCTTGCTGCATCCGCCCAGCAATCAAAATTGCCGCCTCTAGGTCCATTTTGCGCTCAGGTGCGGTCACGATACACAACCGCCCCCCTTCGATGGGCAGCACATGATCCCCGGAACGCAGCGCTTGACGCAGTCGGTTGCTACTTTGGCCCACGACATGATCCGCAGCAAACTGCCCGTGTCGATCAAGCAAGAGTGCGTAATCATCCAGCTCGATCAAAAACACCACCGCTGACAGCTTTCGCGCCTCGCAGCGTCGCAAGGTGCCCTCAATCACACCTGACGGGGTCTCATTTTCTGACAGCTCCGGAGCGGGTAGACTTGGCAACAGGATATGGAGCACAGGCACGCCGAGTGCCACAGCCAAGAGCCAGCCTTCGCCCCCAAGCCAAAACGCCGCCAATACAGCCGCAGGCAGAAAGGCAAGCATTTGCGGGCCGTCCATGATGCGCCGCAGGACGTTCAGCACTTGGCTTAGACTGTCTGACTGCAAGAGACGCATGCGTCACCTCTTCCCGTTTTGTTCCGGGACAAGGGGTAGGGCTATTTCCTCTACCGCACGTTAACGCAGACGTGGAGCTTCGGGATCATTTGCATCAAATTCGACTTTCCCGCGCATCAGCCCCTGAAAGTCGAACAAGGCCGGATCGAGCATATGAGACGGGCGTACATTCATCAAAGCGCGGAACATCTTTTGCCGACGGCCGGGGCTACGGCGCTCCCATTCATCAATGATTCCCTTCACTTGCTGCCGCTGCAAACCATCTTGTGAACCGCATAGATCGCAGGGAATGATCGGGTACTGCATCGCAGAGGCAAATTTCTCGCAATCCACTTCCGCGACATGGGCCAAGGGACGATACACAAAAAGGTCTCCCTCTTCGTTCACCAACTTTGGCGGCATCGTCGCCACTCGCCCACCATGAAAGAGGTTGAGGAAAAACGTCTCAAGAATATCATCACGATGATGCCCCAAAACGACTGCCGAACACCCCTCTTCGCGTGCGATTCGATATAGGTTACCCCGCCGAAGCCGCGAACAAAGCGCACAAAACGTGCGCCCCTGTGGAACCTTATCCATCACAATCGAATAGGTGTCCTGATACTCGATGCGATGAGGCACGCCCATCTTCTCAAGAAACTCCGGCAGCACCGTCGCGGGAAATCCGGGTTGACCCTGATCAAGGTTGCACGCGAGCAATTCCACTGGCAACAGCCCGCGCCACTGCAATTCATGCAGCACTGCCAACATCGTGTAACTGTCTTTACCGCCAGACAAACACACCAACCACTTGGCGCCACGCTCGATCATTCCATATCGTTCAATCGCTTCACGGACATCTTGCACAATCCGCTTGCGAAGCTTCTTGAACTCCGTGGTTTTTGGTGCCCCATGAAAGAGCGCATGAATATCGTCAAGATCATCCAACATGGCGGTCCTTTCGGGAGGCTAATGGAAACGCGAGGATTAGATCAAAGCGCCGTCCAAGCCTTTTTCGATCAAAGCAATCGACTCGTCGAGGCCATAGAGCGCGATAAACCCGCCAAAACGCGGACCATCCGAGGATCCAAGCAATACCTCATAGAGCGCCTTGAACCAATCTCGCAGCGGCTCAAAGCCGTGCACTTTGCCCACCGCAAAAATGATAGACTGCAAAAACTCATCATTTTGCCAATCAACCATTGGCAATACTGCATCGGCTTGTCCTGCCTCCGCATTCTTGCGCGCGATCAACTCCAAAGCCACCGTTCCACTTGAATCCTTTAGCGCCGCCACCAAGGCTTGCATCGCCGCACGTTCCTTCTCATCGGGAGCGCGGAAAACCTTGTTCGGCTTCACCTTGTCTTGGTAGTAGCGCACGGCGTATCCCGTCGCCGCATCCAGATCGGGATGGGTTTCCGGGCTCGCTTCAGGCGCATAGCGCTTCAAAAAGCCCCACAGATTGGCCTTGTCCTCAGCGCCCGCAGCGCTTGCAAGGTTCAACAACATCGCAAAAGGCACCACCATCCCGCTCACGGGTGGTTCACCACCGTGAATATGCCAGACCGGATTATCTACCTGCTGCTCTGGGGTCTGAGTCGGATAGGCACGCAATTGTTGGTGATATTCATCCACAGCCTTGGGGATGACATCCCACCACATGCGCTTAGCCGTCTTTGGTTTTTGATACATGAAATAGCCCAGCGACTCCGAGGCCGCATAAGTCAGCCATTCGTCAATCGTCAAACCATTGCCTTTGGACTTGGAAATCTTTTGCCCTTCGGCATCCAAGAACAGTTCATAGGTGAAGTGATTGGGCTTCCGCCCCCCCAAGATCTCGCAAATCTTGTCGTAGATCGGCGTGTTGGTGGAGTGATCTTTGCCGTACATTTCAAAATCGACATCCAACGCCGCCCAACGTGCGCCAAAATCTGGCTTCCATTGTAATTTCACCTGCCCTCCGGTGAGCGGCAGCGTCCATTCCCGGCCTGTTTCATCGTCAAAAGTGATCGTGCCGTCCTTGGCATTGACCTCTTTCATAGGCACGTAAAGCACCCGCCCGGTTTCGGGATGGATCGGCAAGAAGCACGAATAGGTCTGTTGACGCTCTTCGCGCAGACTGGCCAACATGACCTTCATAATGGCGTCATAGCGCTCGGCAGCACGCAACAGCGTTGCATCAAACTGCCCGGACTTATAGAATTCTGTCGCGCTGATGAACTCGTATTCAAACCCGAACGTATCGAGGAAACGCCGCAGCATCGCGTTGTTATGCCCACCAAAACTGTCGAACTGGCCAAAAGGATCCGGAACAGACGTCAGTGGCTTTTGCAGGTTCTCATACAGCATTTCCTGCATCGGCACATTGTCCGGCACCTTCCGCATCCCGTCCATATCGTCCGAGAAACAGATAAGCCGCGTCGGAATATCCGAAATCATCTCAAAGGCGCGCCGGATCATTGTCGTGCGCGCCACCTCGCCGAAAGTGCCGATATGCGGCAATCCCGAGGGGCCATATCCCGTTTCAAACAAGACATAACCCTTTTCAGGCGGAGCCTTCTCAAACCGTTTCGCCAGCGCGCGTGCCTCTTCAAAAGGCCAAGCCTTGGATTTCAGGGCCGCATCACGCAAGCTCGACATGTCACTCTCCAGTTCATCAATGAATGGTCACTGTTCGCACTCTAAATGCGATCCAGACGCCGCTTCCTATTGAACGGGGGGCAGGGCGTCAATAATCTCAGGGAAACCCAAACAAGATCGAGAGCATAATGACACAAGCCCCTCCCCACTCACTCAGCCCGCAAGATTGCCTTGTGGCACTGATGATCGCGGTCTCGCTCTCCGATGAACAAGTCCGCACCGCCGAATTGCTCAAGATCGAAGGTGCCGTAAACAACCTGCCGATTTTTGCCAATTATGACATCGACCGCATGCGCGTGATGTCCCAAACCGTGCAAGACCTCTTCGCCGAAGAAGAGGGCCTCGATGCCCTCTTTGGACTGATCCGCGACAACCTTCCTCAGCGGCTCTTTGAAACGGCCTATGCCCTTGCCTGCGATGTCGCTGCGTCGGATGGCACTCTTCGCGAGGCTGAACTGCGCCTTCTGGAAGAGATCCGCTATGAGTTGGATATCGACCGTCTTCATGCCGCAGCCATCGAGCGCGGCGCGCGGGCGCGCCATATGCGCGGCTAAAGACTATACATCAAGCTTCATGCGCCCCCGGCCCAACCGGGGATGCAATGTGCCTGCGATCCCCCATGCAGCCCAAAGACCAAAACCGCAGGCCACAAACACCCCGGTGATGGGTGCCACCAACAAAACCGCCCAAGCCACACCCGGCGTCAATATTCCCGATACATCTCGGAACGAGGAATAGACTGCCGACATTTCGGTGCGTTCCGACGGTTTGACTGCCATCAAGAACGGCAGCCCCCCCGTCACATCAAGCAAGATGAGGAACCACGACCCCGCCATCGCGGCAGCCACGCCCCACCAAGGCATCCACTCCCCCAAGCCCGCCAATAGAAACAGCCCCCCCGACGCCAAAAAGCCTAAACGAACCGTCGCCCGAATGGTGGTGCGCTGGATCACCCGCAGCATCAGCGGCGTCAAAAACAAAGTGCCATTGGTGATCGACAGCACAATGCCACCCACTTGATCGCCCAAGCCATACTCGACCGCAAAAATTGGCAGGTATACCACATAAACCCACCATCCGCATGATCGGATCACGGCAAATAACCATCCCGCAATCAACCGAGGCTGCTGAAAAAACCGCCGCAAGAACGCAAGCGGATTTGGGGCTGGTCCACGGGCCTTGGAAATCAGCTTTCCGTTGCCCAAGCGCAAATACCAAAACGTCGCCAATAACCCAAACGCCGCAAGTCCCGAGATCAAGAATGGCAGCGGCCGCCACCAATCCAGCAGGAAAACTCCAAAAATCGGCCCAACAGTCCACCCAAGGGCTGAATAGAACATCCGCGTCGACTCACAGCGACTGAGATCTTGCTTGGCGATGTAATCCAGCACATAGGCATTGAAACACACGAAGGTAATGACAGTCGCAAGTGTGTTGACCAAGACTGTGGCCACAATCCAATCTGTGCCGCCAAAAATCGTCGCACCCGCTCCAAGAACATACAGAAATCCCCCAGAGGTGTAGAGCCAGCGTCGCGGCATAAACCGCGCGGCCCAAGGCACCATCAAACCACCAAACAGCGAGAGCAAGCCAACAAAGAAATAGACCCGGCTCACCGTCGCCGCGTCGCCCAGCGCGCGATACATTTCCAACGGCAACACAGAGACCAACATGCCCCGCGTGATCGCCTCAAAACCCTGTAACATCGCAAAACCGCGCACGCTTGGCATCGGCGCATGGCGGAGCCAAACCGGGATATGTCGTGTCGCGGCCATTGGGTCCTCCTGACCCGACCGTGAATCGCCGCGCGCAAAGCCTCTTTGCCGAAAGCGGCGTTCCGAGGTCGTTTCCGCGCTCTTCCGGCGCTAGAGCCCGTTAATCTGGGTCAAATTCGCCGGAAAGTCAGGTAATGTGGCACGCGGCCTTCGCGCAACGCCTTTTGCTCATAGCGTGTTGAAATCCAATCACTCCACGGGCGACGCCAGTCCTGTGGCCCCTCTGCCAGCCATTCAAACCCGGCCTTTGGCACCTCTTCCAAGGTTTGGCGCACATAATCCGGAATGTCTGTCGCAACGCGAAACTCCGCTCCGGGCTTCAAGGCTCGATGCAATGGCTCCAAATGCTCTGGCGTCACGAACCGTCGACGATGGTGGCGCGCTTTCGGCCATGGATCAGGGTAAAGCAAAAACGCTTTGTCGAAAATCTCTGCTGCCGTGACCTCAAACAACTCTCGAACGTCCCAAGCATGAATGCGGATGTCTTTTTCCAGCCCTTCATCTTCGATCTTGGCCAAAGCCATGGCGACGCCATTCAAGAAGGGTTCGCACCCGATGATGCCCGCCTCTGGATGGGTTTGCGCCATATGCGCCATATGCTCACCGCCGCCAAAGCCCACTTCAAGCCACAGCTGCCGCCCCGGAAATAACCCCGACAAATCCACCGCCCGCCGCTCCGGGTTCTCGTCCACCGATACAGGCCCCGGTGACAGGCGTGGCAATACATCTTCCACCAGCCGCTTTTGACGGTCCCGCAGAGTCTTGCCGTGGATGCGGCCATAGAAATTGCGCCAAGGCGCGCCAGACGGATGGTTGGTTTTCTCGCTCATGCGCGGCCTCCTATCGCAGCAATGTCATGCGCGCAATCGGCTCCCGCTTTGCGACAAGGCTGACAATCCGCACAGCCACGTTATTCTCAGTGCCGCAACACGCATCCTTCAATAGGCGCGCAGTGCTGAACACGGGATTGCCCGGCTTCTGCAAAAGTGGTGCGAGACTCCTCACGCCCGATCCGCTGCCAGCCCCGCTGCACGAGAAATCATTTCAGGCGCTATGAAAGGCGCAAAGCCCGCTGACTTGGCATCGGCTGCATAGAATTCAAGCCGTTTGGTGTCGCCCAGCAAAACCAGCGCTGCCAGATGAACCAGCCCCGACGCCCCTGGCCGTGAGGGCAGCCATCCCGCCGCCTGCTCCAGATGCAGACCAATATCTGCGGCCGCAAGTTTTGCCTCGGCTTCGCACACCGCGCTGTCAAGGTCGACCCGGGTCAAGTAAAAGCCACGCCGATCAACCCGAACCATCTCAACAAGGGGCGGTGGGAAATCGTAACCTGCGATCTGCGTAATCACGGCCCAGTAATCCTGCGGCCAGAGCGCACAAACCAACTCCAGACGTTGATCAGGAGCCGTTGTCGAAGTTGGACTAACCGTCTTGAGCATTGGAATGATACGCGCGCGACCCCGCACATCGTCGCGCAAAAAGACCGTCGCGCCGTCGCGGATCACCCGTTGCCACCCCCTTGCCCGCAAGACCGCCGCCAGATCGCCCCGTGTTATGGATTTTGGCGCGACCCCACCCAGTCGGGCCAGTTCCGCCTGCCATGCCGCGAACTGCATTTTCAAACGTCGGTCCATTTCCTCCCGACTGGGGAGCGTGATGGTCACCTCATCAAGCTGGATGGTTGTCTCGTTGGAATAGACAGGGGCAGGCAGGGATCTCCCCCGCTTGCCCCCAAAGATACGGCGCAGAAAGCGCATCACATCGCCTTTTTAAGCGCCTCAACCAGATCGATCTTTTCCCACGAGAAACCACCGTCCGCCTCAGGATCACGGCCAAAATGGCCATACGCCGCCGTCCGCTGATAGATCGCACGGTTCAATTGCAGCGTCTCACGAATACCGCGTGGCGTCAGATCCATGACCTTGGGAATAGCCGCCTCAATCGCCGCCGCTTCAATCGCGCCTGTTCCATGCGTATCCACATAGATCGACAAAGGCTTGGCCACGCCAATCGCATAGGAAACCTGAATCGTGCAACGCTCCGCCAAACCAGCCGCCACGACGTTCTTCGCCAAATAGCGCGCGGCATAAGCCGCCGAGCGATCTACCTTTGTCGGATCTTTCCCCGAGAACGCCCCCCCGCCATGCGGAGCCGCTCCACCATAGGTATCAACGATGATCTTCCGACCCGTCAAACCCGCATCGCCATCCGGCCCGCCAATCACGAAGGTGCCTGTTGGGTTCACATGCCATTCGGTGTTTTTCGTGATCCAGCCCTCGGGCAAAGTTTCGCGAATATAGGGCTCCACAATACCGCGGATCACTTTCGAGGTCTGGCGCTTGAACGCATGCTGCGTCGAGAGCACGATCGAAGTCACCTCGACAGGCTTCCCGTCAACATAGCGCAGCGAAAGCTGCGACTTGGCGTCCGGCCCAAGTGTCGGCTCCGTGCCATTTTTCCGCACTTCGGCCAAACGGCGCAAAATCGCATGGGCATATTGAATAGGCGCAGGCATCAGCGCGGGCGACTCCTGGCAAGCATAGCCAAACATGATGCCCTGATCGCCTGCACCGTCACGGTCCACGCCCTGCGCGATATGTGCCGATTGCTGGTGCAAATAGTTATGCACCCGGATTTTTTCCCAGTGGAATTTCTTCTGTTCATAGCCGATATCGCGCACGCAATCGCGCACGATTCCCTCGACCTTCTCCAGCATGGCCTTGGTTTTTTCTTTCGACGAAAGACCAACCTCGCCACCCACAACAACCCGGTTGGTCGTGGCGAAAGTCTCGCACGCCACGCGCGCATTGGGTTCTTCACTCAGGAATGCGTCAAGCACAGCATCCGAAATACGGTCACATACTTTATCAGGATGCCCTTCGGAGACGGATTCCGAGGTGAAGATGTAATTCTG
Organism: Paracoccaceae bacterium; assembly: GCA_003512825.1. Taxonomy (GTDB): domain Bacteria; phylum Pseudomonadota; class Alphaproteobacteria; order Rhodobacterales; family Rhodobacteraceae; genus UBA9554. The sequence goes on along the minus strand of DOOI01000091.1, from coordinate 24,651 downwards.
TCTAGACATGAAAATGCTCCATTGGGGTGAGCCCGCCACGCCAGGAAGCCGTTGTGCCGGGACTGTTGCCGTCGTTATGCTTCTCGACCTCTCAGGTCAATCGCCGTCCCCTTAGAAACATGGCCGATAGGAGCAAAAGAACCACAGCCGCAATTGCCCAATCGCCCGTGCGCCCATATAGCGTCGGCCCCTTTGGCTCAGACAAAGCGGCATCCACCCAACCTGCGGTGTTCAACCCTATCTCTGCCGTCACACGACCCTGCGGATCAATCATCGCCGAGACACCCGTATTGGCCACCCGCACCATTGGCAGCCCCTGCTCAATGGCGCGAAACCGTGCTTGCACCAGATGTTGATAGGGGCCCGAGATTTCGCCAAACCAGCCGTCATTGGTGATCTGCACCAACAGGTCAGGCCGCTCTGGTGCCGCGTTCACATCCTGAGGAAACACCGCTTCATAACAAATCAACGGCAGGGCACGACCAATCTTCGGCCCCAGATCCAGCAAGAGCGGCCCCGGCCCGGCTGAATATCCCTGCCCTTCGGACGCCGCGAAACCATAGATTCCAAACTTCGCCATCAGATCGCCAAAGGGCACATATTCGCCAAAAGGCACCAAATGATGCTTGTCATACAGCCCGCGCTGCGCCCCATCTGGCCCAATCACCAGCGCCGAATTCATCAAACGCATGCCCTCAAAGCGCTGAATGCCCAAAAGCACGGGCGCACCCACTGCCGCCCCAATCTGCGCCAGCATTGGCCCCGCATCCTCCAGCAGGATCGGCACCGCCGTCTCCGGCCAAATCACCAGATCTGGTCGTGGCAGATTTGCCGCGCGTCCCTCTGCAGAAAATCGGATTTGACGGTCATAAAACACCCGCGCCATCTCCGGGTCCCACTTCAGGCGCTGCGTTGCGTTGGGCTGAACCAACCGGATCACCGGTGCATCTGCACCGGGTGTGCTACGCGCGCCGGGTAACGGCAGCAAAGCGCCCGCCAAAATCAACAAAGCCCCAAACCGCAAGGCCCATCCACGTGCCAAAACCGCCAAAGCCACCGTCAGCACCAATGCCAATTGCACCCCATGCACACCCACATAGGCAGCCCCCTGAGCGACCCAAGCGCCGATCAGACCATGCGCCAGCATTGCCCATGGAAACCCGGTGAAAGCATAGGCGCGCAGTAGTTCTGCCGCCCCCATCGCCCCCGCAAAGGCCAGCGCAGACTGGAGCACACCACCCACGCCCCGCTTGGCCAATCTCCATGCCAAGGCAAAGCCGAGTGCCCAAAACAATGCCAATCCGCCAGCCATAAACACCAAAGCAAAGGGCGCCATCCAGCCATAGCGCTCTGGCTCAATCAAGAAAGGCTCGACAATCCACATCAGCGCCAAGGCAAAATACCCGGCGCCAAACCCCCAACCGATCCAAGCAGCTCGGGCCAATGTCCGCGCCTGTCCCCAAAGCCAAACCGCCGCCGCAATCCCCAAAAACAGTGCAGGCTCCCACAAAAGGGGAGCCTGACCCAAAGCTGCAATCGCCCCAGCGCCCGCCGACAACGCCAAAGTCGCGGGCACACCCCGCCACCAAGCGCCGCCGCGTGTTTCAGGCGGCATCCCGCCCCCCGGTCAACCTGACGCGCAACCGCTTGATCCGGCGGGGATCGGCATCGACCACTTCAAACTCTGGTCCAGAGGGGTGCTTCACCACCTCTCCACGCGCTGGCACCCGGCCTGCAAGCATGAACACCAAACCGCCCAAAGTATCGATCTCTTCCTCATCCACATCTTCATGCTCGGTAAGCGATCGCCCGATCTCGGCCTCAAACTCTTCCAAAGGCGTCTTGGACAAGGCCAACCACTGCCCGGGCTTCTCTTGCACCCAATAGCTGTCGTCTTCGGTATCGTGTTCGTCTTCGATCTCGCCAATCACCTGCTCGATCAAATCCTCAATCGTCACCAAACCATCCACGCCACCGTATTCGTCGATCACCAACGCCATATGCCGCCGTTCGCTCTGCATCTTTTGCAACAGAACACCGATCGACATGGAGGGCGGCACAAACAACAAGGGCCGCAGCATTGTTTTCAACGAAAACTTAGGCGCGCCCGCGCCATTAAAGCCGTGTTTGAGCGCAAAATCTTTCAAATGGATCAGCCCCTGAGGACTGTCCAAAGTGCCTTTGAACACAGGCAAACGCGTCATCCCGCTCTCGCGAAACACCTCAACCAGTTCATCACGGGTAATTCCCATGGGAACCGCCACAATGTCGGCTTTCGGAATCGCCACATCCTCCACCCGCATACGCCGCAAGTTCACCAAACCATGCGGCGTGCCTGTGGCCATCCGCGGTTGATGCTGCGGCACCTGCTCTCCGGTGTCCGATGGGCTCAAGGCCCCAATAATACGGCGGAAAAATCCTCTCCCCCGCTTACTCTCTGCCGTCTCTTCAGGCTGCGCGCTTTGCGCCGCACCCAACGAGCCTTCGATCGTATCGCCCATGTGTCCTTTCCGTGGTGGCGAGGTCAAACCCCGTCCTCTTCCCTATATGGGTCAGCGACCCCCATCTTGCCAAGTATCTCCGTCTCGATACCCTCCATAAGGGTGGCATCCTTGTCACGGATGTGATCGAATCCCAGCAGGTGCAAAACCCCATGCACCAGCAAATGCAGCACATGGGCCTCAACGCTTTTTCCCGCCTCGGCGGCTTCGCGCGCACAGGTTTCATAGGCAATAGCGATATCGCCCAACTCTGCTCCAAACGGATCATCGAAATCTGCTTCGGGCAGATCTGGCATCTCACCATCGGCCTCTGCCCCCCGTTCTTCTGAGGGCCAAGACAACACATTGGTGGGCGTGGGCTTGCCGCGAAACTCGGCATTCAATTCTGCAATCCGCGCATCATCACAGCCCAAGACCGAGACCTCAAACGCCTCTGCCTCCAACCCAAAATGCCCCATCACCGCCGCAAAGGCCGCCTCGGCTTTCGCCGCCAAATCGGCGTCGTCCCAGCAGTCATGCTCAATACTGATCTCTATGCTCATTCTCGCTTCATACGGCGCAGCTGCGCCAAACAAAAGAGCCTGTCATCCTCGCGCTCCGTACCATCACACCATCTTGTAAGGGCGTCGCAGCATGCGGCGTGCTTCACCGCCCATTGGCCAGCCGTGCCGCGATTTTTTCCTTGGTCTCCGCATCACAAAAAGCCGCCTCCAGTGCCGTGCTATTGATCTCGGCAAACACCGCCTCATCCCAACCAAAAGCTTGCTCCAACGCCGCATATTCCTTGCTCATCGTGGTGTGGAAAAACGGCGGGTCATCCGTGGATACCGTCACCTTCACCCCCTGCGCCCGCATGCGCTCTATCGGATGCGAGGCCATATCCGCAAATACCCCCAGCACCACATTCGACAGCGGACACACTTCAAGCACCACACCCTCGTCAATCACCCGCGCCATCACCGTCGCGTCACTATGGGCGCGCACGCCATGCCCAATCCGCTCGACCTTCAATGCATCAAGCGTTTGCGTCACTTCATCCGGGCCACGCCACTCGCAGGCATGCGAAGTCAGCCGCAATCCTGCCTCTCGGGCACAATCAAACGCCCATGTGAAATCACCGGGCTTGCCGACATTCTCATCGCCCGCCATGCCGAACCCTCGCAGAAAATCGCCCTTGGTCTCCGCTGCACAGCGCGCCGTTTCGCGGGCTTTATCGGGGCCAAAATGTCGAATACACGTCACGATCCCCTTGAGTGTAATACCAAATTTTGCATCCGCCTCATCTGCCGCTTCGGCCATAGCCGCCAGATATTCCCGCCACGCCACCAAATCGCGCCCACCGCAGAAATCCGGAGATAAAAACGTCTCGGAATAAACCACCCCCTCCGAGGCGCTTTCTTCCAACACAGCCAGCGTCAATCGCTTGAAATCCTCCGGCGATTTCAAAACCGAGGTTGCCGCCTCGTAGACCGACAAAAAATGCACGAAGTCACGATAGGCATAGCTGCCGTCCTGTGCGAAAATTTTCGAAAGATCGATCCTTTTCTCCTTCGCCAATCCCCGAATAAACTCCGGTGGCGCTGCGCCTTCCAGATGAAGATGCAACTCAACCTTGGGCAATGCACGCCACGTCATAGGAAACTCCTTCCGGGCCCCTCCGCAGGCACCCCCAAATGCGCTGCGACACTCGCAGCGACATCCGCAAACCCCACCAGCCCCAAGCTCCGTGCTCCAAGGCCCTTTGCCAGCACAGCCACCCGCTCCCGTGTGTGATCCGTGCCGCTCCACGTCGGATCATTGCCGTGATCTGCGGTCAAGATCATCAAATCGCCGGGCCGCAGCCGCGCCATCACTCGCCCAATTTCGCGATCAAACCACTCTAAAGCTCGCGCATAGCCCGCCACATCCCGGCGATGTCCATAAAGGCTGTCAAATTCTACAAAATTCGCAAAGACCAGCGCCCCCTCGTCCGCCTCCTCCACCAAATGTGCAAGCGCCCTCATCAAAGTGGCGTCATTGCCCTTCGCCACATCGGTGATCCCACGCATGGAGAAAATATCACCAATTTTCCCAACAGCATGCACAGATCGCCCAGCCCCCGTCACCCAATCGCAAAGCGTGGGTGCAGGCGGTGCTATCGCGTAATCGTGGCGGTTTTGCGTGCGCTGAAAATTCCCCGGCACACCCACGAAAGGCCGTGCAATCACCCGCCCCACGCGCATCGCATGCAAATGCGGAGCCATCGCCTCACACAGGGCATAAAGCCGCTCCAATCCGAACTGCGTCTCATGCGCGGCGATTTGAAACACACTATCCGCAGAGGTGTAACAAATCGGCCAACCCGTCGTCAGATGCTCTGCCCCCAAACGCTCAATGATCGCCGTGCCCGGGGCATGACAATTGCCCAATATTCCTTCTGTCCCGGCCGTCTGGGAAACCAAGCGCACCAAATCTGGCGGAAACGACTGCGTCACATTGCTAAAATAATGCCAATCCCATGGCACTGGCACACCCGCCAATTCCCAATGCCCCGACGGGGTATCTTTTCCCCGGCTCACTTCCGTCGCCGCGCCCCACGCGCCCGTCGGAGGTGCCTCAAGCCCCGGTGCCTTCATCCCAGATGCCAACTCAATCGCCGACCCAAGCCCCAAACCCACGAGATGAGGCAGCTTCAAAGGCCCGCTGCGCCCCTCGTCAGCGCGCCCCATAGCGCAGGCCTGCGCGATATGCCCAAGAGTATTCGCACCCAGATCAGGACGGGTCTCATTGAAAAACGTCTCGGCATCCGGCGCGCCGCCAATCCCGGCACTGTCCATCACCACCAGAAAGGCTCGGGTCATCAGCCAATCCGCTCGCGGATCAAATCTGGCACCACAGGCGCATTCTCCGCCAGCGTGACCGCCCGGCGCAGTGAGGCAACCGCTTCGGTCGCCTGCGCCTCCCGCACGGCGTGAACCCGCGCCAAAGGCTGGCCCTTCTCCACCCAAGTTCCCAATGGCGCAATATCCGACAGCCCCACCGATGGGTTGACCCGATCACCCTCAACCTGACGGCCACCACCCAACCCGACCACAATCAGCCCCAACGCATGCACATCCATCGCGCTGACAAAGCCTGCTCGCTCCGCCGAAATCTCCCGGATCACATTCGCTTCTGGCAAAAACCGCGCCCAATCCTCGACAAATCGCACAGGCCCTCCTTGCGCGGCCACCATCCGACCAAACGTCTCTGCTGCGCGCCCATCCGCAATCGCATCCGCAATGGCCGCCGCCCCAGCTTCCAAATCTGCTGCCAATCCCGCTTCAGCCAAAGCCAGCCCCCCCAAGACCGCCGTCAGATCATGCAGAGGCCCGGTCACTTGCCCGGTCAAAACGCGCATAGAAGCCGCCACTTCCAGCGCATTACCCGCTTCTGGTGCCAAGGGTTGATTCATATCCGTGATCAACGCCGACGCCCGGCATCCAGCAGCCCGCGCCACATCAACGAGCGCGCGCGCCAAAGATCGCGCCGCCTCATCCGACCCCATAAACGCCCCCGAGCCAGACTTCACATCCAGCACCAAGCCATCCAATCCAGCCGCCAGCTTTTTCGACAAGATCGATGCCGTGATAAGGTCAATACTCTCCACCGTCCCCGTCACATCACGCACCGCGTAGAGCCGCTTGTCCGCCGGGGCGATATCGGCAGAAGCCGACACAATCGCACATCCGACATTGCCAACCACCTCGCGAAACCGGGCCTCTTCCATCCCGGTCTGAAAGCCCGGGATCGCCTCCAACTTGTCGAGCGTGCCGCCCGTGTGGCCAAGGCCACGCCCCGAAATCATCGGCACCGCAGCGCCACACGCCGCCAAGGCCGGGGCCAATACCAAAGAAACACAATCCCCCACGCCACCTGTGGAATGCTTGTCCAAAACCGGGCGATCTAGCGCCCATTTCAACACCTTTCCCGAATCCCGCATCGCTTGGGTCAGCGCCAAACGCCCCTCTTCCCCCAACCCCTTGAGGACAACAGCCATGGCAAAGGCCCCGGCCTGCGCCGCGGAAACGCCGCCATCCGCTAGCCCCTTGGCAAACCAGCGCAACTCGTCTTGGCTAAGCGACGCGCCGTCGCGCATTTTGGTCAAAATCCTGCGCGCATCCATCAGCTACGCTCCATTTGTGTGCGATCAAACGCCCCGGGCAACAACTCCCCGATGGTGGTCATCCATTCCGCCCCATCTGTTGTCGTCAGACGGACCGGAACATCCTTGCCGCCGAATTCCGCCAATTTCTGCCGACATCCTCCACATGGGGTCACAGGCGTTGGGCAATCGGCAATCACACAAACCTCCGCTATTGCTGTCTCGCCAGCCGCCACCATCGCCGCAATCGCCCCCGCTTCCGCGCAGGTGCCCTCGGGATAGGCCACATTTTCTACATTGCACCCAACATACACAGCGCCCGACGTCGTCCGCACCGCCGCTCCAACCTTGAACCGTGAATAGGGCACATAGGCATTTTCCCGCACCAAGCGGGCCGCATCGAGCAAACTCATCCCTCAATCCTCAATCGTTTCAAACGCACCGGGCAAAGACACTTCCATCAATTCCAAATCTTCCGAGACATCCGCATAACTCACGCGCATTCCCGGAGGGATGACAAACGCATCGCCCGCTTCCAAGGGAAATGGCTCTCGCTCCTCCCCCTCAAGCATCATGCGCCCCGCCATCACATAGGTGAAGAGGATATCGCCCTTGTGCCAATGCCAAACCCCCGCTTGCCCCTCAGGACGCACCACCAAGACGCTCGCCACACCTTTGGTGTTGGCATGGATCGTCGTATCTCGGCAAACAAAGCCCTTGGTGCGAAAGGGCCGCCATTCAGCACCCTCGGGCGTGTTCCAGACAAAACGCTGCCCCTCCCATTCCCGCTCTGGCCGCAGATAGGGCGTCGGCAATGCCATCTCATGGTCAATTTCCGTCACATGCTCTGCCGGCACCCCGATCTCGATCACTTCAATCCCATCTGACGCCTGCAAAACCCGATGGCGGATCTGCGGCGGCTGAATGAAACAAGCCCCTGCCGTCAACCGGATCGGCGGTCCTTGATCTTCGTAAACCACATCGACCCATCCCGAGATGCAGAAGATCAACTGAAAGCCAACCTGATGATAATGCACCATATCCGGCACAGGCCCGCCATCAGGAATACGGATATGCGACGCAATCAGCGCACCTCCCAAACGATCCGGTACCAAATCGCGATACATCATCCCTGCCCGCCCCACGATCCAAGGGGCCTGATCCTTGAGCCGCCGCACAATAAAGGAATGCAGCGTTGGCGGGACCACCATTGGCGGATTGAGAGGCTCAATCTCCACACGCGTGCCATTGGGCGCCATCAACACCCGCGCGCCCGCCGCAAATTGATCCGGATCTTCCGTGAGGATCCGCAGCGTGCCCGCAGGCTCCGTCGCGCCCTTTTCCACTCGAATTCGCACCCCATGCCCGGAAAAAACCGCAACAGCAGGATCATCGGCCGGATAAATCAGATCCATCCGCATTCCCAATACTTGGGTGAAAAACGGGATATCATTGCGGAGTTCCGTCGTCGGCAAACGAATTTCAGCCCGAGTCTCTGTCATGATGGCCCCCACAATCTCCCGCAAAGCGTGGCGCGCAGCACCGGGAATTGCAACCCGCCCCACCGCCAAATTCCTTGCAAGGAATTTTCCACAGCCGTGCAAGGCTGTGCCCCAAATTCTTGCAAGAATTTGGCCGCTCTGCATCAGCCGCAAGGCCGTCAAACGCGCATCAACAAAACCCATCTTTCCAGACACCACGAAATAGTTTAATACTGAACTATCCTTGGAGGAGGCCAAAATGTCCGACAGCACCGACAGCCAAAAAGAGGCCCTGCGCCAAGCAGCATTGGCCTATCACGAGTTTCCCAAACCCGGAAAACTCGAGATCCGGGCCACCAAGCCTCTCGCCAATGGCCGCGATCTCGCCCGCGCCTACAGCCCCGGCGTCGCCGAAGCCTGTTTGGAAATCAAAGCCGACCCTGCCAATGCCTCTCGCTACACCGCCCGCGGCAACCTTGTCGCCGTCGTCTCCAATGGCACTGCGGTTCTGGGCTTGGGCAATATCGGGGCGCTGGCCTCCAAACCTGTGATGGAAGGCAAAGCCGTTCTCTTCAAAAAATTCGCAGGCCTTGATTGCTTCGACATCGAAGTCAACGAGCCAGACCCCGTAAAACTTGCTGAAATCGTTTGCGCGCTTGAGCCCACCTTCGGCGCAATCAACCTTGAAGACATCAAGGCCCCAGACTGCTTCACCGTCGAGCGCATCTGCCGAGAGCGCATGAATATTCCTGTCTTCCACGACGACCAACACGGCACCGCCATCGTCGTTGGCGCCGCGGCCACCAACGCCCTCCTCGTCGCCGGAAAAACCTTCGACACGATCAAGGTTGTCTCGACAGGCGGCGGCGCGGCGGGCATTGCCTGCCTGAACATGTTGCTCAAGCTCGGCGTAAAGCGCGAAAACGTCTGGCTCTGCGACATCCATGGCCTTGTTTACGAAGGTCGCTCCGAAGAAATGAACCCAGAGAAAGCGGCCTACGCTCAGGCGTCATCGCTCCGTAGCCTTGACGACGTCATTGACGGCGCCGACCTTTTCCTCGGCCTCTCAGGCCCCCGCGTCCTGTCCCAAGACATGGTCAGCAAAATGGCGCCCCGCCCAATCATCTTCGCCTTGGCTAATCCAACACCGGAAATCCACCCCGACGAAGTCCGCGCCGTCGCCCCTGATGCGATCATCGCAACCGGGCGGTCGGATTATCCGAACCAAGTCAATAACGTGCTTTGCTTCCCCTTCATCTTTCGTGGCGCCATGGATGTCGGTGCAACGGCGATCAATGACGAAATGCAACTGGCCTGCATCGACGGCATTGCCGCTTTGGCCCGCGCCACCACCTCCGCCGAAGCCGCAGCGGCCTATCGAGGCGAACAACTCACCTTTGGGGCCGACTACCTCATTCCCAAACCCTTCGACCCCCGCTTGATCGGCGTCGTCGCCAGCGCCGTCGCCAAAGCCGCCATGGACTCGGGCGTCGCCACGCGACCGATTGAGAGTTTTGACGCCTACCGTCAACGGCTCAACGGGTCCGTGTTCAAATCCGCCCTCCTCATGCGCCCGGTTTTTCAGGCCGCAGCCACCGCATCGCGGAAAATCGTTTTTGCCGAAGGCGAAGACGAGCGCGTTCTGCGCGCGGCCCAAGCCATTCTGGAAGAAACCACCGAACAGCCCATCCTCATCGGCCGCCCCGAGGTGATCGAGCGGCGTTGCGAACGCTACGGGCTTGCCGTTCGACCCGGTCGCGACTTTCAAATCGTCAACCCCGAGAACGACCCTCGCTACCGCGACTATTGGGGCACCTACCATCAAATCATGGCCCGCCGCGGCGTCACACCCGACCTCGCGCGCGCCATCATGCGAACCAATACCACGGCGATCGGGGCCGTCATGGTCCATCGCGGCGAGGCCGATAGCCTGATTTGCGGCACCTTTGGTGAATTCCGCTGGCATATGAATTACCTCACCCAAGTTCTGGGGAACGAAACGCTGCGCCCGCATGGGGCGTTGTCATTGATGATCTTGGAAGACGGCCCGCTCTTCATTGCAGACACGCATGTCTATTCCCAACCCACCCCCGAACAACTGGCTGAAATCGCCATCGGCGCGGCGCGCCATGTGCGCCGCTTTGGCCTATCGCCCAACATCGCGCTCTGCTCCCAATCGCAATTTGGCAACCAAGCCCAAGGGTCTGGCCAGCGTCTGCGAGAGGCCATCGCAATCCTCGACCAAGCGCCGCGCGACTTTTGCTATGAGGGCGAAATGAACGTTGATGCCGCCCTCGATCCCGACCTGCGCGACAGGCTCCTGCCCGGCAACAGAATGAAAGGCCCAGCGAATGTGCTGATCTTTGGCCATGCCGATGCGGCGTCCGGCGTCCGTAACATTCTCAAAATGAAAGCTGGCGGGCTGGAAGTGGGACCAATCTTGATGGGCATGGGCAACCGCGCCCATATTGTAACGCCAGGCATCACCGCGCGCGGCCTCTTGAACATGGCCGCCATCGCCGGCACGCCCGTCGCGCATTACGGCTAACGCCGCGCACAAACGCCGCACAAGATGCTTGATCGGGCCTTGCAAGGCCCGGTCCAAGGCGTTTGCATCCGCCTTGTCACCCGCACCCGCCGCGAGTCGTCACATGCAAAGCGCGCACGGCAAACTTTGCAAACTCGGGCAAGCTTGTGCTAAAACCTCGCCGAATTTCGCAATTTTGCAAAAATTTGCAGGGCTCTGTGCCGCTATATTGCAAATTTCCCGCGGCATCCCGCCCCTGTTTCCGGTAACAGGCTTGCTCAAACGACAGGCACTTGTCTAAACCCGCGTCAACTGCACGGAGGAGGACCGCCCCATGACCACCTACAAGGATGTCTACGCCCGCTGGAAAGCTGACCCTGAAGCCTTCTGGACCGATGCCGCCGCACAGATCCACTGGCACCGTGCACCGTCTCGGGCCCTGACCGATCTGGGCGACCATATGTATGAGTGGTTCGCCGACGGTTTGACCAACACCTGCTACAACGCCGTCGACCGCCACGTCGCCGCCGGGCGGGGCGCACAAACCGCAATCATCCACGACAGCCCCATCACTGGCACCAAACGCACAATCACCTACGCTGATCTGCAAACCCGCGTCGCCTCGCTCGCCGGAGCACTCAAGGCGAAAGGCGTCAGCAAGGGGGACCGGGTGATCATTTACATGCCGATGATCCCCGAAGCCCTCGAAGCAATGCTTGCCGTCACGCGCATCGGCGCCATCCATTCGGTGGTGTTTGGTGGCTTTGCCGCCCATGAGCTGGCCGTGCGGATCGACGACGCCAAACCCAAAGCAATCATCGCGGCCTCCTGCGGCCTCGAGCCGGGCCGCGTGGTTCATTACAAACCCCTCCTCGACGGGGCCATTGCACAATCCACCCACAAGCCTGACTTCACGGTGATTTTCCAACGTGAACAAGAGCCTTGCGCGCTCATCCCGGGGCAAGATGTCGATTGGTTCGACTTTCAGGCAGGTGTCTCCCCGGCAGAATGCGAATGGGTCGAAGGCAATCACCCGTGCTATATCCTCTACACCTCGGGCACGACAGGCCAACCCAAAGGCGTGGTGCGCCCCACAGGCGGGCATCTCGTGGCCCTCAATTGGTCGATGAAAAACATCTACAATGTCGATCCAGGTGATGTGTTCTGGGCCGCCTCGGATGTGGGTTGGGTCGTCGGACATAGCTATATCTGCTACGGCCCATTGATCCACGGCAACACCACTGTGGTCTTCGAAGGAAAACCCATCGGCACCCCAGATGCCGGCACCTTCTGGCGGGTCATCTCCGAGCACAATGTGCGCTCATTCTTTACTGCGCCAACAGCCTTTCGTGCCATCAAGCGAGAAGACCCGAAAGGCGAATACCGCCAGAAATACGACCTCTCCTGTCTGCGGGCCCTCTATTTGGCAGGCGAACGGGCCGACCCCGATACGATCGTCTGGGCGCAAAACATCCTCGGCGTTCCGGTCTACGACCATTGGTGGCAAACCGAAACCGGCTGGACCATCGCTGGAAACCCTGCGGGTATCGAAGCCCTGCCAGTCAAACTGGGGTCCCCCACGGTGCCAATGCCGGGTTATGACGTGCAAGTGCTCGACGAAGCAGGCCACCCGCTCGGCCCCAACACATTGGGCGCGATCGCCGTAAAGCTCCCCTTGCCACCCGGCACCCTGCCCACGCTCTGGAACGCCGATGCACGGTTCAAGAAGAGCTACCTTGCACATTTTCCCGGCTTTTATGAGACAGGCGACGCCGGGATGATCGATGAAGACGGCTACCTCTACATCATGGCGCGCACAGATGATGTCATCAACGTTGCAGGCCACCGCCTGTCCACTGGCGCTATGGAAGAGGTGCTCGCCTCTCACCCTGACGTCGCCGAATGCGCCGTCATCGGGGCGACAGACCAGCTCAAGGGCCAAGTGCCAGTCGGATTTTTGTGCTTGACCAAAGGCGTCAACCGCCCGCACCCGGAAATCGTCAAGGAATGCGTCACCTTGATGCGCGAACAGATCGGTCCTGTTGCGGATTTCAAACGCGCCGTGGTGGTCGATCGCCTGCCCAAAACCCGCTCGGGCAAGATCCTGCGCGCGACCATGGTAAAAATTGCAGATAGCGAAAGCTTCAAAATGCCCGCAACCATTGATGATCCGGTGATCCTCGATGAAATTCGCGAGGCCCTGCAGACCATCGGCTACGCCAAGGGGTAAGCGTGTCGGTGGGGCTGTCTGCCCCCACACCCCCGAGGATATTTTTGCAACGAGACAGCGCACCGGAAAGCGCTTGAGCGGCAGCTATGCTTTTTGTTTTGGGGTGGAATTTTCTTTCACGCCCCTTTGACGTTCCGCGCTTTGCGGGTCTAGGCTTCGCCATGAGCAAAGCGAGGAGTGAGGCGAATGGCGGAACGTCCGTTGTGGCAGCTGACGGCTGCGGAATTGGTCGGGAAGACGCGGGCAGGGACGGTTTCTGCACAGGACGCGGTGAGGTCTGCTTTAGATCGGATGGCGCTGGTGAACCCGCGCCTCAATGCGGTGGTCGAAGACCTGAGCCGTGAGGCCATCACACGGGCGCGCGCCTTGGATGCGGCGGTGGCGGCTGGCGCAGCCCCCGGTCCGCTGCACGGGGTGCCCGTGACCATCAAGGTCAACGTCGATCAAAAGGGCCATGCGACCACGAATGGTGTGGTCGCCTTGAAGGACGTCATCGCGCCCGGCGATGCGCCGATTGTCGAAAACCTGCAAGCGGCAGGCGCGGTGATCATCGGGCGCACCAACACTCCCGAATTTTCCTTTCGTGCCGATACCGACAACCCTTTGCATGGCCGTACGCATAACCCATGGGGGCCTCATGTGTCGCCCGGAGGATCTTCTGGCGGAGCTGGTGCGGCTGTGATGGCTGGGATTGGCGCATTGGCGCATGGCAATGACATCGGGGGCTCGTTACGCTTTCCTGCCGCGGCCAATGGCGCGGTCACCGTCAAGCCTGGCATGGGCCGCGTGCCCGCTTGGAACCCGTCGCAGACCGCCGAGCGGGGCATGTTGGCGCAGGCAATGTCGGTGCAGGGATTGATCACGCGGTCCGCCCGCGATCTTGATCTCGCGATGCCTTTTGCCGTGGCTCCCGATCCTCGCGATCCTTTCCATGTGCCCCTGCCATATCGCATGGCCCCGTTGGCAGGCCCGATCAAGGTTGCGGTCACGCGGCGGGTGCCGGGATTTGAGGTGCATCCCGAGATCAATGCCGCGATCACCCGAGCCGCCGATGCGCTGGCGAATGCCGGATATGACGTTGAGGAACGCGCGGTTCCAGATATCGAGCCTTGCGCTTTGTCAGGCTACCGCGCGCTGATGGGAGAAGTGTCTCAGCTGATGGGGCCCGATATTGCGCGTGCGGGTTCGCAAACGGTGCGGGCGGTTTTCGACGAGTATTATCGCCAATTCCCCCCTTATGAAGGCGCGGACTTGCTGCGCGTCATGGCCGACCGTACGAAATACGCGCGGCAATGGTCGCTCTTTTTGCACGAAACCCCTCTGGTGCTGACACCGTTCCTGCCACAGCCCTTCTTCCGCCCCGACCGCGACACCGAAGGTGCCGATGGTGTGCGCGAGGCTTTGGGCTCTGCCCTTTGGTCTTATTCGATGAACTTTATCGGCTTGCCTGCTGGCAACTTCCCGACGCATCTGGCAGCTCTTCCGCAAGGTCACCAGCCAATCAACGTCCAGCTTATCGGCCCAAGGTGGCGCGAAGATATCATCGTTGATGCGATGATCGCTGCCGAGGATCGATTGGGCACGCTTTCCTCCACTCTTTGGGATATTCTCGCATGACCTCTCGCATCCCTGGTTTTCATGCCCTCTCTCGCGCGGATCGTCTGGCTAAAGTTGCCGAGATGACTGGCCTGACCAATGCAGAGCTGGATCACCTCACCCGCGAGGCCGAAGCCTCCGGTGATCTATGCGATCACCTTGCCGAGAATGTCGTCTCGGTCATGTCCATTCCTTTGGGTGTCGCCACCAATGTCATCGTTGACGGCGTGGATGTCTTGGTGCCGATGGCCACCGAAGAAGCCAGCGTGGTTGCTGCGGTTTGCAATGGCGCGCGGGCTTGTCGCGAGACGGGAGGGTTCACCACTTCTGCTGATGCACCCCGGATGATTGCACAGATCCAGATTACCGGCCTATCAGACCCCCATCTTGCCCGGGCCCGCGTGCTGGAACATGAAGCCGATCTCAAAGCGCTTTGTGATGCGGTCGATCCAATGCTCGTCACTTTGGGCGGTGGGTTTCGCATGGTAGAGGCGCGGGTCGCGGGTGGGTTCCTTATTGTGCATCTCATCGTGGATGTGCGCGATGCAATGGGGGCCAATGCGGTCAACACCATGGCGGAAACCTGCGCGCCTCATCTCGAAGGTTGGTCCGGGGGCACGGCCCGCCTTCGCATTCTCTCCAATCTCGCCGACCGCCGCCTCGTGCGGGCGCGCGCCACTTGGCCTGTGGCAGACCTCGGGGCAGAAACCGTCCAAGGGATCTTGGAAGCCTATGCTTTCGCCGCCTGTGATCCTTACCGAGCGGCCACCCATAACAAAGGCATCATGAACGGGATTTCGGCCGTTGGTATGGCCACCGGGCAAGACACCCGCGCGCTTGAAGCAGGCGCGCATGCCTATGCCGCGACACGTCCTGGCGGTTATGGCCCGCTCACCACTTATGAACGCGCCAAGAACGGCGACCTCGTTGGAATGATCGAATGCCCGATGCCCGTCGGCATTGTCGGTGGCGCCACCCGCGCTCATCCGACGGCGCGCAGCGCGCTCAAGATCATGGGTGTCACGGGCGCGGACCGTTTGGCGCGCGTCATGGCCGCTGTTGGCTTGGTGCAGAACTTTTCGGCCTTGCGCGCACTTGCGACCGAAGGCATCCAGCGCGGCCATATGACGCTCCATGCCCGCAATCTGGCTGTCTCGGCGGGGGCGCATGGCACGCAAATAGGCATCGTCGCTGCTGAAATGGTGGCGCGCAAATCCGTCCGTGAGGAAACTGCGCGCGCTATTCTCGCCACGCTCGGCACATAAAACGCCCCCTCTCGGTGCATCCACGAGGGGGAAAACGATGTCAGAACGAGCCAATTTGTCGCGCCGCTTGCCCGCTTGTGATAAAAAACGCGGCGTCCTTAACACATGACGCGACGATTTTGACCTGTCACCGCCGGGCGCAAGATTATATCAACGCCAAGGAACCTCGAGGGAGTCGCCCGCGGCCCCTCGCTCAACAGTCTAGGGAGACCACGCAATGAAGGTGATCGTGCCTGTGAAGCGCGTGATCGATTACAACGTGAAAGTCCGCGTCAAGGCGGACGGATCGGGTGTCGATCTCGCCAACGTCAAGATGTCGATGAACCCCTTCGACGAAATCGCAGTCGAAGAAGCGATCCGCCTGAAGGAAAAGGGCGTCGTCACGGAAATCGTCGTCGTCTCCATCGGCGTGAAGCAGGCGCAAGAAACGCTCCGCACGGCGCTCGCGATGGGCGCAGATCGGGCGATCCTCGTCGAGGCCTCCGATGATGTGCACAAAGACATCGAGCCGCTCGCTGTCGCCAAGATCCTCGCCGCCGTGGCAAAAGAAGAAGGCGCAGAGCTGGTCATCACAGGCAAGCAAGCGATTGATAACGACATGAACGCCACGGGCCAAATGCTCTCGGCGCTTCTGGGTTGGAGCCAAGCGGCCTTCGCGTCCGAAGTCGCCATCGATGGCGGCCATGCCGTTGTCACCCGCGAAGTCGACGGCGGCTTGCAGACCATCAAGGTCAAGCTGCCCGCCATCGTCACCGCAGACCTGCGCCTCAACGAGCCGCGTTACGCCTCGCTGCCCAATATCATGAAGGCCAAGAAAAAGCCTTTGGACGAAAAGACCGCTGCCGATTATGGCGTCGATGTCACCCCACGCCTCACCGTTGTCAAAACCAGCGAGCCTGCGGCACGTGCGGCTGGCATCAAGGTGGGTTCGGTTGACGAGCTTGTATCGAAACTCAAAGAAGCAGGAGCTCTGTGATGGCTGTTCTTCTCCTTGCCGAAGTTGCCAACGGTCAGTTGGCCACCGATGTTGTCGCAAAAACGGTCTCGGCTGTTGCGGGTTTGGGTGATGTTCATGTGCTCGTCGCAGGCGAAGGCGGTGACGCCGCCGCTGCAGACGCAGGCAAGATTGCAGGTGTGTCCAAGGTGCTCTTTGCAGGGGATCACAGCTACTGCCACGCGCTCGCCGAGCCCGTCGCCGCGCTGATCGTCTCGCTCGCAGGCAACTATAGCCACATCGCCGCCCCCTCCACCTCGGACGCCAAGAACGTGCTGCCACGCGTGGCCGCACTTCTCGACGTGATGATCCTTTCGGACGTCACCGCCGTGATCGACGCCGATACGTTCGAGCGCCCGATCTACGCAGGAAACGCCATCCAAACCGTCAAATCCGGCGATATGGTCAAGGTGTTCACCGTCCGCACCGCGTCCTTTGACGCAGCGGCCATGGGTGGCTCTGCGGCTGTCGAGGCCATCGGTGCGGCTGCGAACCCCGGCCTTTCCGAATGGGTAGAAGACAAAGTGGCTGCATCCGATCGCCCCGAACTCACCTCCGCAGGCATCGTCGTCTCTGGTGGCCGTGGCGTTGGCTCCAAGGATGATTTCGCGATCATCGAGAAGCTGGCCGACAAACTCGGCGCGGCTGTTGGCGCCTCGCGTGCCGCTGTTGACTCGGGCTATGCACCCAATGATTGGCAAGTTGGCCAGACTGGTAAAGTCGTGGCACCACAGCTCTACGTCGCCGTCGGCATTTCTGGCGCCATTCAGCACCTCGCAGGGATGAAAGACTCCAAGATCATCGTAGCGATCAACAAAGACGAAGAAGCCCCAATCTTCCAAGTGGCCGATTTCGGCCTTGTGGCAGATCTCTTCTCCGCTGTTCCTGAACTGGTGGAAAAGCTCTAATTCTGGAGCAAATCACCATCCAAACGCCGCCCGCCCGGATCCTCCTTGGCGGGCGGTGCCTTTTGCACCACACCGCATTAACCTTGCAGAAGGGATCGCGGCAAAACTTCCAAGGCCCGCACCTGTGCCGCGATGATATCCGCAGCCTCCCGATGCGCCGCCGGTCCCGGCAACCCCACCGTCGCAGGCAAATCCAGCGGGGTGAAGACCATCCCCTCTGTTCCCAAGGCCCGCGCCCGCGGGCTTGGCACCACCTCCAATAACTGTGCATCTTGCACCAATGCCTTTGTCATGAGACTGCGATCCACCCCCCAAGGTTCGCGCTCTTCTGTCAGGCTCGTGTGATGCGCGGCCGGAACGTGCTCCGAAAACCATAGCAAAAACGCGACCCCCTTCGCCCCAGACAAGAGCTGCCGCATCCGCTCCACCCAAACCGACTGCATCTCGCGCAGAAGCGAGTCAAACCGATCCGGCGCGCGCTCAGCCATAGCCAGCACCAAATGGCGCGTGAAGTTGAACTCGGTAAAATCCGTTTCGCGAAAGACCTGCCGCATCAATGGCGTAGGCCCAATCACCCGATCATTGCGCCTTGGATGCACAGTGTAATACCGGTTCGAATTAAATTGAACGCCCGTCGCCTGCACGACAACAAAACATGCGCGCCGCACAATCTCCAAAACCTCCGGGTCTCGCAGATAGGCATCAATCCCAGAATTCGGCAGCCCCAAATTGACGCAAGGCACCCCCAGCATCGGCTCCAAAAGCGCCGGATAAGGCCGCTCGACGAAGCGCCCAAATGTCTCCGTCCCTCCTAAAAACACCGCATATGGCCCAGTGAGCGCCTTTTGCGGCCCCCGGAAAGCCAGCCTCGATGTTCCATAATGGCAATACCGATAGTCAAGCGCCTGCGCGCCCTTCATTTCGTAGGTCATCCCACCCACCCCAAAAATTTCTCACCCAAAGTCACTTTGCGGCAAGGTTCTTTCTGAAATGCTAATGCGAAAATTTGAGCGATCCTGCCTATCGCCAGCGTCTGACCAGCACCTGATCTGCGCCCATCGGTCCTCGCCGACGCGCGGCAAGCCTTGCAGCCGGGCAGCAACCAGACCTATGGTCACCCCAACAAGCAGGAGAGAGCGCTATGGACATCCGCACAATCGGCGTCGTCGGAGCAGGTCAAATGGGCAATGGCATCGCTCATGTCATGGCCCAAGCCGGCTTTGACGTGCTGCTCAACGACATCAACCAAGATGCCCTCGCGCGCGCCGTGGCCACCATCGACAAGAACATGGAGCGCCAAGTCACCCGTGGCAAAACCTCCCCGGAAGACAAGGCCGCCGCCATGGCCCGCATCCGCACCACACAAGCCATTGCCGATGTCGGTCAAACCGATCTGATCATTGAATCCGCAACAGAGCGCGAGGAGATCAAGAACAAGATCTTCGAAAGCCTGACCCCCCATCTGGCCCCACACACGATCCTCACCTCAAATACCTCGTCGATTTCCATCACACGCCTCGCCAGCCGCACCGATCGTCCCGAGCGGTTCATGGGGTTCCACTTCATGAACCCCGTGCCCGTGATGCAACTCGTCGAACTGATCCGCGGCATCGCCACCGATCAACCCACCTATGACGCCTGCCACGCCGTGGTTGATCGCTTGGGCAAAACCGCCGCCAGCGCCGAAGATTACCCGGCCTTCATCGTCAACCGCATCCTGATCCCAATGATCAACGAAGCCGTCTACGCCCTCTACGAAGGCGTCGGAAATGTGCGCTCCATAGATCAGGCGATGAAACTCGGCGCCAACCACCCGATGGGCCCGTTGGAACTTGCGGATTTCATCGGCCTCGACACCTGCCTCGCCATCATGCACGTGCTGCACGAAGGCCTTGCCGACACAAAATACCGCCCCTGCCCGCTACTGACGAAATATGTCGAAGCCGGCTGGCTTGGCCGCAAAACCAAACGCGGCTTTTATGATTACCGCGGCGAAGAGCCCGTCCCCACCCGCTGAACGCCCTTGCAAGGGCGTTTCAACACCCTTGCAAGGGTGTTGCCAAGCCTTTTGCAAAAGGCTTTCTGCGCTCACAAATCGGCAAAGATATTCTCATCAATCGCTTTGATCTCAATGGTCTGCACCACGCGCACCCCCACAGAATGGCGCACCAAGAGCCGCGCCAATTCTGCCCCATCGATCAAAATGATCCGCTGCTGAACCCGCTCCACATAGCCACGCGCCTCTGCCGAATAGGAAGAGGTCGTCACAAACACCCCTTTCGTGGCGCCTTCTCCCGTCAAACTGCCGACAAATTGCTGCAAGGCAGGACGCCCAACCGCTCAAAGGCGAAAGGATCCATCCCCCGGATCAACTCCAAAACCTCATCTTGCAGCGCACCATTCAATGCTTTGGCTGCCACCTCTATCGCGTCGCTTGGCGGGCTAGGCGCCCCCCGCCAAAGCGCGCAAAAGCGGTAGCATCATCTCTTCATAACTCGGGATCATCCGCACGCCCTCCATCACAGCCAAAACTGTGGCAGCGCAACGACCAAAACGCAATCACAGAGCGCTATCCACCTCAGGCAATCTCGGCCAGATAGAGCCGAACGGCCTCCTGAATATGTCGAAACCGATCTCCGCCCAGATGTTTGCCACCAAACCACCGCGTCACGATAATCACATGCCCACGCAACTCCGCGCGCTCCAGCATCCTCAAGATCACCATACCTGCGCCCGCTTCGCCATCATCGGCCTTGATCGGGCCATCAGCCGTCAAAAGCCCCCAGCTATGATGGCTCGCCTTGGCAAATTTGCGTGTCTCGCACAATTTGGCCACCATCGCCCGCGCCTCGGCCTCACTGGTGCAAGGACCGCCCGACACCGCGTATTTCGAGCCTCGGTCCGAGAGAATATTATCGAATATTCGCATCGCCCCACCCTTCAATCCGGGTCACAGCCCCAAGCGCACTCACTGCAACGCACTCCGAAACGCCAAGAACCGCGCGTCGCCTGCCACCGCGGCATTCATCGCAGCCCGAAGCGCCTCCACTGATTTCAAAGGCCGCATCGCCACTTCAAATCGCACAATCAACCCCGCCTCATCGAGTGTGATCAGATCGACCCCGACAGCGTCCAATGCACCGATCTTGCACTCGAATTCCAAGGCCCAATCTACGCCCTGCCCCATGACACGGCGATAGCGAAACCCCTCAAACACCCGCCCGACATGGCCCAAGACAGCGGCCACAGGCGCCCGTCCTACCCAAGTCTTCCAATAGGTCGGTGGCAAAAACTGCACCTCTTCGGCCAACAAGGGTGCGATCTCGTCTTCTCGGCCTTCTGCCACCACTGCCATCATCTGTGAAATCGTTGGATGCATCGGCCGTCCCTCCCGCTGACGTGCTGGTCAGTCTGTCATATCAAGGCCCAACCCCCAAGGCCTCAACCTTCCTCTGCCCAACACCGAGGCTCCGAGGCCCCGAGGCTCCAGCTCCGGTTGACTTCTTCCTCCACCCACCGCTAGATCAGGCGAAAACCAAAGGTGCCGCCATGTCAGACTTTCACACCGAGCTTGAAACCCGTCTTTGCCGCTACGCCGCGATCGACAGCCAATCCGATGCCGACAGCCCCAGCGCCCCATCTACCGCCTGCCAATATGACATTCTCCACCTGCTCAAATCCGAACTGGAAGAGATGGGCGCCGCCGATGTCACCTTGACCGACTATGGCACCGTGCTTGCCACCATTCCCGGCACCGCGCCCGGCCCCACGGTAGGCTTTCTCGCCCATGTCGACACCGCGCCCCAATTCAACGCCACAGGCGTTAAACCGCGGGTGATCAAAGGCTATAATGGGGGGGCCATCTCCTTCCCAGACGCCCCCGACCTCTCGCTCTCTCCCGACGAATTCCCCTATCTGGCCCAAAAAATTGGCCATGATATCGTGACCGCCTCTGGCACCACGCTGCTCGGAGCCGATGACAAGGCCGGTGTCGCCATCCTCATGACCGCCGCGCGCCACCTCCTTGCCACACCAGAGATCAACCGCCCCACCCTGCGCCTCGCCTTTACCCCCGACGAAGAGATTGGCCGCGGCGTCGACAGTCGCCTGCCCAAAGACCTCGGCGTCGATTTTGCCTATACATTCGATGGCGGAGCAGTGGGCGAAATCGAATATGAAACCTTTTCCGCCGACGGGGCCACAGTCACCGTCACAGGTGTCTCGATCCATCCGGGATATGCCACCGGGAAACTCGTCAACGCCATCCATCTCGCCGCCAAGATCATCGACACCCTCCCCCAAGCCACGCAAACCCCCGAAACCACGGCGGGGCGCGAAGGCTTCATTCATGCGACCGACATGACAGGTGGGTCGTCAGAAATGCGGATCAAATTTATTCTGCGCGATTTCGAGCGCGACGGCCTTGCCGCAAAAGGCGCGCTCCTTCAACAAGTCTGCGCCGCAGTCGCCGCCACCGAGCCACGCGCCCGCATCACCTGCACCATCACCCCGCAATACCGCAACATGCGCTATTGGCTGGAAAAGGACATGACCCCTGTCGAACTGGCCTGCGATGCCGCCCGCTCTTTAGGGATCACACCCGTTTCTGTGCCCATCCGTGGCGGCACGGATGGGTCGCGCCTTACCGAAATGGGCGTGCCTTGCCCAAACCTCTTTACAGGCATGCAAAATATCCACGGCCCGCTTGAATGGATTTCCGTGCAAGACATGGGCATCGCCACGCAACTCATGCTGGCGCTGGCTGAAAAATCGGCCCAGTGATCGCCTAAAGACCCAACGCCTCTAGCGCCGCGACTTCCTCTGGATAGCGCGCGCGCAGCGCCGCATCAAACGCGTCCACGCTCAATTCCGGCACCCGGCCCAGCACCCGCTCCATCTCGGGCCGGGGATCAAAACCGCGCCGATCCATCAGCCCAAATCCCGCCAGCCAGTCACATTTCTCGCCATCAAGCACCCGCAGCCGATCATGCAGCGCGCGCGGCCCCAATGCCAACTCCGCGATCTGCACCCGACGGTTTTCCGAAACCAGCCGGACCAAATCCTCTGCCTCATGGCCCGCATAACGCACCAGCTTGATCAGAAAATGCAGCGGCGTCAGCCCGTCGAAATGCAACAGCCGCACACCGGGCGACGGAACCCGATTGGATTTGGTCTGCGGTCCCTTGCCGCGAAACGACCAGTGGATCCCAATTCTCCAATTGCCTTCTGTCGGCACCGCGCATTTGCCCTCGGAATGCCCCATCATCCCATCAATCATATAGCGCTCGTCATCGCCCAATATTGCCGCCGCCATGGGGCGCAAGGGCTTGGTCGTGGTGCGAAACACGCCGTCAAATATCCCCGTCGGTGCCGCGTCCAGATAGGCCCGCTCCCAGACCGGAAAACGGATTTCATGATCCATCCCGGTAAAACAGGCCAATTCCCGCCCCAAAGCTGCGTCTTGGCGCAGAAACTCATCGGCATCGAGGTGAATGATCCAGTCCGCCCGCGTATGCAGCCGCGCATGGTTGGCGTTGAGGGCTTGGCGTCGCATCTGCAACGGCGGTCGCCCCCAGTTTGGGGCCAACTCCGCCCAATGGTCCGTGTCGCAGCGCGTCACGACCACGCCCGCGATGGCCGCCAATGCCTCTGCTGCGGGGTCATCGGGGCGATCAAGGTAGACATGCACCTCCAGCGCCCCTGTCGCCAAATGCCATGCCGTATTCGCCAAAAGCAGCTCCAACGGCTCATCCGCCGTCATGACCACTGCCCAACTGGCTTCACGCATGCCATTTCCCCTCAAACCACTGCCATTACCCTAGCAGCCTGAGGCGCGGAGGCGAATCGATTTTATCCGCATGCAATTGTATACCGAAATGTGATCACACCCATTTAAACTGTGATCACAAACCGAGAAAACTTTAAACAATTGGGCGGCACAGCCGTTATTTCCTTAGGAAACAATAAATCTAACCCTTATACGACCACGCAAACGCAGCAAATGATGGGACGGTCTCACCGATGAACATCCACGAGTATCAGGCGAAGGCGCTGCTTCGCTCTTATGGCGCCCCGGTCAGCGATGGCCGCGTCGTCCTAAAAGCCGAAGACGCAAAAACCGCAGCAGGCGAAATGGACGGCCCGCTTTGGGTGGTCAAGGCGCAGATCCACGCAGGTGGCCGCGGCAAAGGCAAATTCAAAGAAGCAGACGCGGGTGAAAAAGGCGGTGTGCGCCTGACCAAATCGGTCGAAGAAGCCGCTGAAGAAGCCAAAAAGATGCTCGGCCGCACCTTGGTCACGCATCAAACCGGCCCCGTGGGCAAGCAAGTGAACCGCGTCTATATCGAGGCTGGCTCCGGCATCTCCCGCGAACTCTATCTCGCGCTCCTCGTCGATCGCGCCACGTCGCGCATCTCCTTCGTCTGCTCCACCGAGGGCGGCATGGACATCGAAGAAGTGGCCGCCTCTACGCCCGAGAAAATCCATACCTTCACAGTCGATCCGGCCACGGGCCTTCAGGGCTTTCACGGTCGCCGCATCGCCTTTGCTCTGGGTCTCGAAGGCGCACAAATCAAGCAATGCGTCGGCCTGATGAACCTTCTCTACAAAGCCTTCACCGAGAAGGACATGGAGATGCTCGAAATCAACCCGCTGATCGTGACCGACAAGGGCGATCTCAAGGTGCTCGACGCAAAAGTATCCTTCGATGGCAACGCTCTCTATCGCCACGCCGATATTCAGGCGCTCAAAGACGAGACCGAAGAAGACCCCAAAGAACTGGCCGCCTCCAAATTTGACCTCAACTACATCGCCCTCGACGGTGAAATCGGTTGCATGGTCAACGGCGCAGGTCTGGCGATGGCCACGATGGACATCATCAAGCTCTACGGTGCCGAGCCCGCCAACTTCCTCGACGTCGGCGGCGGCGCCACCAAGGAAAAAGTCACCGAAGCGTTCAAGATCATCACCTCCGATCCCAACGTCAAAGGCATTCTCGTCAATATCTTCGGCGGCATCATGCGCTGC
>DOOI01000047.1 GCA_003512825.1 Paracoccaceae bacterium | reverse complement strand
TTCCGATCTGGGGCTGAGCGTGTGGGGCAGGTGCCGTTTGAGGGGGTCGTGACCTTGCCGCTGCGGGCGGGCACCGGGCAAACCGCGCGCGTTGAGGGGGAGGTTGAGCTTTCGCCTCGGTTTATTGAGGAGTTTCAGATCGCTGTGCCCAAAGGGGCTGTCGGCGGTTCCAGCACTGGACAGATCGAGATTGCGCTGGGCCGCACCGAACAGGGCGCGTTTCGGCTGCGGTCAAATTTGGCGGGGCTGCGCCTTGGCATTCCGGAGATCGGCTGGCGGTTTCCGGAGGGGGCGCGGGGGCGGCTTGAGGTGGCGGGACGATTGGCGAAGCCGCTTGCGGTGGAGCGGTTGTCGCTGGAGGCCCCGGGGCTTGAGGCGCTTGGCGGGTTGACGTTGCGGGCGGACGGCAGTTTGGAGCGTGTTGTTTTCAGCAGGGTAAAGGCCGGGGATTGGTTGGATGCGCCTGTGGTTTTGGTGGGGCGCGGTGCGGGAAAATCGCCCTCGGTCTCGATCAGCGGCGGCTGGATCGACATGCGAAAGACCACGCTGGGAGCCGGTGACGCGACGCGCGGTGCTGCGGCATCCAAGCCCACAGATGGCGGCGGGCCTGTGACCCTGTCTTTGGATCGCTTGATTGTGAGCGAAGGGATCACCCTGACGCAGTTTGTTGGACGCTTTGAGACGGCGCGTGGATTTGATGGGGCTTTCAAGGCGCGGGTGAATGGCAAGGCTGCGATTACCGGGCAGGTGTTGCCAGATCGTGGGCGGACGGGATTTCGGATCACGTCGGAGGATGCAGGGGCGGTGTTTGCTTCGGCGGGGCTGTTGAAAAAGGCAGCGGGAGGGGCGCTTGACCTTACCATGCGGCCTGTGGGGGCACCGGGCACCTATGATGGAGCCTTGCGGGTGGCGAATGTGCGATTGCGTGAGGCCCCGGCAATGGCCGCGCTTTTGAGTGCGGTCTCGGTGGTTGGGCTTTTGGAGCAATTGGACGGGCAGGGCATACCGTTTCAATCTGTCGAAGCCGATTTCCGGCTGACGCCGACGCGGGCGACTGTGCTGCGGTCTTCTGCGGTGGGTGCATCGATTGGATTGTCGATGGATGGGATTTATGAGCTGAAATCCGGTGAGATGCAGATGCAAGGAGTGGTATCGCCGCTCTATTTGTTAAACGGGGTCGGGTCGGTTTTGACCCGCAAGGGGGAGGGGGTGTTGGGGTTCAACTATCGGCTTAGTGGCACAGCGACTGCGCCGCGCGTGACGGTCAATCCACTTTCGATCTTTACGCCGGGCATGTTTAGAGAGATATTCCGCCGCCCTGCACCTAAGGTAAGTCAATGAACCTGAATGATTTTGATTTTGACCTGCCCGATGAGTTGATTGCGACGCGCCCGGCGCGGCCACGCTCGTCGGCACGCTTGCTTGTGGCGGAGGCAGGGCGGATCACCGATGCGCGGGTTTCGGAATTGGGGCAATGGCTGCGCCCTGGCGATCGATTGGTTCTCAATGACACCAAGGTGATCCCGGCGCGGTTGTCTGGGGTGAGGATGCGCGCGGGCACAGCCGAAGGAGGGGCGGCGCGGATCGAGGTCACGTTGCTGGAGCCGCGGGCCGGCGGAGTGTGGGCGGCGTTGTTGAAGCCTTTGAAGAAGGTCCGCGACGGAGAAGAAATTCGCTTTACCGAGCGGTTGTCGGCGCGGCTGGTGGCCAAGGAAGAGGGGCAGGGGATCTTGCACTTTTCATTGGTGGGCGAGGATTTGGATGCAGAGTTGGAGGTGGCAGGGCAGATGCCTTTGCCGCCCTATATTGCCGCCAAGCGGGATGCGGATGCTGCAGATCGGCATGATTATCAAACGGTTTGGGCGGCTCGGCCGGGGGCAGTTGCCGCACCGACGGCCTCGTTGCATTTTGACACGCCGCTTTTGGCAGAGCTTACTGCGCTGGGCGTCACATTCACCCATGTGACGCTGCATGTTGGTGCGGGGACGTTTTTGCCAGTCAAGGTGGAGGATGTGACCCAGCACAAGATGCATGCGGAATGGGGGGAAGTGAGCGACAAGGCTGCGGAGGAGATCGCGGCGACCAAGGCCGCGGGGGGGCGGGTGATCCCAGTGGGAACGACAGCGCTGCGATTGATCGAGACAGCGGCGCGCGAGACGGGGGCGGTTCGACCTTGGGTGGGCGCGACGGATATCTTTATCTATCCGGGCTTCGAGTTTCATGTTGCAGATGCTTTGATGACCAATTTCCACCTGCCAAAATCGACGCTGATGATGTTGGTGTCGGCTTTGATGGGCACCGAACGGGTGCGGCAGATCTATCGCCATGCATTAAACGAAAAATATCGCTTTTTCTCTTATGGCGATGCGTCCTTGTTGCTGCCTTGAGTGTTGCCACGTCGGGGGGGGCATTTGAGGTGTCGCTTGATACGGATACGTGGGCGACTTTTTTCCTTTATGGTTGTGCAATAAGCCGCGACCTCAAGGCTTGAGCGGAGACAGCCATGTTTGGATTTTTGAATAACGCTTGGGCGCTGTTGCTTGGGGTATTGTTGCTGATGATCGGCAATGGCTTGCAGGGCACGCTTTTGGGGGTGCGCGGGTCGATCGAAGGGTTTTCCACCTTTGAGATGTCGGTGGTGATGTCGGCCTATTTCCTTGGGTTCCTCTTTGCGAGCCGTGTGGTGCCGAACATGATCCGCAATGTGGGCCATGTCAGGGTTTTTGCGGCGCTGGCCTCGTTTATTTCGGCAGTGTTGATCTTGTATCCGACTTTGGCCAATCCGTGGATTTGGGCTGTGGGGCGGGTGGTGATCGGGTTTTGTTTCTGCGGCGTTTATATTACGGCGGAGAGCTGGCTGAACGCGGCGGCGACGAATGAGACGCGGGGCAAGGCCTTGTCGCTATACATGCTGGTTCAGGTGGTTGGGATCGTGATTGCCCAAGGTCTGTTGCTTGTGGCTGATCCCGGTGGGTTCGTGCTTTTTGTGATCCCGTCGATCCTCGTCTCGATTGCGGTTGCACCGATTTTGTTGGCCGCATCCCCGACGCCCTCTTTTGACACCACGAAACCGATGAGCCTCAAGCGGCTTTGGGAGGCCTCGCCGCTGGGCTGTATGGGGATGTTTCTGCTGGGCGGGGTTTTTGCCGCGCAATTTGGGATGAGCGCGGTTTATGGCGGCAAAGCAGGGCTGAGCTTGCCGCAGATATCGGCTTTTGTGGCGTCGTTCTATGTGGGGGCGGTGTTGTTGCAATTTCCGATCGGTTGGGTGTCTGACCGGATGGACCGCCGTTTGCTCATTTTGATTGTATCTGGTGTGGGGGGCGTTGCGGCTGTGTTGGGGGCGCTGGCGTCGGGCAGTTTCGTGATGTTGATCCTCGCGGCGGCGCTGATTGGCGGCACATCTAACCCGCTCTATTCGCTGCTGATTGCCTATACCAACGATTACCTTTCGCGCGATGATATGGCGGGGGCCTCGGGGGGGCTGTTGTTCATCAATGGTTTGGGGGCGATTGCCGGGCCGCTGATCATTGGCTGGTCGATGGATTTCTTCGGTCCGCGCGGGTATTTCTTGTTGATGGCGGTCTTGTTGTTGCTGCTTGCGATTTACGCGGGCTGGCGGATGACGCAGCGCGCCGCACCGGCTGTTGCGGATACCAACGCCTATGCGCCGCTTGCGCCGACCTCGACACCTGTGGCTGTGGAATTGGCGCAAGAATACGCGCAAGACGTCGCGGACGAGCTGGCAAAAGAGTGAAAGCGGCGGATTTGACCTGCTAAGTGGCGAGTTTGTAGCAGAAACTCTCTGTGACAGGCGTGTCTCATTCCTGTAACATAACTCGCAAGAGGGACGTGAAGTGCAGGAGGGGCGCTGATGACGACCGTTGAAAAAGTATTGGCCTTTTGGCTCGATGAAGTTGGGCAAAAGGGCTGGTATGACAGTCCGCCCGCGCTTGATGCAGAGATCCGCGAGAGGTTCGAGAAACCATGGGATCAAGCGGCAGAGGGGGCGTTTGGGCTATGGCTGACACATGCCACGGGTATGCTGGCGTATATCATCCTGACGGATCAATTCCCGCGCAATATGTTCCGGGGCGAGGCCAAGGCCTTTGAGACCGACAAGCTTGCCCTGGCGGCGGCCAAAGTGGCGATTGATCGGCGCTGGGACATGAAAATTGACGAACCTGCGCGGCAGTTTTTCTATCTGCCATTGATGCATTCGGAAAACCTGTGTGATCAGGAGCGCTGTGTGCGTTTGATGAAGGAGCGGATGCCGCAGAGCGGGGAGTCGAATTTGCTGCATGCGCGCGCGCATCGCGAGGTGATCCGACAGTTTGGCCGTTTTCCCTATCGCAACGAGGTTTTGCGGCGCAAACCCTCTGGGCTGGAGCAGGCCTATGTTGAGGATGGCGGCTATGGCAAGACCGTGAGGCTGTTGCAGGCAGGCTGATTTTTCTACCTACTTCAGTATGTTGCGGTTGGGTTTGCTGGATTTCCATGGGCGCGTCGCCATAGGCAGCGCGGTTTCATTGATTGGGTGTGAAAAATAGTTTAACACTGAACCAATTCTGGAATCGGAGGGGCATATGGCGACGAATTCCTTTGACATGGTTGTAATCGGTGCGGGACCGGGGGGCTATGTGGCCGCCATTCGGGGCGCGCAGCTGGGGCTCAAGGTCGCGATTGTCGAGCGCGAGCATTTGGGCGGTATCTGTCTTAACTGGGGCTGCATCCCGACGAAGGCGCTGTTGCGCTCGGCGGAAGTGTTCCATTTGATGCATCGTGCCAAGGAATTCGGGCTTTCGGTAGAGAAGGCGAGCTTTGATCTGGGCGCGGTGGTGCAACGCTCGCGCGGTGTGGCCAAGCAATTGTCGGGTGGCATCGGTCATCTGATGAAGAAAAACAAAGTGACAGTCTTTATGGGCGCTGCGACCTTGGCCGGACAAGGCAAAGTGGTGGTGAAGACCGATAAGGGCACCGAAGATTTAAGCGCCAAGGCGATCATCGTGGCGACAGGCGCGCGGGCGCGAGAGTTGCCGGGGTTGGAGGCAGACGGAGATCTGGTCTGGACCTATAAGCATGCGCTGCAACCCGTGCGGATGCCCAAGAAGCTATTGGTGATTGGATCTGGCGCGATCGGCATAGAGTTTGCCAGCTTTTACAATACGTTGGGCGCAGATACTACGGTGGTGGAGGTCATGGACCGGATCTTGCCGGTGGAGGATGCTGAGATCAGC
This sequence comes from Paracoccaceae bacterium, assembly GCA_003512825.1. Taxonomy (GTDB): domain Bacteria; phylum Pseudomonadota; class Alphaproteobacteria; order Rhodobacterales; family Rhodobacteraceae; genus UBA9554. Next base: position 6,298 of record DOOI01000047.1, on the reverse strand, counting down.
AGCTTTGCAAAGAAGCAGTTTGTGAAGCAGGGCATGACCATTCTGGAAAAGGCAGGGGTCAAGAAACTTGACCGCAAGCCGGGCGTGGGTGTGAGCGCGCATATCGAGATTGGTGGCAAGGTCGAGGTGCGCGAGTTCGACACAGTGATTTCGGCGGTTGGCATTGTCGGCAATGTCGAGAACCTTGGGCTGGAAGCGGTTGGTGTGAAGGTGGATCGCACCCATGTGGTGACAGATGAATACTGCCGCACGGGCGTCGAGGGGGTGTTTGCCATTGGCGATATTGCCGGAGCACCGTGGTTGGCTCACAAGGCCAGCCATGAGGGCGTTATGGTGGCAGAGTTGATCGCGGGGCATAAAGTGCACCCGATCAAGCCGGGCTCGATTGCGGGGTGCACCTATTGCCATCCGCAGGTGGCGAGTGTGGGTCTGACCGAGGCCAAGGCAAAAGAGGCGGGTTATGACATTAAGGTTGGTCGCTTCCCTTTTATTGGCAATGGCAAAGCGATAGCGCTTGGTGAGCCGGAGGGCATGGTCAAGACGGTGTTTGACGCCAAGACGGGGGAGTTGCTGGGCGCGCATATGGTGGGCGCAGAAGTGACGGAGATGATCCAAGGCTATGTCATCGGGCGCCAGTTGGAGACGACGGAAGAAGATTTGATGCACACGGTTTTCCCGCATCCGACATTGTCGGAAATGATGCACGAGGCCGTGTTGGATGCCTATGGCCGCGCAATCCACTTTTGAGGGTGAGGCGTGGGGACAAGAAGAGGGGGCTGAGAGGCCCCCTTTTTTATGGCAGGTTGAATGGCTTAGCGCTCAAGCGCGCCGCCGGCCTTTGCCCAATGAGCAAGCCCGCCGATATTGGTGACATCGTCGTAGCCGAGTTGGCCCAAGATCCGTGCGGCCATGCCTGAGCGGGCACCAGACGCGCAATAGAGCGCAATGGGTTTGCCGCTTTTGAACACGGGGTGGCAATCGGGATGGCGGGGGTCGGCCATATCTTGCATTCGCATCAACGGGATATGCACGGCCCCGGCAGCCTTGCCTCCTGCGACTTCGGAATGGTCGCGCACGTCGATCAAGGTGATATCGCCTTGGCTGACGCGGGTGATGACGTCGGCGAGCGGGGCAGCGGGGCTAGTTTTGAGAAAACCGAACATATGAGGGCTCCTAATGGTTGAGCCCATACATATACAGTTTTTGGAATGTGTAAAGGGTGTTTGCCTCAAAAAGACTCGACAGGCCCGCCTGCGGCTTGCCAGTCCTTGAATTGGTTGAGCGTGCGAACGTCTGAATAGCCCATGCCGCGCAGAGTGTCGGCAACGAGGGCGGAGCGGGCTCCAATGGCGCAATAGACCACAATCGTTTCGGCCCGCTCAAAGTCGCGGTCGAAGAGTGGTGAGCCACGTTGCGCGGCCTTGGCGATCTCCATGGCGGTGATGCGTTTTGCGCCGCGCACGGCTCCGGTTTGGGCAATTTCCACCGGGGAGCGGACATCAAGCAGCATCACATTGGGGCGTGCATGCAGGGCGATGGCATCAGAGGCCGAGATATGGCGATACGCTGACATGTGAGACTCGATGTTTGAATAAGCAGACATGCGAACGAATATAGGGCAACTCGCCTTTTGCGGGAAACGGGCAGAAGGGTTGTTGGAGTATCCGAACGGGTTATTGCGATCTGAGGCGATATGTTTCCTTTCTGTTCTCTTTTTGAGGTTGGAGACTCTGCCAAATCGGCCTATGTCTAGCGGAATAACCCGGGGGTGGGCATGAGCGAGCAGAAGACAATCGAAGTGCGGGGCGCCCGCGAGCATAATTTGAAGAATATTGATGTCTCGATCCCACGCGACCAATTGGTGGTGATCACGGGGCTTTCGGGGTCTGGAAAGTCATCTTTGGCCTTCGACACGATCTATGCGGAAGGCCAGCGCCGTTATGTCGAAAGCCTGTCGGCCTATGCCCGGCAATTCCTTGATATGATGGGGAAACCTGATGTGGACCATATTTCGGGTCTGAGTCCGGCGATCTCGATTGAGCAAAAGACGACGTCGAAGAACCCGCGTTCGACCGTGGGCACGGTGACGGAAATCTATGATTATATGCGACTGCTCTATGCGCGGGTGGGCACGCCGTTCAGCCCGGCCACAGGCAAGCCGATTGAGGCGATGCAGGTGCAAGATATGGTGGATCAGGTGATGGCGATGCCGGAAGGCACGCGGGCCTATCTATTGGCCCCGATCGTGCGGGACCGGAAGGGCGAGTATCGCAAGGAGATGCTGGAGCTTCGCAAGCAGGGCTTTCAGCGGGTCAAGGTTGATGGCGGTTTCTACGAGATCGAAGATGTGCCTGCGCTCGATAAAAAATTGCGCCACGATATTGATGTTGTCGTGGACCGGATCGTGGTGCGCGAGGGGTTGGATGTGCGTCTGGCAGATAGTTTCCGGACCGCGCTGAACCTTGCGGAAGGGATCGCGATTTTGGAGACGGCACCTGCTGAGGGCGAGCCTGAGCGGATAACATTTTCCGAGAAGTTCGCGTGCCCGGTGTCGGGGTTTACCATTCCGGAAATCGAGCCGCGGCTTTTTTCATTCAACGCGCCCTTTGGGGCCTGTCCGCAATGTGACGGATTGGGAATGGAGCTGTTTTTTGATGAACGGCTGATGGTGCCAGACCATGCGTTGCGGGTGGCGGATGGGGCGATTGCGCCGTGGCGGAAGGGCAAATCGCCCTATTTCTTGCAGACTATCGAAGCCTTGGCGAAACATTACGGGTTTGATCCCAAGGCACGATGGAAAGACCTGCCCGAAAAGGCCCAAGAGGTGTTTCTCAGGGGGTCAGGCGAGGAGGAAATCCTCTTCCGTTACGACGAGGGCGGGCGCGTCTATCAGATCAGCCGGGTGTTTGAAGGGGTGGTGCCCAATATGGAGCGCCGCTATCGCGAGACGGATTCAAACTGGGTGCGCGAGGAGTTTGAGCAATATCAGAATAATCGGCCTTGTGGCTCTTGCGGCGGCTATCGACTGAAGCCGGAGGCGTTGGCGGTGAAGATCGCCGGGCAACACGTGGGGCAGGTGGTGCAGAAATCGATCCGCGAGGCTTTGGCGTGGGTAGAGACCGTGCCAGACCACCTTACGAAGCAGAAAAATGAGATTGCCCGAGTGATCTTGAAGGAGATCCGGGAGCGTTTGGGCTTTTTGAACAATGTTGGTCTGGATTACCTGACGCTGGCGCGTGCTGCGGGCACGCTTTCGGGGGGGGAGAGCCAGCGGATTAGACTGGCAAGTCAGATTGGTTCGGGGCTGACGGGGGTGCTTTATGTTTTGGATGAACCCTCGATCGGGTTGCATCAGCGCGACAATACCCGGCTGTTGGAGACGCTGAAAAACCTGCGCGATCAGGGCAATACGGTGTTGGTGGTGGAGCATGACGAAGAAGCCATCCGAGAGGCGGATTACGTCTTTGACATCGGTCCGGGCGCGGGGGTGCATGGCGGGCAGGTGGTGTCGCATGGAACACCGGAGTTTGTGGCCAAGGATCCTGCATCGCTGACAGGGCAATACCTGTCGGGGGCGCGGGAGATCGCGGTGCCCGGTGTGCGGCGCAAAGGTAATGGCAAGACCCTGAGCGTGGTGAAGGCCACAGGCAACAACCTGCGAGAGGTGACGGCGGATTTCCCGCTTGGAAAATTTGTTTGTGTGACGGGTGTGTCGGGGGGCGGAAAATCAACGCTGACGATCGAGACGCTCTACAAAACGGCGGCGATGCGGCTCAATGGCGCGCGGGAAACCCCGGCGCCCTGCGAGACGATCAAAGGCTTTGAATATCTTGATAAGGTGATCGACATTGACCAGCGCCCGATTGGGCGGACGCCACGCTCTAATCCGGCGACCTATACGGGCGCGTTCACCCCGATCCGGGATTGGTTTTCGGGATTGCCTGAGGCCAAGGCGCGTGGATATCAGCCGGGGCGTTTTTCGTTCAACGTCAAGGGGGGGCGCTGTGAGGCGTGTCAGGGCGATGGCTTGATCAAGATCGAGATGCATTTCCTGCCCGATGTTTACGTGACCTGCGAGACCTGCAAGGGCAAGCGTTACAATCGCGAAACTTTGGAAATAAGGTTTAAAGGCAAGAGCATAGCAGACGTTCTTGATATGACGGTTGAGGACGCGCAGGGGTTTTTTGCGGCAGTGCCTTCGATCCGGGAGAAGATGGATGCGCTGATGCGCGTTGGCTTGGGCTATATCAAGGTGGGTCAACAGGCGACGACGCTGTCTGGGGGCGAGGCACAGCGGGTGAAACTGTCGAAGGAATTGGCGCGCCGTTCGACGGGGCGCACGCTTTATATCCTCGACGAGCCGACCACGGGGCTGCATTTCGAGGATGTCCGCAAGCTGCTTGAGGTGCTGCATGAATTGGTTGATCAGGGCAATTCAGTGGTGGTGATCGAGCACAATCTTGATGTGGTCAAGACCGCCGATTGGATCATTGATATTGGTCCTGAAGGGGGCGATGGCGGGGGCGAGATCGTGGCCAAGGGCACACCAGAAGAGGTGGCCGAGGTTGCGCGGAGCCATACCGGGCATTACCTCAAGCCGCTCTTGGAGCGCCACAAGACTGCGGCGGAGTAAGATCGCGTGAGAAACTGGGGGGCACAGAGCCCCCCAGTTTCATTATTTCTTCATCGAGCAGGTGTTGAACCCGAAGATCGCGTAGGGTGGGCACCAGCCCATCAGGCCAGTGGCCAGGGGCACGATACCGAGCAGGTAGAGCCAGCTGTAGCCGCCGCCCGAGTTGAAGGCGAAGCCGAGCAGGAGCGCGGCCCCGAGGGCGATGCGGATGATGCGGTCGATGCCGCCGACATTCTTGGTCATGACGTCCTCCAATGGTTGGTCATTGAAAGCAGGCTAGCGCAATCCCAAGGCGATGTCTGTGACGGCGTCACATATCAGATTGCGCGAGATCTTGTAGAGCGGCGCGGTCGATCACGGTGACTTCGCCGCGCCCGGTGCGGATCCATCCTTTTCGGGTCCAGGCGTCGAACCGGCGGCTAACGACTTCGCGCGCGGTGCCGACCTGGGCTGCCAGTTCTCCTTGGGTCGCGTGGATTGGGCCATGTTCTGAAAGCGTAAGGACGCGGGCGGCAAGACGGCACTCGGCGCGCGTGAAGGCCACGGTTTCTACCAGCTTGAGCATCATCGTCATGCGGTCAGCAAAGGCGCTGAAGACAAGGGTTCTAAAGGGGGCGGAATTGTCGAGAAGGTCAAGAAAGAGGCCGCGCGGGATCACCACAAGGCGGGTTTCCGTGGCGGTTTGGGCTTCGGCGGAATAATCGCTGTCGCTGAGCAGTCCCAAGGTGGTTTGAATGCAGCTTTGGCCGGGAGCGACGGAATAGAGCAGCATTTCGCGGCCCGAAGCCCCTGTCATCGAGACATCGACACGGCCTGAGAGCACGACGGCATAGCCTTGAGCCGCGTCACCAGGGCGGAAGATCACGCTGCCCGCAGGCAAGGTGATCGGCGTGAGCGCGTTGAGCCGGGATTGGTCACCCGGCGCGAGGCCCTGAAGGGCGGAGGCCTCGTGAAGCCAGCTCACCCGCGCGAACGCTGTTCGAAGCGCGGGAGCATGGCGGAGAAATCCATGCCGCGGCCATTTTCATCTTCGACAAAGCGGCGATAAAGTTCGAGGGCCAATTGCCCCATGGGGGTATCGGCATCGGCAGAGGTGGCCGCTTGTTGCGACAGGCCCAAGTCCTTGAGCATCAATTCAGCGGCAAAACCGGGCTTATAGGCGTTATCGGCAGGCGATTTCGGCCCGACACCCGGTGCAGGGCAATAAGCGTTCATCGTCCAGCTATACCCTGAGGAGGTAGAGACCACGTCAAACATTTTCTGACGGTCCAGTCCCAGTTTGTCGGCCAGCGCAAAGGCTTCGCATGTGGCGATCATGGTCACGCCGAGGATCATGTTGTTGCAAATCTTGGCGGATTGGCCCGCGCCTGCGGCACCGCAATGCACGGCCTTTTGGCCCATCACCTCAAACAGGGGTTGGACCTTGGCAAAGGCCGCGTCGGGGCCGCCCACCATGAAGGTGAGTGTGCCTGCCGTGGCCCCGCCAACCCCACCCGATACCGGCGCGTCCAGTGCTGACGCTCCGGCTGTTGTGGCCATGTCCGCCACAGCGCGCGCGCTGTCGACATCGACGGTCGAGCAATCGGTGAGCACGGCCCCTGCGCGCATGGCGGAGATGATTTCGGCAGCAACGGACCGCAGGATCGCGCCATTTGGCAGCATTGT
>DOOI01000206.1 GCA_003512825.1 Paracoccaceae bacterium | reverse complement strand
TCATTCCGACGATGGCGTTAGGCTTCGCGTCGGATTTTGGCTGGGTCCTGAGCGGGGTACGGTCTTTATCTTTCCCGGTCGAACGGAATACGTAGAAAAATACGGCCCCTTAGCGAATGACCTTGCTAGCCTCGGCTTTTCGGCGCTGGCAATTGATTGGCGGGGACAAGGGCTGGCGGATCGGCTGATCCAAGATGCGCGGGTTGGTCATGTGCACCGGTTTTGTGATTATCAAAGCGACGTTGCTGCAGTGATTGAACTGGCGCGCCAGCAAGGCGCGCCGGAACCCTATTATCTGATCGGTCATTCAATGGGCGGTGGCATTGCGCTACGCACTTTGCTGGAACGGTCGGAGTTTAAGGCCGTAACTTTTTCTGGGCCCATGTGGGGCATACGGCTCAATCCGGTAACGCGGCATTTTGCGCGACCTTATGCAGCCGCTCTGTCGATATTGGGCCTTGCGAATGGTTTTGCGCCATCCACGACAGCGATCAACTATGCCCTGACCGCTCCCTTTGAAGGCAACATGCTGACCACAGACGAAAGCATGTGGGATTTCATGGTCTTACAGATGCGTGAAATGCCTGAAGTTGCGCTGGCGGGGCCTTCTACGCATTGGGTGCATGAGGCTTTGAAGGAATGTGATTTCCTGTTTGAACAGCCGTCTCCGAGCTTGCCGTGCTTAACCATTTTAGGTGGCAGCGAGCGAATCGTTGAAACGAGCCGGGTATATGACCGAATGGAGCGCTGGCCGGGTGGGCAATTGATCGTGCCAGACGGTGCTGAACACGAGGTGTTGATGGAAACACCAGAGATCCGCGCGCGTATTCTGGCCGCGCTCGACACAACGTTCCGATAGCGCCACCCCGTGACGGGCCGTCTGAATACGAGACTGGCAGCCGGAAACCCCTGCGCTACACTTGGCAGATGACAGAAGTAATCACCTTCACAGAGCGCGGTATTTATTGCCCGGCGGGCGATTTCTATATCGATCCGTGGCGCCCCGTGGGGCGTGCGGTGATAACCCATGGCCATGCCGACCACGCACGGCCGGGCATGGGGCATTATCTGGCCACACATGCGGCCCTGCCAGTGATGCGGCTGCGGCTCGGAGCCATTGCGGCACAGGGGCTGAACTATGGCGAAACCTGCCAGATTGGAGCCGCGCGCGTGAGTTTGCACCCTGCGGGCCACGTGCCGGGATCCGCGCAGGTCCGGGTCGAGGTTGGGGGCGAGGTCTGGGTGGTGTCTGGCGACTACAAGGTCGAGGCGGATGGCGTCTCGGAGCCTTTCGCACCCGTGGCATGCCATAGCTTCATCAGCGAATGCACCTTTGGCTTGCCGCTGTTTCGCTGGCAACCGCAGGCGGAGATCGCCGCCGAGATCGCCGCATGGTGGGCGCAAAACGCCGCTGAGGGGCGGGTTTCGTTTCTGGGGGCCTATTCACTTGGCAAAGCACAGCGCGTGTTGTCGCTGCTGGATCCTTCGCAGGGGCCAATTCTAACTCATGCGGCGGTTGAGGCCACAAATGAGGTGCTGCGCGCGCAGGGCTATCACTTGACGGCCTCGCAAAAAATCACTCCGGAGCTGGATCGCAAGGCACAGGCCGGAGCCTTGGTGATCTGCCCGCCGGGCGCATTGGCGAGCCCTTGGGCGCGGCGGTTTGGGCCGGGATCGGAGGCAATGGCGTCGGGTTGGATGCGGCTGCGTGGCATAAGGCGACGGCGTGGTGCCGACCGGGGGTTTGTGATTTCGGACCATGCGGATTGGCCGGGCCTGTTGCTTGCAATCAAGGAGACTGGCGCGGAAAATGTCTATGTCACCCATGGTTACACAGACATCTTTGCGCGCCACTTGGCTGAATTGGGGTATAATGCGGCTGTCATTCCAACGGAGTTTGGCGGCGAAACCGGAGCCGAAGCACCAGAGACAGACATGCCCGAAGGGGCGAGTGCGCGATGAAGCGGTTTTCGGCTCTTTTCACCGCTGTTGATGGCACAACCTCGACCTCCGCCAAGGTGCAGCATTTGGCCGCCTATCTTGGCACGGGGGAGGAGCAGGACAGGCTCTGGTGCTTGGCGCTTTTCTCGGGGCGCAGACCCAAACGCGCCGTCAGCACAACGAAGCTGGCGGAATGGGCACAGGAAGCCGCAGATATCTCGCCTTGGCTGTTTGAGGAGGCCTATGCGGTAGCCGGAGATTTGGCGGAGACCATTGCGCTCTTGTTGCCAGCCCCGACAGGGACGCTCACATTGTCGCTGACCGAGGCCATCGGGGAAGTGGCGCAATTGGCCCAACTTGAGGAGCCCGCGCGCAAGGCGCGCATTCTGGCCTTGTGGGCTGAGTTACCCGAAGACCAGAGGCTCGTGTTCAACAAGCTGCTGACGGGGGGATTTCGGCTTGGGGTCAGCAGGAAGTTGATGACACGTGCCTTGGCAAAGGCGACAGGCGGCGATGAGGCGGGATGGGCACATCGTTTGATGGGCCAGTGGACGCCTCAGACCATCACTTGGGCGGATCTTTTGGCGCAGGATGGCGCAGGAGATCTGTCGCGACCCTATCCCTTTGCTTTGGCCTATGGGCTGGAGGGGGCGCCCAAGGACCTGGGGCCATGTTAGGAGTGGCAAGCAGAGTGGAAATGGGACGGTATCCGGTCACAACTGGTCATTCGCGGCGGGGAAAGTCACCTGTGGTCACGCGGCGAAGAATTGCTGACAGACCGTTTCCCGGAGTTTCGCACAGTGGCACATCACTTGCCGTCAGGCACAGTCTTGGATGGGGAAGTTGTGGCATGGGATGGCACGCGCCCCCTGCCCTTCGCCAAACTTCAAACCCGGATTGCGCGCAAGACCTTGACCAAGAAGGTGTTGGCGGACGCGCCTGCTGCGTTTCTTGCCTATGATCTTTTGGAGGCGGGGGGCACGGATCTGCGTGCAGCGACGCTGGCGCATCGGCGGCATCACTTAGAAGCGCTTTTGAGCGCTGTTCCTGAGGATCTGCCGCTGTTCGCGGCCCCAATCTTGGGGCGAGATATCTGGCCGGAATGGGCTGACTTGGCGGCGGCGCGGGCCGAGGCACGGGCGTATCAAGCCGAAGGTCTAATGCTTAAACGCGTAAGCAGCCCTTATTTCATTGGCCGCAAAAAAGGCGATTGGTGGAAATGGAAGCTTGATCCACTGACCATTGACGCGGTGATGATCTATGCACAGGCCGGGCATGGGCGCAGGGCAAATCTGTTTACAGATTTCACTTTTGCGGTGCGCGACGGCAATACATTGGTGCCCTTCGCCAAGGCCTATTCCGGCCTGACGGACGACGAGTTCCGCGAAATTACCGCTTGGGTCCGAAAGCATACAGTGCAGCGCTTTGGTCCGGTGCGTCAGGTGCCGGGTGACTTGGTGTTCGAGTTGGCTTTTGAAGGGGTGCAGTCCAGCCCGCGCCATAAATCGGGGGTAGCGCTGCGGTTTCCGCGCATCTTGCGCTGGCGGCGGGATAAAACCGCCGATCAGGCGGATAGTTTGGCGCATTTACACGCACTTCTCGCGCAATACGGTTGAGACTGCCCGACGCCACGCCTATGTCTTGGGCAATCAAGTGAAAGGCCCTGATATGCTGCGTTTTCCCGCCCCTGTTTTTGACGCCTCTACTGCCTCTGGTGGCAAGGCCCTTGGCCCATTGCCGGAATGGGATTTGACTGATCTCTATACCGCACCGGATGCCCCCGAGTTGAAGGCGGATCTGGCGTGGCTCGATGCGGAATGTGCGGCGTTTGCGGTAGATTACGAAGGCAAACTCGCGACCCTTGATGCGGCGGAGTTTCTGACCTGCGTGCATCGTAACGAGGCGATCTCAACCAAAGCTGGACGCGTAATGTCGTTCGCGGGGCTGCGGTATTACCAGCTGACAATCGACGGGACGCGGGCAAAGTTCATGTCCGATTGCCAAGAGCGGATCACCAACGCGACAACGCCTTTGGTGTTTTTCACGCTGGAACTCAATCGGTTGGAGGATGATCACCTCGCTGGGCTCTTTGCCGCCAATGCGGATTTGGCGCGCTACAAGCCTGCGTTTGACAGAATCCGCGCGATGAAGCCGCACCAACTCTCTGATGAAATGGAGAAATTCCTTCACGATATGGGGGTGGTTGGTGACGCTTGGGAGCGGCTATTTGACGAAACGATTGCCGGATTGGGCTTTGAGGTGGATGGTGAGCCCCTGACTATCGAGGGCGCATTGAACCTGCTCACCGATCCAGCACGGCCCAAACGTCAGGCCGCCGCCGAGGAACTGGCGCGGGTTTTTGAGGCGAATATCAAGACCTTCGCGCGGGTGCACAACACACAGACCAAGGAAAAAGAGGTGATGGACCGCTGGCGCAATATGCCATCGGCTCAGGCTGGACGGCACCTGTCGAATGATGTGGAGCCAGAAGTGGTGGAGGCGCTTCGCAATGCGGTGGTGGCCGCTTATCCGCGCCTTTCGCACCGCTATTACGAACTCAAGCGCAAGTGGCTGGGGCTGGACCGGATGCAGGTTTGGGATCGCAATGCCCCGCTGCCCATCGAGGAGCCGCGCATCGTGGACTGGGCCAGCGCACAGGCCTTGGTTCTGGACGCCTATGGCGCGTTTGATCCGCGCATGGCAGAGCTGGCCAGGCCGTTTTTCGACAAAGGCTGGATTGATGCAGGGGTAAAGCCGGGCAAGGCGCCCGGAGCTTTTGCTCACCCGACTGTCACCGAAGTGCACCCTTATGTGATGTTGAACTATCTTGGGAAACCTCGCGATGTCATGACATTAGCTCATGAATTGGGCCATGGAGTGCATCAGGTTCTGGCGGCGGATCAAGGCGAGATGCTGTCCTCTACACCGCTCACTTTGGCTGAAACGGCCTCTGTGTTTGGCGAAATGCTGACCTTCCGCACGCTGCTTGACCGCGCCCGGACCAAAGCGGAGCGCAAGACGCTGCTCGCGGGGAAGGTCGAGGACATGATCAATACAGTTGTGCGTCAGATCGCCTTTTACGATTTTGAGTGCAAGCTGCATGCGGCC
>DOOI01000195.1 GCA_003512825.1 Paracoccaceae bacterium | reverse complement strand
TTTTTAGAATGAAATACCTTCATCTACTTCTTGTTTTTCTTATTGTTTCATGCGGCGGCGGCGGCGGTGGCGGCGGATTTATGTCTGGCGGCGACGGGCACCGATACGGGCGTATCGATCCGTCAGCCTGCGGCCTTTACCGGGATTGTCGGGATCAAGCCGACCTATGGGCGCTGCTCGCGGTGGGGGGTGGTGGCGTTTGCCTCTTCGCTTGATCAGCCGGGGCCGATGACGAAAACCGTGCGCGATGCGGCCATTATGTTGCAGGCTATGTCGGGACATGACCCAAAGGACAGCACGAGCGCGGATTTGGCGGTGCCGGATTTCGAAGCGATGCTGACGGGCGATATTCGCGGCAAGGTTATCGGGATTCCCAAGGAATACCGGATGGACGGCATGCCTGCGGAAATCGAGGCTTTGTGGCAGTCTGGCATTGAGATGCTCAAGGCGGCTGGAGCCGTGATCCGTGATATCTCGCTGCCGCATACGAAATATGCCTTGCCGGCCTATTACGTGATTGCGCCTGCGGAAGCGTCGTCGAACCTCGCGCGCTATGATGGGGTGCGCTATGGCCACCGCGCCAAGCTGGGCAAGGGGGATGGCATCGTTGATATGTATGAGAAGACCCGCGCGGAGGGCTTTGGCTCTGAGGTGCAGCGCCGGGTCATGGTGGGAACCTATGTGCTCTCGGCTGGTTTCTATGATGCCTATTACAACCGGGCGCGCCGGGTGCGGGCGCTGATCAAACGTGATTTTGATGAGGTGTTCGCGGCGGGTGTCGATGCGATCTTGACGCCTGCGACGCCGTCTTCGGCGTTTGAATTGGGTGCGATGGCCAATGCAGATCCTGTTGAAATGTATCTCAACGACGTCTTTACAGTGACTGTGAACTTGGCGGGATTGCCAGGCGTTGCGGTGCCGACAGGGCTGGACGCGCAGGGGCTGCCATTGGGGTTGCAACTGATCGGTCGGCCTTGGGAAGAGGGCGATCTGCTGAATACCGCCTATGCGCTTGAGCAGGCGGCGGGCTTTGTGGCCAAGCCTGCAAAATGGTGGTAATGGGCGCAAAACTCCTCGAGTAGGACGGCAAATGATGCGAGTATTCCTTTCGACCCTAGCGCTTTTGGCGATGGCGGCTTGTGCGCCGGAGGTGCCCGATAGCGGCGCTGGTGTGGGCTTTGGCAGCTATGAAAGCTACGCCGAACGCCAAGCGGCACGGGAGGCGAAGCTGGCTGGTGCGGCTCTGCCCGCGCCTACGGCGGTATCGACAGAGACATTGAGCGGCACGGCGCCTTTGGGCGGCGCGACGGCCTTGGCCTCGGCGGCGCCGATCGGGACTGCGGAAGCGCTGGCCTCGACAGAGAGCGCAGCAGCACAAGACGTGGCCGCCGCAACTGCGCTTGCGTTGAATTCGGGACGTCCGGTGCTGGATGCCAGCCCATCGAACCCGGCGCCTGCGGTGGTGAACGCAGCAGGTATTTCGGAAGAGACCAATTTTGATGCAGTGAGCGCGCAGCGGTCGATTCAGGATGATGCCGCGCGGCGCGAAACGCTGAGATCGCAATATCAGGTGGTGCAGCCGACTGCAGTACCCACGCGGAATGGCGCTTCGGGGCCCAATATTGTGGATTACGCGCTGTCGACGACGCATGCGGTGGGCACGGGGATGTATAGCCGCCTGAAGCTGGCCGCTGGGCAGCGCTATGATCGCAATTGCGCGAAATACCCCTCGGCAGATTTGGCACAGCAAGATTTTCTGTTGCGCGGCGGGCCGAAGACTGACCGGATGGGGCTGGATCCCGACGGAGACGGCTTTGCCTGTTCATGGGATCCCTCGCCTTTCCGCAGGGCGCGGAGCGGATGACCAACAATCTAAGGGGTGGCCGAAGGGCCGCCCCTTTTTTTCGTAACCGGGCCCCGGCGGGGGGCTGGGATAGTGCGGATGTTTTGAGCTCAAGGCGATGTTGGCTATGACGGAGCGGCTGCAGGTCTCGCATCGGCGAAAAAGACGTGCTAGTGTTTGGCAAATGACTTCAAAACGGTTTGCCTCGTGAACACGCACAACCCGCCTAATGCCCCCGCTCCGCCCGGAGAAATGGCTCGTTCCGCAGAAGCGGCAGCGGCCTATCTGAAAACATTGGCGCATGAAGGCCGATTGATGATCCTGTGCCATTTGGGCTCGGGGGAGAAGTCGGTGGGCGAATTAGAAGATGCGCTGGGCCTGCGGCAAGCGGCGGTGAGCCAAATGCTTGCCCGGTTGCGCGATGAGGGGTTGGTGCAGACCCGTCGCGAGGGCAAGGTGATCTATTATTCCTTGGCGGATCAAAACACGGCTGAGGTGATTGCGTTGCTCTATCGATTGTTCTGCGCGCCGGATGGCGGGGCGGATGGGCAGCTGAGCTGCTGAGGCAGGCGACGCACTTGGGGCCAGAGCGGCAGAATTTTGCAAAATTCTGCGACAGTCTCTTGCAAGAGACTTGGGAGATTTTTGCAAAAATCTTTTACGCGGCCCACCAATTTTCGATGTCTTGGCGGGTGAGGCCTGCGGCGGGTCCGAGAGCGACAAGCTGGGTGCGGGGTGTTTCGCAGCGCTTGATATCAACTTGGGTGCAGACGCGGTGAATTTCCCAGCCCGGTGCGTCAAGGCCGAGGACGCGCCCCTTGAT
>DOOI01000014.1:548-13861 GCA_003512825.1 Paracoccaceae bacterium | reverse complement strand
TGGGGGCATCACATGATGGCCTATGTCGAGATGTTGGCGCGGGATTTGTCGCGGTTCAAGGATGCGCGGGCGCGGATGAATGAATGCCCCTTGGGCGCGGCGGCCTTGGCGGGGACATCTTTCCCGATTGATCGGCATGCAACGGCGGCGGCATTGGGGTTTGACCGTCCGACGGCCAATTCGCTGGATTCCGTGTCGGACCGCGATTTTGCCTTGGAATTCTTGGCCTGTTCGTCGATTTGCGCGATGCATCTGTCGCGTTTTGCGGAAGAGCTGGTGATCTGGTCCTCGGCGCAGTTCCGGTTTGTGCGGATGTCGGATCGCTGGTCCACCGGGTCGTCGATCATGCCGCAAAAGCGCAATCCCGATGCGGCGGAATTGATCCGCGCCAAGATTGGCCGGATTTTTGGGGCGAATGTGGCCTTGATGATGGTGATGAAGGGGCTGGCGCTGACCTATTCCAAGGACATGCAAGAGGACAAAGAGCAGGTGTTTGACGCCGCTGACAACCTGATGCTGGCCTTGGCTGCAATGACGGGAATGGTCAGCGATATGACCGCGCATCGTGAAACGATGGCGAAGGCCGCAGGGGCAGGGTTTTCCACAGCGACGGATTTGGCAGATTGGTTGGTGCGTGCGCTGGGCCTGCCATTCCGCGACGCGCATCATGTGACTGGCACGCTGGTGGCGAAGGCGGAGTCCAAGGGATGTGATCTGCCCGATCTCAGCTTGGCCGAGATGCAGGCGGTGCATGCAGGGATCACGCAAGAGGTGTTCGGCGTGCTGGGGGTTGAAAACTCGGTGCGCTCGCGCATGTCTTTTGGAGGAACGTCACCTGTGCGGGTGATGGAGCAAATCACCCTTTGGAAGAAGAGGCTGGCATGATCCGAGGAACAATAGCGCTTTTGGCTTTGGTGGTGGTTGCAGGCTGCGGTGCAGATGGTGCGCCGGAGCGGCCCGCGTCCGAGTTGCCCGGACTTGTGATCAGCGGAACGGCCAAGCTGGGTGTGAAATATTGCGGAGATAAGCCGTGCTGAGACTGCTGGGGCTGTGCGCGGTCATCGCCGTGGCGGGATGCGGTGGTGAGCCGCCGCCCCTGCGGCCAACGGGCGGAGCCACAGTGACGGTGACACCGCAGGGCGTGAAAACCGGGGTGTCGGCGGGGGTTGCTTTGGGTGTTCTACGCGTGGGAGTGGCGCTCTGATGTCGGTTTTGCGGATGATTTACCTAGGCTTGGCGCTTTGGGGTGCGGTGCATCCGATGATGTGGTTTCTGCGCTATATGCGCGAGACGGGCACGGGCCTCTCGGGGCTGATTGATGCGTGGTATGTCAATGCATCGACGACAGGGCTGACATGGGATCTGACGATTGCGGCGATTACGCTGACGGTGTGGATCTTGGCAGAGGTTTACGCGCGGCGGAACTGGAGCGCCTTGGTGGCGATCCCGGCGACGTTTTGTATCGGGGTGAGTTGTGGGCTGCCGCTCTATCTGTTTTTGCGGACCAGAGCGGCGTGATGGGGCGGGGCAACGTGCGGCCCCTTGTTTGCGCCTTTTCGCATGATATGAGCCTTACGACCTAGCGAAGGAGCCTGCGGGATGGATCATTTCCTCTACAAGAACGGTGTCTTGCACGCCGAGGACGTGGCGATCCCGGAGATTGCTGCCGCTGTCGGCACGCCATTTTATGTGTATTCGCGCGCGACTTTGGTGCGTCATTTCCGCCTTTTTGATGAGGCGTTGAAGGGCATGGACCATTTGGTTTGCTACGCGATGAAGGCGGCGAGCAATGTGGCGCTGCTGAAGGTTCTGGCGCAGGAAGGTGCCGGAATGGATGTGGTTTCGGGGGGCGAATACGCCCGCGCCAAGGCCGCAGGCGTGCCCGGCGAGCGGATCGTGTTTTCGGGAGTGGGCAAGACCCGCGAGGAGATGCGGATGGCGTTGACCGGAGGAATTCGGCAATTCAACGTCGAGAGCGAGCCAGAGATGGATGTGCTCAATGAGGTGGCGCTTTCGCTGGGTGTGGTGGCGCCGATCACGGTGCGGGTCAATCCCAATGTGGATGCCAAGACCCATGCGAAGATTGCCACAGGCAAAAGCGAAAACAAGTTCGGCATTCCGATTGCCAAGGCGCGGGACGTCTATGCGCGCGCGGCGGCGCTTCCGGGGCTGAAAGTGGTCGGTATTGATGTGCATATTGGCAGTCAACTGACCGATCTTGAGCCGTTTCGCATGGCCTATCGCAAAGTCGCTGAGTTGACCGAGCTGTTGCGCGCCGATGGGCATGAGATTTCGCGGCTCGATTTGGGCGGTGGTTTGGGGATTCCCTATACACGGTCGAATGAAGCCCCGCCCTTGCCGCTGGATTGGGGACAGGTGATCCGCGAGGAAGTCGGGCATTTGGGATGTCAGGTGGAGATTGAGCCGGGGCGGCTGATTGCTGGGAATGCAGGGCTGTTGGTGTCGCAGGTGATCTATGTGAAAGAGGGCGAGGGGCGACGTTTTCTCATTCTTGATGCGGCGATGAATGATCTGGTGCGCCCGGCAATGTATGACGCGCATCACGATATTGTGCCTGTGATGGAGCCTGCCCCCGGTGTGGAGGAAGCCCCGATGGATGTGGTGGGGCCTGTCTGCGAATCTGGTGATACCTTTGCCAAGGGGCGCGATTTGCCGCCTGTCGCGGCGGAGGATCTTGTGGCGTTCCGTTCGGCGGGGGCTTATGGCGCGGTTATGGCGTCTGAATACAACACCCGCCCCCTCATTCCCGAAGTTTTGGTGGATGGGGATCACTTCGCCGTCATCCGGGCGCGGCCAAGCTTTGACGAAATGATAAAGCGAGATACCATTCCTGAATGGTTGTAACGCGAGGGCCACTGTGCGGGCCCAAATCGCGTTGCCGCTTTGGGAGAATGCATGACGGGATCTGAGCGGGACGTTCTCAAACACCTGACGTGGCCTTTGCGGCTCACGCTTTGGGGGCTTTGGGCCGAGGCTTTGGTGCGCGCATTCTGGCCGCTGTGGACGGTGTTGATTGCGGCTTTGGCGCTGTTGATGCTTGGGGTGCAGGATTTTCTGGCAGTCGAAGTGGTATGGGGCGCGGCTGTGCTGTGGCTTGGTGGCGCGCTTTGGGCTTTGGGCGCGGGGGTGCGTCGGTTTGCGCGGCCAAGATATGCAGATGCAGTAGAGCGGCTTGATGCGACGATGCCGGGGCGGCCCTTGGCCGCGTTGAGTGATCGGCAGGCGGTGGGCGCGGGTGACGTGGCTTCGGAGGCTGTGTGGCGGGCGCATGTGGCGCGGATGGCGTCCCGGGCCGCAAGCGCGCGGGCGGTGGACCCGGATTTGCGCCTGTCGCGGCAAGACCCCTTTGCATTGCGGTATGTGGCATTGGCGGCCTTGGCGGTGGCGGTGGTATTTGGTTCGCTTGGGCGGATCAGTTCGGTGGCTGAGATGACGCCGGGCCGCGGCGATGCGGCCTTGATGGCGGGTCCGGCGTGGGAGGGGTGGATTAGCCCACCTGAGCACACCGGGTTGCCAGTGCTTTACATGGCGGATCTGGGGGAGAGCGTGGCCGTGCCTGAGGGCGCGTCGGTTATGCTGCGGCTTTATGGAGAGGTTGGGGCACTCACGCTGGCCGAGACGGTTTCGGAGCGGCGCGAGGTGCCCCCTGCAAGCGAGGCGGTGCAGGAATTCACCGTGGCTAAGGCGGGAACGATTGAAATAATGGGCAAGGGCGGGCGGCGCTGGGCGGTGACGGTGATGCCTGATGCGGTGCCAGATGTGCGCCCGGTTGGGGCAGCGGAAGCCAGCGCGGATGGGGTGTTGAGCCTGCCGTTTGAGGCGCGTGATGATTTCGGCGTGGTGGCAGGAGTGGCGCGGATCGAGTTGGATTTGGCTGCTGTCGATCGCCGTTTTGGCCTGTCTGTTACCCCCGAGGCGCGCCCGGCGATTGAAGTGGCGCTGCCATTGCCGATCGCGGGGTCTCGGGCGGATTTTTCGGAAAAGCTGGTTGAGGATTTCAGCGAGCATCCTTGGGCGAATTTGCCAGTGACAGTGACGTTGCGTGTGACAGATGCTGTTGGGCAAGAGGGGCAGGCGGCCCCGATTGAGATGCCGTTGCGGGCGCGGCGCTTTTTTGACCCGCTGGCGGGGTCGATCATAGAGATGCGGCGCGATCTGTTGTGGTCGCGCGAGAATGCGGCGCGGGTGACGCAGGTGCTTCGCGCGGTGTCAGCCCGGCCGAGTGAAGGGGTTTTCAAACGAGAGACGGATTTCCTGCGGCTGAGATCCATTGTGCGGCGGCTGGAAGGGTATGCCAGCTACGGGCTGAGCGTGGAGCAGCAAGACGAGATTGCCAAGGCGATGTGGGCCTTTGCCATCGAGTTGGAAGAGGGCGATATCGACACGGCGCTTACCCGGATGCGAGAGGCGCAACAGCGGCTCAATGAGGCGATGAAGAACGGTGCATCGGAGGAGGAAATCGCGCGGCTGATGCAGGAATTGCGCGCCGCGACGGATGATTATTTGCGCCAGTTGGCCCAACAAGCCCGGCGCGATGCGGAGAATAACCCCGATCAGGATATGGCCGAGAATAATCTGTCGGACCCAAATGCCATGCAGATGACGCAAAACGATCTGCAAAAGATGATGGATGAAATCCAGAAGCTGATGGAAGAAGGCCGGATGGCGGAAGCGCAGCAGGCCTTGGAAGAATTGCAGCGTTTGATGGAGAATATGCGCGTCACGCAGGGGCAGAATAGCGGCCAAGGCGGCAATTCACCGAGCGAACAGGCAATGGAGGGCTTGGCCGAGACCCTGCGCCAACAGCAAGGCCTGTCGGACCGCGCGTTTCGGGATTTGCAAGAACAGTTCAATCCCGGCGCCAATCGCGGCAATGCTCAAGGTAATGAAGGGCGCAATGGAGGCCAAGGCCGGGGGCAAAGCCACGAAGGGCAAGGCGGCGAAGGGCAGGCGCAGGGACAGGGCGAGCAACCCGGTGAAGGGTCTGGTGATCAGTCAGGCGCGCAATCTGGTGAAAGAGGGCACGCTGAGGGCGGTCAAGCGCAGGATGGGCAGGCTCAGGATGGGCAGGCACAAAATGGGCAGGCTGGTGATGCGCCGGGAGATTTGCAAGGCAGTTTGAGCGAACGCCAGCAAGCGTTGCGCAAAGAGTTGAACCGTCAGCGCGGCAATTTGCCGGGGGCGGGCACAGAGGCGGGGGATGCTGCGCGAGAAGCATTGGGCCGCGCGGATGGTGCGATGGAAGGCGCCGAAGAGGCCTTGCGGCAAAACGATTTGGCAGAGGCCATTGATCGGCAAGCCGAGGCGATGGAAGCCCTGCGGGAAGGTATCCGTGGCTTGGGTCGGGCTATGGCCGAAGATCAGCGGCAGAACCGGGGGCAGAACGGCCAAGCTGCGGGCAACCCGCAAGGCAATCAGCGCGATCCGCTGGGGCGGCGCTCGGGCGCACAGGGGCAGGTGACGGGGTCGGAAGAGAATATCTTGCAGGGCGAGGATGTGTATCGCCGGGCGCAGGACTTGCTGGATCAAATTCGCCGCCGCTCCGGCGAAACCGTGCGGCCGGAGGTGGAATTGGACTATCTCAAGCGTCTCTTGGAGCGGTATTGACCTGAACTAGCCCCGCCTAGATGGTTTTCTCGGCATTGATTGGCTCGATCAGCTGCCACCAGAGGCGAGGCTGTCGAGCCATGTCAGCAACTGTTGTGCCTGACCATCAAGCCAGAGGCGCGCAACGTCGATAGTTTGAGTGGCTTTGGCGACGAGCGGGCCAAGTGCGGGGACCAGTTCGGTGAGCTGCGGTGCGTAGATGTAGAGCAGCGCCACCGCAACCGCCAAGAGCAGCGAGACAAGAAAGCCCCGACGGAAGCCGCTTGTTGTGGCAGCGGCGTCTTGGGGGGGGCGTTTGGTCTCGCCGGGGGTTTCGTGATCGTCGGCTTGGGCTGGCCGCTTTTCCGTCGCGCCGCGCAGGGTGGAATTGATCTGGTCAATATCGGGCAAAAGCTCGCGTCGAGACGCGGGGTTGATCGGCGGAGCGGGGGGCGCTTCGGCCTGAACCGGCGGGCGCGGGATGTTGCGCGGCGGCGGTGCCTCGCCTTTCAGGTGAGACATCCGTTCGCGCGCTTCGCGCTGTTGGCGGCTTAGCTCGTCTTCGGGTTCGAGGCCGAAATCGGGCTGGGATTCGAGCGGATCGGCTTGTGCGAGATCTGCGGCGCGGGCGCGGGCTTCGCGCTCGGCTTCTTCGCGCAAGAGATCGGCAACGGCGGGGTCAAGTTGGCGACGCAGGGCGGCAGCGGGCTTGACGCTTGGGGCGGCGTCGTAATCTTCGTCGTAATTCTCATCCAGCGGCGGCAGGTCGGCGTTTGAGGCCGCATGGTTTTCACTCTCCGGGGTGGGGTCTGGCGCTTGTTCGGAAGAGGGGGCGGCGCTTTGTTCTGGAGTGGGGTTGGACCAATCGTCGCGCACAGGGTTTTCGCCGAGTTCCTCTGCGAGGTCTCGGTCTTGGCTTGGGTGGCGTTGAAACCAGGTGGTTCCGCAATTGGAACATTGCACGTCGCGACCCACTTCTGGGATCACGTCGGTTGGTACCTCGTATTGCGCCCCGCAATTTGGGCAAATAATCCGCATCTCGACACCCCTGGCCCCGTAACCCACCGGACGTTCCCCTAAACTCGCAACACCACTTACAGCATAGGGTTTAACGCTTTGGTGGAAAAGTGCAAAGCCGCCTGCGCCGCATGGCTATCGTTGCATGTCGTTTGCGAAGAGGGCAAGAAGGGGCAGACCTGCGGCAGGCGGGGGCAAGGGGGCTGCGTGATCGAGCTAGACCGGGTTGCAATGAGTTATGGCGGGGGGGAACTCTTTGGCGATATCTCGCTGAAGGTACAGCCTGGCTCGTTTCATTTTCTGACCGGGCCGTCAGGCGCGGGGAAAACCACGTTTCTCAAGCTGTGCTATGGTGCGTTGCGGCCAACGGCAGGGCAGGTGCGGCTGTTTGGGCAGGATGTGCGGGGGCTGGGGCGCGATGATGTGGCCTTGATGCGGCGGCGTATCGGGGTGGTGCATCAGGATGTGCAGTTTCTTGATCACTTGAGTGTGGCGGATAATGTGGCGCTGCCTTTGACCGTTTCGGGCCGTGACAGTGCAGATCAATTGGCCAATCTTGATGAACTTTTGGCTTGGGTTGGGTTGCGCGCGCGCGCGGATGCGCGGCCTGCCGAACTCTCGGGGGGTGAACGGCAACGGGCCGCTTTGGCGCGGGCGGTGATCATGCAGCCGGAAGTGGTTTTGGCGGATGAGCCTACGGGGAATATCGACTGGGAAATGTCGCAGCGTTTGTTGCAATTGTTGGTGGAATTGAACCGGATGGGCACGACGATCTTGGTGGCGACCCATGATCTAAACCTGATCCGCGCAGCCAAGAGCCAAGTGCAAACGCGGGTGTTGCGGATTTCCAATCGGCGGCTGCAACTGGCGGGGGCAGATCTATGACCCGGCTGCGCGCGATTTTGGCCGAGGGGGTGGCGTTGGTCATTGGCGATCCTCAAGCGGATAGATTGGTGCCGCCGACGGGATTTACCGCGCGGTTGACCACTTTTGCAGCTGGGGCGATGGCGTTTTTGGCGGTATTTGCCTTGGCGTTATCCTTGGCGTCGGGGCGGTTGGCGGCGCGCTGGTCGGAGGAGTTGGCGCGGTCGTCGACTATTCGGATCTCTGCTCCAGCGGAGGAGCGGGCGGCACAAACCGAGGCCGTGCTACGAATTTTGCAGGCCACGCCGGGCGTGGCACAAGCGCGGGCTATTCCCGCAGAGGAAGCGGCGGCGCTTTTGGAGCCATGGTTTGGTCCGAATTTGCCACTCGATACGCTGCCTGTGCCGCAGCTGATCGAAGTGGTGGAGGAGAGCACAGGGTTTGATCCGCAGGGGTTGCGATTGCGGCTGACTGCGGAAGTGCCCGGTGCGGTGTTGGATGATCACACGCGATGGCGCGCGCCTTTGGTGCAAGCGGCGAGCAGGCTGAGGATTTTGGGGCTTTTGTCGATCCTGCTGATCGGGGCAACAACGGCGGCGATGATCACTTTGGCGGCGCAGGCGGCTTTGGCGGCGAATGCTCAGGTGATTGCCGTTCTGCGCCTCGTGGGCGCACAGGATGGCTATATCGCGCAGGCCTTTGTGCGGCGGTTTACTCTGCGCGCTTTGAGTGGTGCGGGGATTGGCGTGGCATTTGGGCTTGTTGCGGTTTGGCTTTTGCCGTCGGCGCAGGAGGCGGGTGGATTTTTGACCGGACTTGGGTATCGCGGCTGGCATTGGGTGCTGCCGCTGGTGATCCCGGTTTTGGGCGCAGGGGTGGCCTTTGTCGCGACTTCGGCGGCGGCGCGGCGTGTTTTGCGGGAGTTGACCTGATGCGGTGGATACGTTCGATCCTGTTCGAGTTGCAAGTCTATCCCATGCTGGTGGTGATTGGCCTGCTTTACATGCCGCTGGCATTGTGGAGCCCGGAAGGGGCACGGCGGGGGTGCAAGGCCTATTGTCGCTGGGTGTTCTGGACGGCGCGTTGGATGGTGGGAATTCGTTGCGAGGTGCGGGGCACGCCACCGCAGGGGGCGGTGCTGATCGCGGCCAAGCATCAGAGCTTTCTCGATATTTTGATGATTTTCAACGCGATCCCTTCGGGCAAGTTCATCATGAAGCGCGAGATCTTGTGGACGCCGGTAATCGGTCTTTACGGGATGCGGATCGGCTGTGTGGCGGTGAACCGTGGCAAGCGGGGTCTGGCGATCAGCAAGATGCTCAAGGATGTGGCGGCGGGGCTGTCCAAGCCGGGGCAATTGATCATCTATTCCCAGGGCACGCGGGTGCCGCCCGGAGAAAAGAGGCCCTATAAGGTGGGCACGGGGCTGCTCTATGAGCAGTTGGGGCAGAGCTGTGCTCCGGTGTCGACCAATGTGGGGGTCTTCTGGTCAAAGCGCGGCATTTTGAAAAATCCTGGGGTGGCAGTGGTTGAGTTCTTGCCGGTGATTGAGGCAGGACTGGAGCGCGATGTCTTCATGGAGCGCTTGGAGCATGAGGTGGAAACCGCCTCGGAGGCGTTGCTGGTGGAGGCGGGCTTTGCGCTGGCTTGACGATATTGAGGCGTTGGAGGCGCTTTATGGGGCGGCTTCCGCGAATTCATTGAGAAAGGTCGCGCGGCGCATGACGCCAGCCTATCGACAATGGATCGCGGCGTCGCGTTTCGTGGTGGTGGCAAGTGTGGGACCGGAGGGCACCGATGCCAGCCCGAGGGGCGATGATGGCCCGGTTGTGCTGGAACTGGATCCCGGCACTTTGGCGATGCCAGATTGGCGCGGGAATAATCGGCTTGATACGCTACGAAACCTAATTGGCGATCCGCGGATTTCGCTGATGTTCATGGTGCCGGGCGAGATGAGTGTGGTGCGGGTGAATGGCCGGGCCCGGATCACCGATGATGCCGGATTGGTGGCGCGGTTCGAGAAGGCTGGTAAGCGGCCTGCAACGGTGATTGTGGTGGAGATTGCAGAGATCTACGCGCAATGTGCCAAGGCGCTGATGCGGGCAGGGATCTGGGGGCGCAATGAGGCGGAGCGGGTTCCATCTCTGGGGGCGATCCTGAGTGAGATGACACAAGGTGACGTTGATGGCACCGCCTTTGACGCGGCTTGGCCCGCGCGGGCGCAGGAGACGTTTTGGTAAGCGCATCATCAGGACTGGGGAAAGCGCCTTGCAAGGCGCTTTCAAGCGGTTTGCAAACCGCTTCCTAAGGCCGTTGCAACGGCCTTAGGATGGGCGCTGGGGTTAGGCGTGGATCGCGCCATCGCCGCAGGCCAGTGCTGCTTCGCGCACCGCTTCGGAGAAGGTGGGGTGAGCGTGGCAGGTGAGCGCGAGGTCTTGGGCAGAGGCGCCGAATTCCATTGCGACACAGACTTCATGGATCAGATCGCCTGCTGCTGGGCCAATGATGTGACAGCCCAAGATGCGGTCGGTGTCTTTGTCTGCGAGAATTTTGACGAAGCCATCGCCTGCGAAGACGGCTTTGGCGCGGCCATTGCCCATGAAGGAAAACTTGCCAACCTTATAGGCGCGGCCTTCGGCTTTGAGTTGCTCTTCGGTGGCCCCGACATTGGCGACTTCGGGGTGGGTGTAGATCACACCGGGGATGACGGCGTAGTTCACATGGCCATGTTTGCCTGCGACGACTTCCGCGACGGCCATGCCTTCGTCTTCGGCTTTATGGGCCAGCATGGGCCCATCGATGGCGTCGCCGATGGCATAGATGCCTTTGACAGAGGTTTGCCAATGCGCGTCGGTTTCGATTTGGCCGCGTTTGCTCAGAGTGACGCCCAGTGTGTCGAGGCCAAGGCCGGTGGTTAAGGGGCGGCGGCCGGTGGCGACCAGCACGACATCGGCGTCGAGCGAGTGCTCGCTGTCGTCTTTTTTCAGTTTGTAATGGACGGTCGCGCCGTTTTTCTTGGTTTCGGTGCTTTGCACTGCTGCGCCCATGATGAACTTGAGCCCTTGTTTTTCAAGAAGGCGCTTGAAGCTCTTTTGCACTTCGCCATCCATTCCGGGGGTGATGGCGTCGAGATATTCAATCACGGTCACCTCTGCGCCCAAGCGCGCATAGACGGAGCCCAGTTCGAGACCGATGACGCCTGCGCCGATCACGGCGAGGGAGCGTGGGATCTTGCCCAAGGTGAGCGCGCCTGTGGAGGTGACGACGGTCTCTTCATCCACGGTGACGCCGGGCAGTGAGGCGGGTTCGGAGCCGGAGGCGATGATGATCGACTTGGCTTCATGCAGCTCGTCGCCGACTTTCACCTGACCTGCGGCGGGGATCGACGCCCAGCCTTTGATCCAGGTTACCTTGTTCTTTTTGAACAGAAATTCGATGCCCTTGGTGTTGCCTTCGATCACCTCGTCCTTGTAGGCGAGCATCTGTTTCCAATCCACCGAGGGGGATTTGCCCTTGAGGCCCATCTTTGCGAAGTTGTGTTCGGCTTCGTGCAGTTGGTGGGAGGCATGCAAGAGCGCTTTGGAGGGGATGCAGCCGACGTTCAGGCAGGTGCCGCCCAGCGTCTCGCGGCCTTCGACGCAGGCGACTTTCAGGCCGAGTTGGGCGCAACGGATGGCGCAGACATAGCCGCCGGGGCCGGCGCCGATCACGATCACATCAAAGGTTGCCATGGGATTTTCTCCAATTTTGAGCCGTATGATTTACGTATGGGTTGCGTATGGGTTGCGTCATGACGTCAGGAGGCCTCCGCGTAGGTCCATGCGGCGCGGCGTTGGGGCGTCAGGATGGCAGTTTTGGTCTCGGAAAACCAGCGGGCGCAGGCAGCTTCTGCCGCAGCGATGGCGGGATCAGCGCGCCAAGCGGCCAAGCGACGCGTTGTGCCGGGCATGTGGCGCAGGATGGAGCGCTCTTGGATCGCATTTTGATTGGCGGCACGGTGCCATTTCCAGCCCAAGAAATAGCGTTGGTAGGTGTTGGGGCCGTTTTGCCCATCGCCACGCGGATTTTTCAGCACGAAGAGGTCGTCGGATTTGACGGCGTAGTGATTGAGGCAGGCCGCGTCGAGGCATAGGGCGCGGTCGAGGGGCTGGTATTTGCGAAACTTGCGGTGAGAGAGCAGTTGGCGGTTGTCGAGCGGGGCGCCCAAGGCGTTGACGACCCGCGGTTGGGGGATGCGGGGGGCTTGGGGCATATGGTCATGGGCATGGGCGAAGGCGGCGCGGCGGAAGAGCGACTTGAAGTTCACGTGCTCGGGGTCGGCTGCGGCCTCGGCGCGTTGGAAGGTATCCAGAACAGAGCCGCCGGGCCCGGCATGGGGCCAATCCGCAAGGCCTGCATTGCCGAAGAAGCGCCATGCTAGCGCAATCACGTCACTGTCGCCTGCGACGTCGAGGAGATCTGCGAGATATCCCTTGCCCAAGCGGATGTTGAGAAACTCATCGGCGTCGATGAAGAGAAGCCATGTGATGTCTGAGCCGTCCAGCGCGGGGAGCGCGGCGCGGATGCCGCTGTCTTGGGGGGCTTGGCCGGGGGCTGGGTTGTGGCGAAGATGGGTGACAAGGCCGCGCTCGGCAAGGAGATCGAGCAGGGTATCAGAGCCATCGGTGCAATCATTGGTGCAGACCACGGCGCGGTCAAAGCCGATTTCAAGGTGATAGGCGAGCCACTCCAAGACAAACAGCCCCTCGTTCCGCATGCAGGCGACGACAGCGGCCTTTTCGGGGAGGGGAGAAGCAGGCGCGGTGGGCATGAGATCAGACCAAAGAGTGCAAGAGCATCGTGACAGTGGCGCCGAAGCCGACAAACCAGATCAGCGAGCGCCACGGGCTGAGGCCCAGCAGATACGCGGGCACATAGGCCACGCGTGCCATGAGGTAAGTCGCGGCGCAGAGATTTGTGAGACCGGAGGATTTATCCGAGAGGGTGATCACGGTGACAGCGATGGTGAAAAAGATCAGCCCTTCGAAATGGTTGTTCAACGCACGCTGGGCCCGGCCTGCTGCTCCGGTGAGCTGGCGGGGTGCGTCCCTTGGGCCCATGGCGTATTTCGGGCCGACCTGAAGATTGGCCAGCACGGAATAAAGCGCGAATTGAGCGGCTTGGAGAAGACCGGCAAGGGCGAGGGCGGTGAGTTCGGGGGTCATGAAAGGACACCTCAGGCGGTGTGGGCGCACGGGTGCGGTCGCGCGACCCAAGGGGAACCCCGCCCTAAGGGAGGGCGGGGTCTGGATTTGTGATCAGAGATCCATCAGCAGGCGGCGGGGATCTTCCAGCGCTTCCTTGACGCGAACGAGGAAGGTCACGGCGCCTTTGCCGTCCACGACACGGTGGTCATATGACAGGGCGAGATACATCATCGGGCGGATGACGATCTGGCCGTTCACCACGACGGGGCGGTCTTGGATCTTGTGCATGCCGAGGATGCCCGATTGTGGCGTGTTCAGGATGGGCGAGGACATCAGCGAGCCATACACGCCCCCGTTGGAGATGGTGAAAGAGCCACCCTGCATATCGGCCATCGAGAGTTTGCCGTCGCGGGCGCGGATGCCCAGTTCCGCGATTTTCTTTTCGATGGCGGCAAAGCCCATTTGATCGGCGTCGCGGACGACCGGAACCACGAGGCCCGTTGGGGTGCCGACAGCGACGCCCATGTGGACATAGTTCTTGTAGACGATGTCGTTTCCGTCGATTTCGGAGTTCACCTCTGGCACCTCTTTGAGGGCGTGGGTGCAGGCTTTGACGAAGAAGGACATGAAGCCGAGTTT
>DOOI01000014.1:0-223 GCA_003512825.1 Paracoccaceae bacterium | reverse complement strand
CTCGTTATAGGTGGTGAGCATGGCGGCGGTATTTTGAGCGTCTTTCAGGCGGCGGGCGATTGTGGCGCGCAGACGGGTCATTTTTACGCGCTCTTCGCGCGCCGCGTCATCGGCGGGCACCGGGGCGCGCGGGATGGCGGCGGCAGCGGGAGCCGCCGTGGAGGCCGCAGCAGCAGCGCGCGCCACGTCATCTTTCATCACGCGGCCATCGCGGCCTGTGCCT
>DOOI01000045.1:23061-40964 GCA_003512825.1 Paracoccaceae bacterium | reverse complement strand
TTCGCACTTGGCGGGCTTGGTTTTCCAGCCGGGTTTCGGCGATCAGGTCATAGGCGTCAATCAGATCGCGCGCGCCAGAGGGCGATATGATGCCTGCCGCTTCTGCCGCTTCCAGCCGGGCGCGGGTGTTCACGGGCTCGATCTTGCCCAAGAGTGCATAGACCCGCGCCAGATCGGTGATCGGGACCACACCATTGTGCTTCATGTCGAGCGTGTCTTTATGCTCGCCCGAGCGGATCGTGGCAAAGCCGCGCAGCAAGCCAAGGGGCGGGGTGTGTTTGAGGCTGTTGGACACCAGATGCGCCACGAAAATCGTGTTGCGCGCCGCCATGCTCAAGGTCTCTTCTTGCAGGTTTGAAAAGAGCCGTGTTTCGCCAGCGATGGGGCGCAGGTCGAACATGACCGAAGCGAGCATCTGGGCCATCGGATCAGGTGTGGCGATCCAGCTGCGGAAATATTCGCGCCAGACCCGCATGGGTTGGCACCAGCGCGGCGTTGTCGCCATCATTTCGCCGGGGCAATAGACATAGCCGCAGGCATCCAGCCCATCCGAGACGATTTTGGCGAAAGCGGCGAAATAGGCCATGTCGGCCTCGGTCGCGGTATCGTCGATCATCAGGCAGTTGTCTTGATCGGAAACACCAGTTTGTTCTTGGCGGCCTTGACTGCCGCAAGCGAGCCAGAGCCATGGCACAGGCGCAGGCCCCAGAGTGTCTTCGGCCATGGCAATCAGGCGGCGGGTGACGGTGTCTGCGATATCGGTGATCAGGCGGGTGACAATTTCATGCGGCGTATGGCTGCCCACCAGATTGAGCAGCAAGCGCGGAATATGCGCGGTGACGGCGGCCAGATCCGCCACTGTTTCTGCCCGCGTTGCGTCGCGCACCAATTGAGCAGAGCCCACGGCATGAAACCGCGTCAGGTCGGTTTGCGTAACCATGCCGACGAGTGTTTGGCCTTCGACCACGGGCAAATGCCCGATGGAGCGTTCAAGCATCAGGTGCAACACATCCGAGCCAAGTGACGAGGGCGTAAGCGTGAGGGGGTTGGGGGTCATCACGGCGCGCACGGGTGTCGAGGGCGAGAGGCTGTCGGCCAGAACTTTATTGGTCATGTCCCGCGTGGTGACGATGCCCAGAAACTGGGTGCCCTCGACGATTCCGAGCGAGGACACGCGGTTGTCGCGCATGGCGCGCGCGGCATCGGTCACGGTGGCGTCGGGGGCGATGACAACCGGACGGCGCGCCATCATCTCTTCGACTTTGCGGGTGGTGAAATCCTGTCCGCGCAGCGCCGCACCGCGCCCGCGCGTGAAGAAGCGTTCAAAGGAAGGGATCGCGGCGACAAGGCGATGAAACTCGGCGGCGGGCAACCTCAGAAGCTGGCTGTCTTCGCTGGCCGTCGCAGTAGTGACTGCAACGCCCCCGCGCATCAAGCCGCGCTCGCCAAAGCTGTTGCGAGGCCCCAAGAGCGAGATCACATCGCCATTCACTTCGGTGACTTGGATTTGGCCGCGCTCGACGATGAACAGCCCGTCTATGGCTGATCCGGCGTCATAGACGGTTTCGCCTTTGGACTTGAGACTGCGGACAAAGGAACCGGCGACCCGCGCCAGTTCGTTTTTCGGCAGTGTGTCGTAGGGGTGGACGGTTTCGATAAAGGCGATGATCGACGCAAGGGTCTGTGGCATGGCCGTTCGTCCAATCGGTAGTGGGGGTGCGCCCCCGAGTTTCCCCGGAGGCGCGAGAGGTCTTAGTGACCGGTTGCAGCGCCCGCGCCTTTTGGAACGCGGATCGATTCAACGAGGTCTTGTACTTCTTTCGGCGGTGCGGCGGTCATCGAGGAAACGATGTAAGCCACAGCGAAGTTCAACAGTGCGCCGATCGGGCCGAAGGCCGCTGGCGGGACGCCGAAGAGGTAGTTGGCAGGAACGTTGTCGAGCATGTTGGTGCCCGGAATGAAGAACCAGCCAAGATATGTGAACAGGTAGACGCAGGTCACAACCAGACCTGTCAACATGCCCAAGGTCGCCCCGGTGGAGTTGATGCGCTTCGAGAAGATGCCCATCATTAGTGCCGGGAAGATCGTTGCCGCTGCCAGACCGAAGGCCAGAGCCACGGTTTGCGCCGCAAAGCCGGGTGGGTTCAGACCGAGGAAGGTCGCCACCAAGATTGCGCCCGCCATCGAGATACGTGCGGCCAGAAGCTCGCCCTTTTCCGAGATGTTCGGGTTCAGCGTGTCTTTGATCAAGTCATGGCTGATGGCCGAAGAGATGGCCAACAGAAGACCCGCAGCCGTGGACAGAGCTGCCGCAAGGCCGCCTGCCGCGATCAGCGCGATTACCCAACCGGGCAGGTTCGCGATTTCCGGGTTTGCCAGAACGAGGATGTCGTTGTTGAAGGTGAATTCATTGCCAGCCCAGCCATTGGCTTCGGCGGTGGCTTTGAAGCCTTCCGACTTGTCGTTGTAGTACTGGATACGGCCGTCGCCATTCTTGTCTTCATACTTCAGAAGACCGGTGACTTCCCAGTTCTTCATCCAGTTGGGACGCTCTTCGTAGAGCACAGGCGCCGAATTGGTGCCGTCCTTGTAGATGGTGTCGATGATGTTCAAACGTGCCATTGCACCCACGGCAGGAGCCGTCAGGTAAAGCAGCGCGATGAAGACCAATGCCCAGCCCGCAGACCAGCGCGCGTCGGCAACCTTCGGCACCGTGAAGAAGCGAATGATCACGTGGGGCAGACCCGCGGTACCGATCATCAGCGACAGGGTGAAGAGGAACATGTTGAAGGTCGAACCATGCAGGTTGGTGTAGTCATTGAAGCCCAGTGCAGTGACCATCTCGTCGAGTTTCGACAAGAGCGGCAGGCCAGACTCGGTATGGGTCGAGAAGAGGCCCAGACCCGGGATCGGGTTGCCAGTCAGTTGCAGCGAGATGAAGACCGCCGGAATGGTATAGGCGATGATCAGCACGCAATACTGTGCGACCTGCGTGTAGGTGATGCCTTTCATCCCGCCGAGAACGGCGTAGATGAACACGATGCCCGAAGCGATCCACAGACCCGTCGAGGACTGAACTTCAAGGAAGCGTGAGAAAGCAACGCCAGCACCGGTCATCTGACCGATCACGTAGGTGACGGAGATCACGATGAGCGAGACAACGGCCACGAGGCGCGCCGACCGGCTGTAGAAGCGGTCCCCGATGAACTGCGGCACGGTGAACTTGCCGAATTTCCGCAGGTAAGGAGCGAGCAGCAGCGCCAAAAGCACGTAACCACCAGTCCAGCCCATGAGGAAGGTCGAGTTGCCATAGCCAACAGCGGCGATGAGGCCAGCCATCGAGATGAAGGAAGCTGCCGACATCCAGTCAGCCGCAGTTGCCATACCGTTCATAACCGGGGGAACGCCCTGGCCAGCGGCATAGAATTCAGCGGTCGTGCCCGCGCGGGCCCAGATCGCGATCCCGATGTAGAGTGCGAAGGACGCACCCACGACCAGGAGGTTCAGAGTATACTGATCCATGATTAACTGTCCCTTCCCTTATTCCTCGACGCCGTGTTCAGCATCGAGTTTGTTCATGCGCCATGCATAAAAGAAGATCAGCGCGATGAAGATAATGATCGACCCTTGCTGGGCAAACCAGAACCCGAGGTCGGTTCCGCCGACCGAAATACCCGAAATCATTGGGCGCAGGATGATCCCCAACCCGAATGAACAGACGAACCAGATGGCCAGCGAAATCATAATGATCCGCACGTTGGCCGCCCAGTAGGCGTTGGACGATGAGTTGTCCGCCATTTGTTACACTCCCTTCCTTGTTTCTCCAGCCCGCGTCGAAAGAACACGGGCCCCCTTCGTTACACCGACGCGGTTTTGACGATCTGGGACAGTGCAGCACGGATGTCGGCAATGGGTCCCATTGCGTCGACCGATTTCAGCACGCCCTTCTCGCCATAATAGGCAATCAGTGGCGCCGTCTGGGCATGATAGGCATTCAGCCGCTCACGCACCGTTTCGGCATTATCGTCGGCGCGACGTTTGAAATCCGCGCCGCCGCATTTGTCACAAGTCCCAGCCTGAGCTGGTTTCTTGAATTCGTCATGGTAGCCTTCGCCGCATTTGGCGCAGGTGTAGCGACCAGATACGCGGGCAACCATTGCTTCATCTACCACATCTAGACTGATTGCGGCAGTCACTTCTTGGCCTGCGGTTGCGAGGAGCCCGTCGAGCGCCTCTGCTTGGCCTGCAGTGCGGGGAAATCCGTCAAGGATAATCCCCTTGGCTGTGTCTGGCTCGGCCATGCGGTCTTGCAAGATCGCCAGCACGATATCGTCAGAGACAAGCTGGCCTGCTTCCATCACCGCTTTGGCGCGCTGGCCTGCTTCGGTGCCCGCGGCAACAGCCGCGCGTAAAAGGTCGCCCGTCGACAGCTGAACGAGGCCAAAGTCCTCTTCAAGCATCCGCGCTTGGGTGCCCTTCCCGGCGCCGGGTGGGCCAAGAAGGATCAAAACGGCAGCTTTGCTCATGGTGTCAGTTCCCATCTGATCAGACCCGGTTCATCCGGTTGTTGATGAGGTCATCCACCACCGACGGATCGGCCAGTGTCGACGTGTCGCCCAGAGCGCCAAAGTCGTTTTCGGCGATCTTCCGCAGAATGCGGCGCATGATCTTGCCGGAGCGGGTCTTTGGCAGGCCGGGCGCCCATTGGATGAGATCAGGCGAAGCAATCGGACCGATCTCTTTCCGCACCCATGTCACCAGCTCCTTGCGGAGCTCTTCGGTGGGGGCGACGCCATTCATCAAGGTGACATAGGCGTAGATGCCCTGACCCTTGATTGTATGGGGATAGCCGACCACAGCCGCTTCGGCGACTTTTTGATGCGCCACGAGGGCGGATTCGACTTCGGCGGTGCCCATGCGGTGCCCAGAGACGTTGATCACGTCATCGACGCGTCCCGTGATCCAGTAATCGCCATCCTTGTCACGGCGGCATCCATCACCGGAGAAGTAGTAGCCTTTGTAATCGCCGAAATAAGTCTTTTCAAAGCGCTCGTGATCGCCCCAGACCGTCCGCATCTGACCCGGCCACGAGTCCTTGATGCAGAGCACGCCTTCGCAGGCGGTCTCGGTGATCTCGGCACCG
Organism: Paracoccaceae bacterium; assembly: GCA_003512825.1. Lineage (GTDB taxonomy): Bacteria > Pseudomonadota > Alphaproteobacteria > Rhodobacterales > Rhodobacteraceae > UBA9554. Next base: position 35,821 of record DOOI01000045.1, on the reverse strand, counting down.
GATTGTGGGTCCAATACCACAGGCTGCACGCCAAAGAACGGCGTCTGTGCCGCACCGGGCTTGAGCGCAGTGGCCCCCGGCAGAGGCGTGAGCATGTGGCCCCCGGTTTCGGTTTGCCAGAAGGTATCGACGATGGGGCAGCGGCCTTTGCCCACGACATCGTTATACCAGTTCCACGCTTCGGGGTTGATCGGCTCGCCGACCGAGCCCAGCAATTTGAGCGAGGAGAGGTCGTATTTGGTGACGAAATCCGTGCCCTGACCCATGAGCGCGCGAATGGCGGTGGGGGCAGTGTAGAATTGGTTCACCTTGTGCTTTTCGCAAACGGCCCAGAAACGCCCTGCGTCCGGATAGGTGGGCACGCCTTCAAACATCAGCGTTGTCGCACCATTGGCCAAGGGGCCATAGACGATATAGCTGTGCCCCGTGACCCAGCCCACATCGGCGGTGCACCAATAGATGTCGCCGTCATGGTAGTCGAAGGTGAATTCATGGGTCATCGCTGCGTAAACAAGATAACCGCCTGTGGTGTGCACGACGCCCTTGGGCTGGCCCGTGGAGCCAGAGGTGTAGAGAATGAAGAGGGGATCCTCTGCGTTCATCTCGGCGGGGGTGCAATAGGGGGACGCTTCGGCTGCCAGCGCGTTGTAGTCATAGTCGCGCCCGTCAACCCAAGTGGTTTGATCGCCCGTACGCTTGACCACCAAAACCTTGACCGTGTCCTTGCAGTGCAGGAGTGCGGCGTCGGTGTTGGATTTCAGCGGGGTCTTGCGGCCGCCCCGTGGGGCGTGATCAGCGGTGATGACCACTTTCGCGTCACAGCCATTGATCCGTGCGCCCAGCGCGTCCGGCGAGAAGCCTGCGAATACGATGGAGTGGATGGCCCCGATCCGCGTGCAGGCCAGCATGGCATAGGCGGCTTCCGGCACCATCGGGAGGTAGATCACAACGCGGTCGCCCTTGCCCACGCCCATATCCTTGAGGACATTGGCCATGCGCGAGGTTTGCTCCAGAAGCTGTGCATAGGTGATATGCTGCGCCGGCTCATTGGGATCATCGGGTTCCCAGATGATCGCGACCTGATCGGCGCGTGTGCCCAGATGGCGGTCGATGCAGTTGGCCGAGACGTTCAATGTGCCGTCTTCAAACCACTTGATGTCGACATTGCCCGGCTTGAATGATGTGTTTTTTACGCGGGTATAGGGGCGGATCCAATCGACCCGCTTGCCGTGTGTGCTCCAGAAACCCTCGGGGTCGGATACTGACGCTGCATACATGTCGCGGTAGCGGTCAGCGGTGATATGCGCTTTCGCTACAAAATCCGCCGATGGCGGATAGGTTTTGTCAGTCATGAGCTTCTCCTTCTAGATGCGCCCTCAAGCTCATCTTTATTCATGCATGCGCCACCAAAGGCGACGCGCGCTCCTTCCCTTTGTCACCTGTGCCACAAGTTAAACTTTCTGTAACCATCTTCTTTTAGGGTCTTTTTCTGTAAATTTCTTTCACTTGCGGCTGTGAATTTTGTAAATTTGTGGAAAATTCGCGCTCTCACTTGGGCTTGGCAGCGGCCACTCGGCAAAAATCCGCCCAAATTTCAAGCAGTTTGGAAACAAAGGTTTTTTGCAGCTTTGTTCGATTCCACCCAAAATCAAGAGGTTTGGCGCAATAAAATTGCCCGAACACGAATCATGCTTGCGCTAACGAGGGGGGCGCCGCTTTGAAAACGCCGTTTTGCCCAAGAAAAAAGGGAGCGCCGAAGCGCTCCCTTTAGGGGGGGTCTTCAAGTTGGCTTATTGCTTGCCAACCATCTTCCAAATACCGCCTTCGACGACCGAGATGATCACGTCATTGGCGCCCTGATGAGAGCCGGTGGTGAAGTTAATCGTGGTGCCCAAAAGCTCGCTGTCATAGTTGAGGCTTTCCATTCCAGCGCGGAAGGACTCTTGGGTCAGGTCAGGGCCTGCCGCTTCGAGGGCGCGCACGAATGTGTCGGCTCCGGTGTAGCCCAGCATGCCAAAGCCCGAGGCGGGTTGGCTATAGGCGGCCTGATAGGCCTCTGCGAAGGCTTTGACGGCGGGCAGGTCCATACGACCCACCATGTCCTGCCAGCCAGCCGCGGCATAGAGGCCTTCGGTCACACCGCCGGGAACGGCGGCGACAACTTCGAGGAAGCCAGCAGAGGTGTTGAGGAACTTCGCTTCGGTCCAGCCAAGCTGCTTGGCGGTGCCGACCACGGTGATGCCTGCGCGCACACCGAGCGCCATGGCGACAACTTCACAGCCATCGGCGCGCAGTTTCTGCACCGCACCAACGAAATCTTGCTCGTCGGGCTTGTGGGTGGTCTCAGAGACGAACTCCATTCCAAAAGTCGCCGCCTGCTCCTTGGCCGATGTCGCGATTTCCTTGCCGAAGTCGGTCGGCAGATACATCGCGCAGACTTTCTTGAGTCCGTAGGTGCTCGACAGATAGGCCAAGCCGCCCTTCACCTGATCGTAGTAGCTGGAGAAGGAAACGAACTTGTTGTCGATCGGCTCTTGCAGCATTTCGCGTGCCGAGCTGAGCGGGGAAATATTTTGGATGCCTTTGGGGTTCATCAACTGGAAGCCCGCAAGGTTCATCGGCGTGCCAAGCGACAGCAGCATCGCGAAAACGCCGTCGCGGTTGATCAGCTTGTTAAAGCCCTGAGTTGCCTTGGGCAGCTGATAGCCGTGATCTTCGACGATGAACTTGATCTTGCGACCATGCACGCCGCCTGCGTCATTGACTTCCTTAAAGCGCAGATTGGCGCCATTCACGGCGGGCACGCCGACGGCGGCGAAGATGCCGGACAGGTCGCTGACCGAGCCGACCACAACTTCTGTGGGGGTCACGCCCTGTGTTTCTGCCTGAGCAACACCGCCCATACCAAGGGCAAAGGCGCTGATCGCCAGTGCTTTCAATGTCGTCTTCATATGTAGTCTCCTCCCTGAGATTTGCCCCATCCTTTGCGGGGCTTATGAACGATACATATCATCAATCAGCGCCTTGTGGCGTTTTTCCACTGTGGCGCGTTTCAGCTTCATCGTGGCGGTCAGCTCTTCGTCCTCGGCGGTGAGCAGCACGTCAATGAGGCGGAAATCCTTAATTTGTTCGACACGGGCGAACTCGATATTCACCTGATCCACCTCGGCCTTGATCAGGTCCAGCACCTGTGGTGCCCGGCACAGCGAGGCAAAGTCCGAGAAGGGCACTTTATGATCCTGCGCGAATTTCTCCACGTTCTCCTGATCGATCATCACGAGGCAGGAAAGATATTTGCGCTTGTCACCAATCACCACTGCATCTGCGATGTAATGGCTGAACTTCAGGCGGCTTTCGATTTCTGCGGGGGTGATGTTTTTGCCGCCCGCTGTGATGATGATATCTTTCAGACGCCCAGTGATGGTGAGAAAGCCCGCCTCATCCACCCGCCCGATGTCGCCAGTGCGAAGCCAGCCATCAGCGGTAAAGGTCTCGGCGGTCTTCTCCGGCAGGTTCCAGTAGCCTTTGAAATTGGTCAGGCCGTGGCTTTGGATTTCGCCATCATCTGCGATCCGCACCGTGACGCCCGGCATCACGGGCCCCACAGTGCCCAGTCGGTTGGCCGCGGGGCGATTGACGGTGCAAGTGGCGGCATTCTCGGTCATGCCATAGCCCTCATAGATCGGAACCCCTACGGCGCGATACCAGCGCAAGAGGGCCGGGCTGATCGGGGCTGCTCCGGAAATACCCTGTTTCAGGCGATCCATACCCAAAAGCTGGCGCAGATTGCGAAAAACCAGCATATCCGCCAGCCCCACCGCGAGGCCCTTGATCGGCCCCAGCGATTTGCCCGCCGCCTGCGCGTCGGCGCGCGCAAAGCCTGCCTTCATCGCCAATGAGAAGGCCAGTCTGCCCAAAGGCGTGGCTTCCTGTGCCAAGATCAGCACCCGCGAATAGACCTTTTCCCAAACGCGCGGCACCGCCGAAAAGCTCTGTGGGCTGACTTCGCGCAGGTTGTCGAACACAGTTTCCGGGCTTTCGGCGAAGTTGACGATGGAGCGCGCTGCGAGCGGGAAATAGCTTGAGTTGTTGCGCTCGAAGATATGGCACAGCGGCAAGAAACACAGCTGCTCGGCACCCGGCTCGACGGCCAGTTCCCGCAGGCCTGCCTGCATGGCCGCGAGGATGTTCTCGTGGCTCAACATCGCGCCTTTGGGGGCGCCCGTGGTGCCGGATGTGTAGATCAAAAGTGCCACATCCTCAGGCGCGCTTTGCCCGATCTCGGCTTCAAAGCTACCGGGAGCCGCTTTTTCTTCGTCTTGGCCCAAGGCGTACAGCTCGGGCAGGAACATGTAGCGATCCCCTTCAAGGGCGTGCAGGCCTTCCTCTTCGAGGATGATCACCTTTTCCACACCGGGCGCGCCGTCTGGAATCTCAAGGAATTTATCCAGCTGCTCCTCGTTCTCGACGATGAGAAAGCGACAGGCGCTGTCTTTGAGAATATAGGCCACCTGCGTCGCGGCATCGGTGGTGTAAATCCCCGAGGCAATGCCGCCCACGCATTGAATGCCCATATCAAAATAGAGCCATTCCTTGCGGTCTTCTGACAGGATCTGCACCACGTCGCCGCGTTTCAGGCCCAGCCGCTTGAGGCCAAGACCGATCCATTTCGCATGGTTCCAGTAGTCGTCCCACGAAAAGGCGCGCCAGATGCCCAAGGTCTTTTCGCGATGCGCCACGCGGGCGGGGTCTTGTTTGCAGCGGTGTTGAAACAGGCGCGGGATCGTATCGGCCCCGTCCACGAGCACCGGGCGCGAGCCCGGTTCTGCATTGATGGCGGTGCCTTTGACTGTCACCATTGCGGGGATTTTGTCGTGCCGGGTCATGGGTGTTACCTCCACGTCTTGCGGCGCTTCCAGCGGCGTTCGCCGCGGGCACCTTCGTTGGCATGGCCAAGGTAGAAGCTCTTGATGTCGTCTGAATTGGCCAGTTTGTCGGCGCTGCCCGACATCACGATACGGCCCAATTCGAGCACATAGCCATCATCGGCCAGATCGAGCGCCACGGCAGCGTTCTGTTCCACCAGCATCATGGTGACGCCTTCGTCTTGGTTGAGCTTCTTGAGGATGGCAAAGATCTCTTGGGTCAGGATCGGTGACAGGCCCAGCGAGGGTTCATCCAGCAGCATGATCTTGGGGCGCAACATAAGGCCACGGCCGATGGCCAGCATTTGCTGCTGCCCGCCAGAAAGCGTGCCTGCCTCTTGCTTGCGGCGCTCAGACAGGATGGGGAAATAGCTGAACACCATGTCGCGGTCGCGGGCGATCTCGGCCTTGTCCGAGCGCGTATAGGCCCCCAAGGCAAGGTTTTCCTCGACCGTGAGGAGCGGGAACACCTCGCGCCCTTCGGGCACATGGACAATGCCTGCGCGCACCACCTTGTGGGGCTCTTTGCCTTGGATCTCCTGACCTTCAAACAAGATCTTGCCCTTCTCCGGGTCCATGATGCCAGAGAGGGTTTTCAAAAGCGTTGTCTTGCCTGCGCCATTCGCCCCCAGCACAGTGACGACGCGGCCTTTGTGCACTTCAAGGCTCACACCGCGCAGCGCCATGATCGGGCCATAGAAGGTTTCGAGATTGCGGATTTCGAGGAGTGGCGTCATGTCCGCGCCCCCTTTGCGTCTGCGGTTTTGGAAATGGCGGAAGTGCCCAGATAGGCTTCGATCACCGCCGGATGAGATTGCACTTCGGCAGGGGTGCCTTCGGCCAGTTTCGCGCCATCAGCCAATGCCAGCACGCGGTCAGAAACCTTGCCGACAAGGCCCATATCATGCTCGACCATGAGCACGGTAATCCCCATCTGGCGGCGGATGTCATCGATCCACCAGCGCATGTTCTGGGTCTCCTCCACCGAAAGGCCGGAGGCGGGTTCATCGAGCAGCAGGAGCCGCGGCTTGGAGGCCAAGGCGCGCCCCAGCTCCACCACTTTCCGCACACCGTAAGGCAGCCCGGCGATCATCTTGTCGCGATAGGGCTGGAGATCGAGGAAATCGATCACCTCTTCGACGGCCTCGCGATGCGCGCGCTCCTCGGCGCGCACCGACGGCAAGTGCAACAACTGTGGCACCAGCCCGGCCTTGCGATGGCGATGCCGCCCGACGAGCAGGTTTTGCAGCACGGTTGCTTGGTGAAACAGCTCGATATTCTGAAAGGTCCGCGCGATCCCCAGCGAGGGCACCTCATGGGGTGACATCTGCAACAGGTCATGCCCGTCGAATTTGATCGAGCCTGATACCGGGGTGTAGAACCGCGAGATCAGGTTGAACACGGTGGATTTGCCTGCGCCATTGGGGCCAACCAGTGCGAAAACCTCGCCCTCTTCGACCTTCATGCTCAGATTGTTCACTGCTGTGACGCCGCCGAATTTCAGCGTGACGCCTTCGATTTCCAAAAGGCTCATCTCAGGCGCTCCGTCTTCAGATAGGATTTCTGCCGTTTGAACATGTCCTTGCGTGCGAAGGGGAACAATTCAAGGAAGACCCGGAACTTGAGCCACCGCCCGTAAAGCCCCATCGGTTCAAAGAGGATGAAGACGATCAGGATCACGCCAAACACGGCCGATTCCAGACCGGGAATAGCCACGCCGCTGCCCATCATATCCGAAACGATCGACAAAAGCTGTGGCAAGAAGGCGATGACGATCGCGCCCAAAAAGGCCCCGTGGATAAAGCCCAAGCCCCCCACCACGATCATCATCAAAAGCTGGATCGACAGCAGGAAGTTGAACGTCTCGTTGTTGAAGGCCCCAGCGAAAAGACCCATCAGCGCCCCGCCCAAGCCTGTGATGGCACAAGACAGGCCAAAGGCGATGGTTTTGGTGCGGGCCACATCCACACCCATGGCTTGGGCAGAAATCTCGCTGTCGCGCACGGCGGCAAATGAGCGGCCCAGCGGCGCCCGCAGCAGGTTGCGATAAAGCAGCGTCACCACCAGCGTCACCACCAGCGTCATGTAATACCATTCCGTCGGGTTGCCCCAGCGGTTTACCACATAGCCAAAGATCACGATATCGGGGGGCACGATGCCCGACACACCGCCAGTCCATGGCTCCAACAGCACGATGATGTCATCGGCCAGAATGGCCAGTGCCAATGTGGCAATCGCCAGATAGACACCGTGCAGTTTCAGCGCAGGAATGGCGATCAATGCGCCGATGCAGCCAGTGATGACCCCTGCCACGGGCAGCGCGATGATAAAGGGCACGCCCGCCTGCATCATTAACACACAAGAATAGCAGCCTAAGGCCATGAAGGCCGAGTGGCCAAGGCTGGCCTGTCCGGTCTGCCCGGTCAGCAGCATCAGCCCCAACCCGCACACGGCCCAGATCAGGACGTTATTGGCCTCGCCAAGGTAGAAGCTGTCGATCATCCACGGCAGCGCCAGCATCAGCACCAAGAGCGCGCCGTAGAGAAACAGTTTCCAGCCATCAATGAACAGGCGGATGTCGTCGTCATAAGTGGTTTTGAAATGAAAGCGCATGGTGTCACACCTTCTTCGTTCGGACCTGCGCGAACAGGCCATGCGGACGGAACAGAAGCACCGCGATCAACAGCGCATAGGGGGCGATCTGGCTATAGCCGGGCGGTAAATAGCGCGCGGCGAAAGGCTCGATGATACCAACGATCAGCCCCCCGGCCAGCGCTCCGGGCAGTGACCCGAAACCACCGATCACGGCAGCGGCAAACGCCTTGATACCGATAAAGCCCGCGGTGGGGTCCATAGACCCCTTGGAGGCATAAAGAATGCCCGCCACCGCAGCCACGATCCCACCCAAAGCCCAAACCATGCCCTGCACCCGCTTCACGGGAATGCCCATGTAATAGGCGGCCATCTGGTTTTGGCTGGCTGCTTGCATCGCAAGCCCGATCTTGGTGCGCTGGAAGAATTGCCACAGCAGCACGGTCATTACGAATGTGGTGATGATCACCGCAACATCTGCCAGCCCCAGAACCAGCGAGCCGAGCCGGACATCGCCCAAAGCCAGCGGCGAGTGCAGCGATTGCGGCTCATGGCCCCAGATCAGACCGACGGAGAAGCGGATCACAAAGCCGATGGCGATGGTGAGGATGATCACAGCCACTTGGCTCTGGCCGAACACCGCGCGCAGCACGATGAGATCCAGCAGATAGCCAAACAGGCCCATGACAAGAAAGACCAAGGGCAGCGCGACCCAGAAGGGCAGGCCCATATATTCCGGATTGACGAAACCGAGCGTCACAAAGGCGCCCAGCATCATGAAATCGCCCTGCGAGAAATTAACCGCCTCGGTGGCTTTGTAGATCAGCACGAAGCCCAGCGCGACGAGTCCGTAGACACATCCATTCGCCAGACCGCTGATGAGAAGTTGCAAGACTTCCACGCGTTCCTCCCTGTTGTATGGCTCCTTGCGAAGCCCCGCCGGGTTGTCCCGGTCTGGTCGTCCTTGCCACGCAGAATTTCTGCATTGGCTCAAGGCTGTGGGGCCGCCTCCAACAGCCCCGACATCCGCAGACTGTCCGCAACCATAGCCATGCGTCAACAGGCTTGGTGCTCTGTGACGTCGGGGAAATGCCAATCTGCGGAATTTTCTTCCGCAAAATTGAAAATCATCCCTGCGCCCCCCCGTTCAACGCCGTGCTGCACCAATGATCGCAAACAATTCCTCTCGTTGTGCGCGAATCGCCAGCGCGGTTTCGCTGCTTTCCAACAGGCGGTCGCACAGCGTTTGGGCGGCGCGCGCCATTTCCTCGCGCCCGCAGCGCGTCAGGCTGTCGAGCGCCGCAAATAGCGGTAGCGCCACTTCGATATGACCAGCTCCATCGCGGGTGAGCGGCCCGAACGCCGCTTCGATCAAGGCGGCATCGCTGGGCGGTGGCACATGCACGCGGGCAAACCGCACTTGCCGGGCGCGCGGTTGGCGCGTGTGATCCCATAACAGGCGTTGCAAGCTCTGGATGACGTCCACAGCTGTGCCGCTGTCCTGCACCATGGGGGACAGCGCGCGCGATGCGGTTTCGGCCAGCACACTCAGCCCATAACGCGGGTCTTGATCCGGTATGCGCTCTGGCCCAAGGGTGAAAGCCTGCGCCAACTGGGCCAGTATCGCGGCCTCTGGTGCGCCGCTCACCCGCGCCATGGGCCATCCCGCCAGAACGGTTTCGCCGGGCCGATGTTCGATCCACACCTCTATGCCTGCTTTGGCCGCGCAAGCCTCTAGCGCGGCCACGTCCAGCCGTTGCACCACGCCCGAGCAGGGCGCAGGCACCGCCAAAGCGCCGCCGGGCACATGGGCGACAGCGCTCAAAGGCACGCCCCCAAAAAGCGGCGCATCGATATGGGCGGCAAGACTGGCGCGCGCCTGCATCTCGGCCAAGGCGAGCGCCAGATCCGCCCGGCACAGCACCCGCAGCGCTGCGGCCCACTGGGCGAGCGCCACCATGCTGGCCAGCGCAGGCCCCAGAACTGCGCCGAGCACAAAAATAGCCCCGACAGGTTCAAAAACCCCGGCCCGCAAGGCGCTGGTGACAAACAGCAGGCCCAGCGCGCTGCCGAAAATCACCGAAAGGACCCGCCCAAGCATGCCCGCGACGCGGCGGTCGCGTATCAAGAGCCGCTGCACACGCGGGGTGGTTCGCGCCGCCACCCCATGTGCCAGCACCGTGACCCCCAACACGACAGGCGCGCCCACCAAAAGCGCGGCCGCCAGCAGATCGGCAAGCGGCACCACCGACACCCCCATTTCCGGCATGGCCTGCCAGAGCGCCGCCATGCGCCCCGGCTTTGGAGCCAGCTCCGCCAAAGCCGACCCAAGATATAACAAGGCCACCGGCGCAACCGCGACGCCCCCGGCCCGCGCCAAAGCACGACACAAAAGAAGAAGGTGAGGCGGCATGCGGGGCGATCCTGTCACTACGTCACGCTCGCGGCACAAGCCCGAGGTCATGATCAAGAACGACCGGTATCGCGCGGCGCTTAGCCCCGATGGCCTGCGCCGCGCATCTTTTCCAAAGATCTTTGGCGCTTACTGCGCCGGGATCGCTTCAAACCCAACCGCATCCAGCGCGGCGGTCACGGCTTCTGCGGAAAGTGGCCCGCTCACCTCTACAGTGCGCGTGCCCAAATCACAGCGCACCTCTGCGCCTGCGGCCTTGAGGGTCTTTTCAATCGTCGCGGTGCAATGGCCGCAACTCATATCGGGGATCGCAAATTTCATGACGTACTCCATAGGGGCTTTGCGGCAAGATGGGGGTTCCCCCTAGGGGAAGGTCAAGCCCCCGTCGCACAGATATTTCCACAGCTGGGTCTTGACCTTCCAGTGACTGGAAGGCCTATCTCTTGTCCAGACCGTGAAAGGATCTGCCAATGAATGCCGCCGCCACGCCGATCAGGCCACTTCTGAGCCTCGAAGTCGAAGGGATGACTTGCGCCTCTTGCGTGGGCCGGGTTGAGCGCGGATTGCGGTCCATCCCGGGCCTTCACAATGTGGCGGTCAATCTGGCCACCGAAACAGCGCAGTTGCAGGCCGACACGCCAGAAGCGCTCGCCGAAGGCTTGGAAACGCTCGCGCGGTTGGGCTACCCGGCGCGGCAAGAGACCATCACGCTCGCCGTCTCGGAAATGACCTGTGCGTCATGCGTGGGAAGGGTGCAAAAACGGCTCTCGCGCTTGCCCGGTGTGCTGGCGGTTGACGTCAATCTCGCCTCTGAAACGGCAACGCTGCGCTATCTGGCGGGGGTGACGGAACCAGAAGCGTTTCTCGCCGCGTCAGAGGCGCTGGGCTATCCGGCACGGCGCATCGAAGGGGCTCAGACCGACGAGCGCGCCGCGCGCAAGCAAGCACAGGCACATGCCCTTTCGCGCCGCTTTTGGCTGGCCGCCGCGCTCACGTTGCCAGTGTTTGTTTTGGAGATGGGCGGGCATCTGGTGCCGGCGTTTCATCACTGGGTCGCCATGAACCTCGGAGAGGGCACAAGCCGCTGGCTGCAACTGGTGCTGACGACATTTGTGCTGTTCGGTCCGGGCTGGCAATTCTACCGCAAAGGCTTCCCCGCGCTTTTGAAGGGCGCGCCTGATATGAACAGTCTGGTGGCGCTGGGCACTTCGGCGGCCTATTTTTATTCACTCCTTGTCACTTTGGCACCGGGGCTTTTGCCCGAAGCTGTCCGCGCCGTTTATTTCGAAGCGGCGGCTGTCATCGTGGTGCTGATCTTGTTGGGCCGCACGCTTGAGGCCCGCGCCAAAGGCCGCACCGGCGCCGCGATCCAAACGCTCTTGGGCCTGCGCCCGCGTACGGCCCAAGTGCTGCACGACGGCGTGGCAGTGGAGACGGCACTCGATGCGATCCGCGTGGGCGATCTGGTCTTGGTGCGTCCGGGCGAGCGTGTGGCCGTCGATGGGGTTGTCACTGATGGGACGGCCTATGTCGATGAGAGCATGATCACCGGCGAGCCTTTGCCTGTCGCCAAATCGCTGGATGCGCGCGTCACCGGGGGCACAGTCAATAGCGCAGGGGTGGGCAACAGCGCAGGGGCGGGGGGCGGCACGCTCACCTTTCGGGCCACCGCAGTCGGAGGTGACACGCTTCTCGCGCAGATCGTCCGCATGGTAGAGGCCGCGCAAGGTGCCAAATTGCCGATCCAGACCTTGGTGGACCGGATCACGCTGTGGTTCGTGCCCGCGGTCATGGCGGCAGCTTTGGGCACGGTGCTGCTCTGGCTTGCCTTCGGGCCAGAGCCGCGATTGACCCATGCGCTGGTGGCGGGGGTTTCGGTGCTGATCATCGCTTGCCCCTGCGCCATGGGGCTGGCCACGCCCACGTCGATCATGGTGGGTACCGGGCGGGCCGCGGAATTGGGGGTGCTGTTTCGCAAAGGGGATGCGCTCCAGCGTTTGGCGTCGGTGCAGGTCGTGGCGCTCGACAAAACGGGCACTGTCACAGCGGGCCATCCCGCGCTCACCGATCTGGATTTGGCCCCCGGTTGGACAGCGCCAGAGGCATTGGCCATTTTTGCCGCCGTCGAAGCACGCTCCGAGCATCCCGTCGCTGCCGCCATTGTGCACGCCGCGCGTGAGGCGGGCGTGACCTTGCCCGAAGTTACCGCGTTCGAGGCCATCGCCGCTTATGGCGTGCGCGCCGAAGTGGCGGGGCGGATGGTGCTCCTCGGCGCGGACCGTTTGATGGCGCGCGAAGGCGTCTCTTTAGGGGATTTCGCCGCCCGTGAAGCGGAGATTGCCGCGCAGGGCCGCACCGCGCTCTTCGCCGCCGTCGATGGCAAGATTGCAGCCGTGATTGGTGTGGCCGATCCGGTCAAGCCTACCAGCCGTGCCGCTATCGCCGCGCTCCGCGCCGCTGGCTGCCATGTGGTGATGATCACAGGGGACAAAGAAGCCACCGCGCGCGCCATTGCCGCCGAAGTCGGCATCTCCGAGGTGATCGCCGGGGTGCTGCCCGAAGGAAAAACCACGGCCCTTGAGCGGCTCAGCGCGCGAGGCCCGGTGGCCTTTGTTGGCGATGGTATCAATGATGCACCTGCCTTGGCGCGGGCGGATGTGGGCATCGCGCTTGGCACAGGCACCGATGTGGCGATTGAATCGGCAGATGTGGTGCTGATGTCGGGTGACTTGCAAGGCGTGGTCAATGCGCTGCGGGTCTCTGAACACACGCTGAGCAATATCCGGCAAAATCTGTTTTGGGCCTTTGGCTATAATGTGGCGTTGATCCC
>DOOI01000045.1:22415-22774 GCA_003512825.1 Paracoccaceae bacterium | reverse complement strand
TGGCTATAATGTGGCGTTGATCCCGGTGGCAGCAGGCGCGCTCTATCCCGCTTTCGGAGTGCTTTTGTCGCCCGTTATGGCCGCAGGGGCGATGGCGCTGTCATCGGTCTTTGTGCTGTCCAATGCGCTGCGCCTGCGCCGGGTGCGGGCCGGGGAGGGCCGGGCATGAACATCGGAGACGTTGCCGCCCGCGCCGGCCTGCCCGCCAAGACCATCCGCTATTACGAAGAGATCGGCCTGATCGCGCCTGCGCGCAGCGAGAATGGGTATCGGGCCTTTCGAGAAAGCGACCTGCACAAACTGGCCTTCATTGGTCGCGCGCGGGCCTTGGGCTTTTCCATCGAGGAATGCCGCGCTTT
>DOOI01000045.1:21986-22126 GCA_003512825.1 Paracoccaceae bacterium | reverse complement strand
GTGGCGCTCTATCAAGATGACCAGCGCGAGAGCGCCGAGGTGAAGCGCATCGCAGGCGAGCATCTGGCACAGATCGACGCCAAGATTACCGAGTTGCAAAGCCTGCGCGCCACCTTGGCGCATCTGATCCATGCCTGCGC
>DOOI01000045.1:21427-21690 GCA_003512825.1 Paracoccaceae bacterium | reverse complement strand
GATTGCCCGATCCTCGAAGACCTCGCCAGCAGCGTTCCCCTCAAATCCTGCGAGTGATCCCGGCTTATTTCTTGCCGATCTTCGGCTCGATCCTGGCCCTTAGCCGCGCGATATTGGCGCGGTGCGTGAAAAAGACAAACAGCGTCAACACTGCGCTCAGGAAAAAAATCTGCCCCTCGCCCAAGACCACGCACCAGATCGAGGAGAGCGCCGCCGCGACCAATGCCGCCAGCGAGGAAATCCGTGCCGCAGCCGCCGTCACC
>DOOI01000045.1:992-21158 GCA_003512825.1 Paracoccaceae bacterium | reverse complement strand
TCACCAGCCATGTCGCACAAGCGGCCAGCCCGACAGGCCATGCCAAAGCCAGCAAAAGCCCCAAAAACGTCGCTACGCCCTTGCCGCCCTTGAACTGGAGCCAAACCGGGAAGCAATGCCCTGTAAAAGCAGCCAACCCCGCGACTTGCGCCGCATCCTCACCTGCAAAGGCCCGGGCGATCAGCACCGCCACAGCGCCCTTGCCCCCATCCAGCAGCAGCGTAGCCAGAGCCGCGGCCTTGTTTCCGGTCCGCAGCACATTTGTCGCACCAATATTGCCAGACCCGATCTGTCGCACATCGCCCAGCCCCATCAGCCGGGTGACAACCACACCAAAGGGCACAGACCCCAAGAGATAACCCAGCACCGCCCATATCAGGAGCGCCGAAACAGTGGTGACAAGCTCGGGCATCAGGCCTCTCCAAATACGCGGGTGCCATTCACCCAAGTGCCGCGCACGATACCTTGCAGCCGCGCGCCATCAAAGGGGGTGTTGCGCGATTTCGAGCGCAGCTTGGCGCGGTCGAGCACAAAGGGCGCATGCGGGTCAAACGCCACCAGATCCGCCGGAGCCCCCACCGCCAGCCGCCCCTGCGCCAGCCCAAGCCGTTTGGCCGGGTTGAGCGAAGCCAGGCGAAACAGGGCAGGCAATTCCAGATCGCCCGAATGGAACAGCCGCAGCATTGCGGGCAAAAACGTCTCCAAGCCCACAGCGCCGGGCGCGGCCTCCTCAAAGGGCAGGCGCTTGGATTCTTCATCTTGTGGCGTGTGCATTGACGAAAGCATGTCGATCACCCCGCTTCGCAGGGCCTCAACGATGGCCATCCGGTCGTCTTCGCTTCGCAAGGGCGGTGTCAGGCGAAAGAACGTCCGGTAATCGGCCACGTCGAATTCATTCAGCGTGGCATGGTGGATGGACGTGCCCGCTGTCACATCAAGCCCGTTCGCCTTGGCGCGTTCCAGCGCAGGCAAGGCGCGTGCCGTGGTGATCTGATCGAAGTGATAGCGCGCGCCCGTCATCTCGATCAGCGCCAAATCCCGGTCTAGGCCCATCCGCTCCGCCATGGGCGAGACTGCGGGAATACCGCGCAACGACGAGAACTTGCCCGAGGTCGCTGCCGCCCCTTTCGACAGGATCGGTTCTTGGGGATGACCAATCACCAGCGCCCCCAAGGACCGCGCATAGGTCAGCGCGCGGGACAGCACCTTGGTATCTGTCACCACATGGGTGCCATCGGTAAAGGCGACCGCACCTGCGTCCATCAAGAACCCGATCTCAACCATCTCGCGCCCGTCGCGCCCCTTGGTCAGGGCAGACATCGCCAGCACCCGCACTGGCGAGACTTCGCGTGCGCGCCGCGCGACGAATTCCATCGCTTCGGGCGTATCAATCGGCGGCTTGGTGTCGGGCCGCGTGACCATGGTGGTCACGCCGCCTGCTGCTGCGGCAAACCCGGCCGAGCGAAAGCTTTCCTTGTGTCGCTCGCCCGGTTCGCCCACCTTTACGCCAATATCCACAATCCCCGGTGCCAGATGCGCGCCGCCAAGGTCGATCACCTGCGCGCCTTTCGGCGCCGCAAGGTCGGCCCCGATGGCCGCAATCGTGCCGCCTTCGATCAAGATCGCACCGTCACGCACCCTATCCGCTTCGGGGTCGATCAATCGGGCATTTTGCAGCAGCGTCACAGTCATCTGACATTCCTCGGATGGGTCGGGGGGCAGGGCGGGGGGCAGGGTAGGCGCAGAGTGGGCAGGCGCAAGGTCATGGCGTGCCTTTCTGAAGATTTCGGATGATGTCATAGACGGCGCGCGCGTCATGGATACGGTCAAAACCGATCGCGCGCAGCGTGGTATTGGGCTTGAGGCTATCACCCTCAAAGCTGAAGCTGACATGGCCGGGGCTGCGCGCATCAAGCGTCACCACGGTTTCCGGGCCCAGCGGATAACTCTTCAGGTGCTGCCCGCCAAAAGCGCGCGGCACAAGGATCAGGGCCCGACGATTGGTCAGCGCATATCGACGGCGCGCCGTCATCAGCGCCCGCCCCAATGTTTCCCAGATCAGCCAAAGCGCGCCCGCACCAAGCGCCACCGCGACCATCCCATTGGCCGCCTGCCAAAGCTGGGCATTGACGAGGAAAAACACAGCCATCCCCAGCCGCGCCCATGCGCCGGGACGCAGCGAAACCCCCGGAACAGGGCGACCTTGCCACAAGATGTCTTCACCTGCGTTCAGATGCACATGCCAATCAAGGGCGGGGCGGCTCATTGGGTCACCCCGGTGACACGGCGCAGCTCGGCGAGAAGCGCAGCGGCATCGTCATTGAATTTCAACAGATGCTTGTCGCCAGAGCGGGTCACGATCTGCACAGCAGACCCCAAACGCCGCAGGCGCGCGATCTGATCAAGCGCGACCCGCCGCCCATCGGGGCCTTCCAGCGCCAGTTGGGTCAATCTCCATTCCACAGCCAGCGCTTCCGACGACAGATAAAAGGCCCGCAGGCCAATCGCCGCCAAGCCACCAATCGCGCCTGTCCAGACATGGGGGTTGCCGATAGCCCAAAGCAGCGCCATCCCCCCTGCCATTGCCGCCGCAGCCATCCAAGCATGATCGCGCCAATATTGAGCGCGGTCGGGGCGGAAAACGGCTACAACTGAATCCTTCATCCCGCCACCCATACCATCACAGCGACCAATACAAACAGCACCACAAGCACCACAGTCGCAATTCGCCCTGACATGGCAGCATCGGAAATCGTTTTGCTTTCCGGCGGCGCAATAATCCCCTCGGCGCTGTCACTTTCCAAGCTCTGTGGCAAATCAAGTCGCTCGGTCTCGGTGTAATGCCCCACCAGCCGCAGCGGCGCTTGGGCTTGGGGTAAAACCCCGGCGCGCAGCGCTTGCGAAAACACCAACATCAGCGGCCCCTGCAAGCTGTTGAGCAGGTCGGTATCTGTGGCGACGGCGCTTTCATCCATGCCATTCGCTTCGGTCAAATACCGCGCCAAACCGTAATCCGCGAGCGTCTCTGCCTCAAAGCTCTCAATAAAATCGACATCCACCGCGCTCACACCCAAGGCGGCACAAAGCTGCGCCGCGCCCGTCGCCGCAGGCTCCAGAAATGCCGCGCGCTCTGCCGCCGTTGCCTGCGGGGCAAACTCAAGGGCAAAAACCCAGACCTGCCGGGCGATCCGGCTCACGCCATCACCTCGCGCGCCGCCCGTTCGGCCCGCAGATTGCGCGCCAGCAGGTCCATCGCGGCCATTCGCACCGCCACGCCCATTTCCACTTGCTCCTGAATAACCGAGCGGTTGATGTCATCGGCAATTTCGCCGTCAATCTCCACGCCACGGTTCATCGGGCCGGGGTGCATCACAATCGCGTCGGGCTTGGCATGGCTCAGTTTCTCGGCATCCAGCCCGAAACGATGGTAATATTCGCGTTCTGAGGGAATGAACCCACCGTCCATCCGTTCCTTCTGGAGGCGCAGCATCATCACCACGTCTGCATCTTTCAGCCCCTCGCGCATATCGTGGCAGACTTCGACACCAAACTCGCCAATCCCCGCAGGCATCAGCGTTGGCGGTGCCACAAGCCGCACCCGGTTTTCCATCTTGCCCAGCAAAATGAGGTTGGAGCGCGCCACGCGGCTATGCGCGATATCGCCGCAAATCGCGACAGTGAGCCGATGCAGTCGCCCCTTCTTGCGCCGAATTGTCAGCGCATCCAGCAAGGCCTGTGTCGGGTGCTCATGGCGGCCATCGCCCGCATTGAGCACGGCGCAATTCACCTTTTGAGCCAAAAGCGCCACGGCGCCCGACTGCGGATGCCGCACCACCAACAGGTCTGGATGCATCGCATTCAGCGTCAGCGCAGTATCAATCAGGGTTTCCCCCTTCTTCACACTCGATGTCTGCATCGACATATTCATCACATCCGCGCCCAAACGCTTGCCCGCCAATTCGAAACTGGCCTGTGTCCGGGTGGAGTTCTCGAAGAACATGTTGATCTGCGTCAGGCCCGCCAAAGTGTCGGAATGTTTTTGTGCCCGGCGATTCTGCGCCACATATTGATCGGCCAGATCCAGAATCGCAGTAATATCCGTAGGAGAAAGGGGTTCGATCCCCAACAAATGCCGGTGTCCGAACGTCATGGCCTTGCCCTCCGATTGCTGCCCGCACTAGGGCTTGGGGGGCGTTATAGGAAACGGGGCAGGGGCGAGCAAGCGCGGCGACTTCCGCCCGTGCCAAGACGAGGGTAGGGTCAGGTCATGATCGGGGAATCGGCAGAGGCCGCCGCTCTTGAATGGCGCACCGCGCGTGCGCTGCTCGAATGGCAGGTGGAAATGGGAGCGGACGAGGCCATCCTCGACGCGCCCCTCTCGCGCTATGAATTGCCCGTGACCGCACCGCGCGCCGCCGCACCACCCGTGCCCGACACCTCTCCGCGCGCTGTCGCCAAAGCACAAGCCGCCGCCACAAGCACTGGTCCCATCGAAGTGGATGCAGTGCAACTGGCCAAAGATGCAGCCGCCCGCGCCCCCACATTGGAGGCCTTGCGCGCAGCCATCGCGGAGTTCGAACATTGCGACCTCAAACGCGGCGCGCGCAATCTCGTCTTCGCAGATGGCCTGCCCGGTGCCCGTGTCATGGTCTTGGGCGATGCTCCGGGCCGCGAGGAAGATGCCGAAGGCCTCCCCTTTGTGGGGCGCGAAGGCGCGCTCTTGGATGCGATGTTCCAAGCCATCGGCCTCTCGCGCCGCGCCGCCACGCCACAAGATGCGCTTTACCTTTCCACCACCCTGCCTTGGCGACCGCCACAAAACCGCATGCCCACCCCTGCAGAAATTGCCATGATGCGCCCGTTCGTGGCGCGCCATATCGCCTTGGCCAAGCCCGAAATAGTCGTGCTGATGGGGGGGCTTGCCTGCGAAGTTGCTTTGGGAAAAGGCAGCATCCTGCGCCAGCGTGGCATTTGGGCCGAGGCCTTTGAGCGCCCTGTTCTGCCGATCCTGTCCCCCGCCTATCTCCTGCGTTCCCCGCAAGCCAAACGCGACGCTTGGGCCGACTTGCTCGCGCTCAAAGCCCGCCTCACTGCCGCATGATCCCCGAAAGACAAGCCCATGAGCCGTATTGACGAGACAAAAGAGTTCATCCCCGTTCGCATTGCTGTGCTGACAGTCTCCGACACCCGCTCTGCTGCCGAAGACCGTTCCGGCGATACATTGGTCGAGCGGCTGACAGGCGCAGGTCACAGTCTGGTCGCGCGCACCATCGTGACCGACGACCGCCCCCTGATCGCGGATCAGCTGCGCGCATGGGTCGCTGATCCGAATATTGATGTGATCTTGTCCACAGGCGGCACAGGCCTCACCGGGCGCGATGTCACCGTTGAGGCGCATCGCGACGTCTATGAAAAAGAGATCGACGCCTTCGGCACCGTCTTCACCATCGTGTCGATGCAAAAGATCGGCACTTCGGCGGTTCAGTCGCGCGCCACAGCGGGTGTCGCGGGCGGCACTTATCTCTTTGCGCTTCCCGGAAGCCCCGGAGCCTGCCGGGACGCTTGGGACGAGATCCTGAAATGGCAGCTCGATTTCCGGCATCGCCCCTGCAATTTCGTGGAAATCATGCCGCGGCTCGACGAGCATCAGCGCCGCAAATAGCCGCTCTTTTCTACCGCCCACCGCAAAAGACCGGAAAATCCGCCGCGCGACGACGGATTAATTTTCTGCGACCGTTTCACTCTAAACGGCTTTGTGCCTTGGCAAATGCCGCGCCGCCGCTATCGTCATCTTTCAAAGGGCCTCTCGCCCGAGACCGAAGGACTGCCCATGCGTTTTCTCCGTCACAGCCTCACTGGCCTCTTTCTACTCGCTCTCACGCTTGCGCTCGTCCTTTGGGCAGGCGCCATGGTGAGAGACGCAGTCGAGGCGCGCATGGCGCGCGATCCGGGCACACCGCCCGCGCGCGAGCGGATTTTTGCGGTCCCCGTGCAGCTGGCCACGCCGGAAACAATCGTGCCGACGCTGTCGGCTTATGGGCAGGTGCAGGCGCGCCGCAGTCTGGAACTGCGCGCAGCGGTCTCCGGGCAAGTCATCGAGATTGCGCCGGAAATGGTTGAGGGTGGCGAAGTTGCCGCTGGCCAAGTGCTGTTGCGGATCGATCCGGCCAATGCCGAAGATGCGCTGGCAAGGGCGCAGGCCGATTTGGCCGATGCCGAGGCCGAGACGCGCGACGCTGCGCGCGGTCTGACCTTGGCGCGCGCCGACCAAGCGGCCGCCGAGGAGCAGGCCGCGCTTCGCACCCGCGCCTTTCAGCGCCAAAAGGATCTCTCCGCTCGCGGTGTGGGTACCGAAGCGGCTACGGAAGCGGCAGAGCTGGCCGCCTCCTCGTCACGCCAAGCGGCACTGTCTCGGTCGCAGGCCGTTGCTCAAGCCGAAGCGCGGGTGGATCAAGCCGCAACCCGGCTCTCGCGGGTGAAGATCGCTTTGGCAGAATCCGAGCGGCGCTTGGCCGACACCACGGTTACTGCCCCCTTTGCGGGCACGCTTTCAGGCGTGACGCTTGTCGAAGGGCGGTTGGTGACGCAAAACGAGCGGCTCGCGGCCTTGGTCGATGGCACGCAATTGGAAGCGGCAGTGCGCCTTTCCACGGCGCAATATGTGCGGCTGTTAGATGACGAGGGCCGTTTGGTTGCGCGCCCTGCCAAGATCACGCTCGATCTGTGGGGCACCGCGCTGACCACGACAGGCATGCTGACCCGCGCCAGCGCCGAAACAGGCGATGGCCAAACCGGGCGCTTGGTCTTTGCTCAGATTGACGCTGCGCGCGGGCTAAAGCCCGGCGATTTTGTCACCGTTTCCGTCGAAGAACCTGCCATCGAGCAAGTGGTGCGCCTGCCCGCGACGGCGCTCGACAGCTCCGGCACCGTGTTGGCACTCAGCGCCGATGAGCGGCTTGAAGCGCTGCCCGTACGGCTTGAACGCCGCCAAGGCGACGAAGTCTTGGTGCGCGGCGCCGAATTGGCGGGCCGCGAGGTGGTGGCCGAACGCTCGCCGCTCTTGGGCGCTGGCGTCAAAGTGCGGGCGCTGCGCGAAGAAGGCATTCCCGCGCCGGAAGCGCCTGCGCTGGTCGAACTGACCCCAGAGCGCCGCGCCAAGCTGGTTGCCTTTATCGAAGGAAACAAAATGATGCCCGCCGATGTGCGAGAGCGGATTTTGGGCCAATTGCAGGAACCGCAGGTGCCCGCGAACATGGTCGAACGGATCGAATCCCGGATGGGAGGATAACAGCCCATGTCGCGCGGTATCATCAGCTACTTTACCCGTCACCCAACCGCCGCCAACCTCGCTTTGGTGGTGATGCTCATGCTGGGCGTGGTCGCGGCCCCGAACATGCGGGCGCAATTCTTCCCCGATATTGTTTCGGACCAAGTGTCCATTTCCGTCCGGTGGCAAGGCGCTGGCGCCGAAGATGTTGACCGCGCAATCGTGCAAGTCATCGAACCCGCGCTGATGGTCGTCGATGGTGTCGCCGACAGCCGCGCCACCTCCTCCGAAGGGCGCGCCTCGATCACCCTTGAGTTCGAACCGGGCTGGGATCCGTCGCGCGCCGCCGAAGACGTGCAAGCCGCCATCGACCAAATCACCAACCTCCCCGAAGACGCCGACGAACCAAAGGTTCTGCGCGGCGGCTGGCGCGATCGGGTCACCGATGTGGTCATCACAGGCCCCGTCGGCACCGAACAGCTGGGTCGCTACGCCGATGAATTCGTCACGCGCCTGTTTGCCCGTGGCGTGACCCGCACCTCCATTCGCGGCGTCGCCGACCCCGAGACCCTCGTCGAAGTGCCCATGACCAGCCTCCTGCGCTATGACGTGACCATGGCGCAAATTGCCGCCGCCATTGCCGAGGAAGTCACCGCCGATCCCGCAGGCGACGTAACCGGAGCCAATGCCCGCGTTCGCACAGGCGTCGAAAAACGCTCCGCCGACCAGATTGCCGCCATCGTCATTCGCTCCAACGATGACGGTTCCACCCTCACCGTGGGCGATGTCGCCACCATCCGTGCCGAAAGCATCGACCGTGACCGGGCCTATTTCGTCGGTCCGAACCCCGCCATGTCGATCCGGGTCGACCGCTCCGACAGCGGCGATGCAATCAAGATGCAAGCCGTGGTGCAGGAAGTTGCCGATGCGATGGAAGCCACCCTGCCCGCAGGTACCTCGGTCGATCTGATTCGCACCCGCGCCGAAGCCATCACGGGCCGCCTCAATATCTTGCTTGATAACGGAGCAATGGGCCTCGCCCTTGTCGTGGCGCTCCTGTTCCTCTTCCTAAATGCCCGCACCGCGATCTGGGTCGCAGCAGGCATTCCCGTGTCAATGCTGGCCGCGATTGCGGTGATGTATGCGGCGGGCATGTCGATCAACATGATCTCACTCTTTGCCCTGATTATCACGCTGGGCATTGTGGTGGATGACGCCATCGTCGTCGGCGAACATGCCGATTTCCGCGCCCGCATCCTGCGCGAGCCGCCCGTGGTCGCCGCCGAAACCGCAGCGCGTCGCATGGCGATGCCTGTCACAGCCTCCACCCTCACCACGATCATTGCCTTCGCCGGCCTCACCTTCATCGGTGGTCGCTTTGGCGATATGATTTCCGATATCCCCCTCACGGTGATTGCGGTCCTGATGGCCTCACTCGTCGAATGCTTCCTGATCTTGCCTAATCACATGGCCCATGCGCTGGCGCATTCGGACAAAGAGCACTGGTATGACCTGCCCTCGCGCGTGGTCAACCGCGGCCTTGCATGGTTCTCGCAAACCCTCTTTCGGCCCTTCATCGCCTTGGTGATCCGCGCCCGCTACCCGGTGATGGCGGCAGCGATGGTGCTGCTCGCCAGTCAAACCGCGCTCTTTATTCGCGGCGATGTGCCTTGGCGCTTCTTCAACTCCCCGGAACAAGGGTCGGTCACGGGCAATTTTGCCATGCTGCCCGGTGCCATCCGCGAAGACAGCCTCGCCATGATGCGCGAATTGCAACGCGCCACCGAAGAAATCGGTCGCGAATATGAAGCCAAACATGGCCGCAACCCGCTCGATTTTGTCCTCGCCGAGGTCGGCGGGAACTCCGGCGCGCCGCTGCCGGGGTCCGACACCAAAGACCCAGACCTGCTTGGCGGCATCGCCATCGAACTGATTGACGCCGATCAGCGCCCCTATTCCTCCTTTGCTTTCGTCGCCGACCTGCAAGACCGCGTGCGCCAGCATCCCATGGTCGAAACCCTCAGCTTCCGAGGATGGCGCGCAGGGCCGGGGGGCTCGGCGCTGGATGTGCAATTCTTCGGGGCCGACGCCACCACATTGAAAGCAGCCGCCGAAGCACTCAAAACGGCAGTTGCGCGCTTCCCGGAAGTCTCTGCCGTCGAAGATAACCTTGCCTATGACAAAGAAGAGCTGGTGCTCGATCTTACACCACAGGGTCAGGCCTTGGGCTTCACGATTGACGGTGTGGGCCGTTCCTTGCGCGCCATGCTCAACGGGATCGAAGCGGCCACCTACCCGGACGGCCCGCGCTCGGCCACAGTGCGCGTCGAACTGCCGCGCGGCGAGTTGACGGCGGATTTCCTCGAGCGCATGCAAATGCGAACACCAAAGGGCGCTTATGTGCCGCTTTCTGATATCGTGACGGTGCGCGCTTCGGCAGGGTTCTCGACTGTTCGGCGCGAGAATGGCCTTCGGACGGTTTCGGTCACGGGCGATGTCTCCGAAGATGACCCCGTCCGCGCCGAAGCGGTGCAATTAGCGTTGCAAAGCGAAATTCTACCCGAGATCGCCGAACGCCATCAGGTGGAATACCGCCTTGCGGGTCTGGCCGAGCAAGAGAATGAATTCTTGGGCGATGCCCGCACCGGGCTGGTGCTCTGCCTCATGGGTATCTACCTCGTGCTGGCTTGGGTGTTTTCCAGTTGGACCCGGCCGCTGGTGGTCATGCTCATCATCCCCTTCGGCATGGTTGGCATGATTTGGGGGCATCACGTCTGGGCCGTGCCCATGTCTATGTTCACCGTGGTGGGATTCATGGGGATGGTGGGCATCATCATCAACGATTCCATCGTGCTGATTTCCACGATTGACGAATACTCCAAAGAGCGCGGGCTGGTGCCTGCAATTGTCGATGGTGTGGCAGATCGCTTGCGCCCGGTGCTGCTCACGACGCTGACCACAGTGCTTGGCCTCGCACCGCTGCTATACGAGACGTCACAACAGGCGCAGTTCTTGCGCCCGACGGTGATCACCCTCGTCTATGGGCTTGGCTTTGGCATGGTGCTGGTGCTGATCGTGGTGCCTGCGGTGCTTGCGGCACAATCCGATGTCGCGCGGATGTCGCAAGCCTTCCGCCGCGCCCTCCTGACCACGCGGACAGGAAGCCTGCGGGTGGCAATGGGTGCCGGGGCTGCGGTCGTGATGGGCTGGCTCGGCCTGACCATGGGCTGGGCCGCAGTGTCGGGGCATGTGCACCCGATGCTTGCAGGGGTCGTGCCGTTTTCCGGTGTCGCCGGTGCCTTTGTGCTTTTCATCTTGGGGGCAGGCCTGTTGACGCTCGGGCTTTATGCCGGGCTGGCCGTGGCCCAAGCGCGGCGCAACCGCGCGGCGTGATCACCTGCGCGTCACCTGCGTTCGTCAGATTTTTGCGGCTCCGTTAACCTTTCGGGGCCGCGATCTGATGCGCGAACGTCATGACGTCACCCATACGCCACCCATACGTAAATCATACGTTGGATTTTTTGCCGGGCGCGGCTGGCGCTTTGGCATTAACCTTTTCCCAAAGGTCGGGTCGGCGTGCCTCGGTCAGCGCCGCGCTTTGGGCTTTGCGCCATGCGTCGATCTTGGCGTGATTGCCCGAAAGCAGCACTTCCGGGATTGCGCGTTCTTCCCATTCAGCGGGCTTGGTGTATTGCGGATGTTCGAGTAACCCATTGGAAAAGCTCTCTTCTACGGCGCTTTCCGCGTTGCCCAGAACACCCGGCAAGAGCCGGACCGTGGCGTCCAACATCGCCTGCGCGGCAATCTCGCCCCCGGTCATGACAAAATCTCCAAGGCTGACTTCCTGAATGCCAAAGGCCTCCAAAACGCGCTCGTCCACGCCTTCAAAACGCCCGCAAAGCATTGTAATCCCGTCAGAACCTGCAAAATCCCGCGCCATCTGCTGATCAAACCTCCGCCCCCGCGGCGACAGATAAATTAACGGCCAGCGCCCCTTTGTTCCTGTCATTGCGGCGCGAATTGCTGCCGCGGTTACGTCTGGCCGCAGCACCATCCCCGCTCCACCTCCTGCGGGCGTGTCATCGACATTGCGGTGCTTGCCGATACCAAACTCCCTTAAATCAAAGGTTTGCAACTGCCAGATGCCCTGCGCCAAAGCCTTGCCTGTCAGGCTTTCGCCCAAGACACCGGGAAAGGCCCCGGGGAAAAGCGTGATGATCCGGGCCGTCCAAGCACGGGCCAGTTCAGGGCTGTCTTTCACCAACTCACGTGGGGTGAAAGTGGGTCTTGCGGCCAGTCTGCCGTAGGATTTGGGTACGTCACTCATAGCTCTGGCCTAAGCGCGCCGCACCGTCTCGTCAATCGGCGCCTTGCGTCGGTCGCTCCCCGCGCCGCAATGCCTTCTTGAGGCGCGCGCGCTCTGATCTGTCTGCTACCTTTCTGTTTATACGCAGAAATTCCTGTAGCATCCAATCAGGGTCACGTTGGTTTCGCATTTGGGGCGGCGACAATTGCGCGCTAAAACCAATAGGTAAGTCGAGTAGATCGAGAATCGGCGCAACCAATCCCGTGCCTTTGACAGCGGTCTCCAAGGGCACTTCGACCACGGGTGCCACCCGAGACGCAATCTCGCGGGCCACAGCCGAAAGGTCGCTGGCGGTATGAAATTTTTGGGCAAAGTCCGCAAAGTCGCTGGTGAGACTGGAAGACTTTACATGCTCCCAATAGGCACTCTCGATCCAAGCCGCAGGCGCGCGAGTGCCCAATACGAGTGAAACCGCCCGCCGCGGCATCACAGCCCGCGCCACTCTCACGATATCGCCCAAAATGACCTCAGCGGCGCGATAGTCCAACGTGCCCGGTCGGCCGGGCATATGGCCACTGAGTTCTTCAGCCGACAACAGCAAGGCCCGTTTGGGGCGGCCCTTGAGGCTTGAAAACAAGGCCTCGGCACGCAGCACAATCTTGGCACGGTCGAGTATCGAACCTGTCACCGAGTAGCCACGTGCGGCGCGGATCAAGTCCTCCATGTCACGTTTGAGCACGATCACCACATGCGGGGCGAGGGCTTTGCGATTGTCTTGAAAAAAGCGCTGCACAGTAGAAGTGCCGGTTTTGTGAAAGCCCGCATGGATCACCAAGGGCTTCATTTGTTGCCCTTTTCTGCGTCGATCACCGCAGATTTGGCAGCCTTTAGCGCGGCTTTTGGCAGACCCGAGCGGTTGAGCCGCAAGAGTTCGGCCAAGGTGGCGTCAGAGAGGCGTGGGTTGGCCGCCATGACCGGGATCAACCGGGCGCGGGGCTTGGCCGGGAACGTGGTCAGGTCGAGCAACGGGGTGATCGGCCCGAGTGGAGCATCTTTGGTGGTTTCGATGGCCCAGTCATGCACGATCGCCCGCCCGGCCACTGCGGCGCGCACGGCGGCTATGTCGTTGGGCAGGTTTGTAAAAGGGGCCATTGTGGCGCGATAGGCAGCGAGGTCTTGAACCAAGGCAGATGCGCGAATGTTTTGCGCCCAGCAACTGGCGATCCATCCATCAGGCGCACGGTGTGAGAAGCAGATTTCGAGGGTGACATGGTCTGGCAGGGCATGGGCCAAAGAACGCATGATCGGTGCCGCAGCGTCATAGCGGGTCAGGCCATGGCGACCCGGCATATGGCCAGAAAGATCCTCAGAGGAGAGCACCACGGGGCGAGGGTCTTCGGGGTCGAGAGTGGCAAGAAACAATGCCCATTCATGGGTCAGAAGCGCCTCTTCCAACGGCTCTCGGCGGATTGAAAAAGCCCGCGCCGCTTCGCAAAGCGGCTCGGTTCCGGCCCGTGTGAATAGCCGCCAATATTTTGAAAGCACGCGTCGATTCTGGCGCATGGTTTGTTGCAGGCTCGTCGTACCGGTCTTGTGAAAGCCCGCGTGTAACACCACCCGCATGGGGTTATTCGATTTCAGCGGGTGGGTCGGCTACGATACGGCGTGCTGCCAAATTCACCGTAGGCACTGCCGCCAGTGTGAAGGGCAAGAGGAGGGTATTCTTGCCGCCAGGGGTCAGGATTTCGAGGATGTCACCGGCACCATGGTTGAGCACGGCCTTGACCCGACCAAGAGCCACTCCGCCAGTATCGACCACATCGAGGCCGATCAGATCAGTATGGTAGAACTCATCATCAGGTAAGGAGGGCAAGCGCTCACGTGGTACGAATAGCCGGGTGCCTTTGAGGGCTTCCGCTTCCTCACGCGAGCGCACATCAGAGAGGCGGGCGGCAAAGCCCTGTGGTATCTGGCGGGTCAGCTGCACTTTGAAGCTGCGTTTGCCGTCTTCCGTGGTGAGCGGAGCATAGTCGGCCAGTGCTTCTGGCTCGGCGGTGAAGCTCTTGATCCGCACTTCGCCATGCACGCCAAAGGCTCCCATGATCGCGCCGACGCAGATGTGATTGGCCATATTTGATGCCTCTTTGCGGTTTCCTTGTTCTTGCCGATTGACCCTGTCGATTGCAACACAGGAAAACCGTTCACGGCTTTCAAGCAGCAGGATCGGGGACAGGCAGTCACAAAATCAGGGCAATGCAAAAAGAAACCCCCAGCCAAGGCATGCTTGACTGGGGGCGGTCTTGGACGGCAACGGGCAGATTACTCTGCGGCTTCGCCTTCAGCGGCCTTTGCGGCCTTGGCAGCTGCGCGGTCTTGCGCGGCTTTGCCGGGGACGCCCTTCTTGGCGTTGACACGGGCCTTTTTGGGCATTGCGCCTGCAGCTTCGAGGAAGCGGGCCACGCGGTCAGTGACTTGAGCGCCTTGGCCCAGCCAATAGTTGATGCGCTCCATGTCCATCTTCACGCGATCTTCGGAGTCTTTCGCGAGGAGGGGATTATAGGTGCCCAGCTTTTCGATGAAGCGGCCATCGCGCGGCATGCGCGAGTCAGCAGCGACGATCGAATAGTGAGGGCGCTTTTTCGAGCCGCCGCGGGCGAGACGGATTTTCATTGCCATGGGGTATCTCCTTTTGATGGCAGGGAGGCGGAGTTTTCCGCCAATTCGGTTAGGATTGTTGTTTCTTGTGGTGTTGGATCACTTCCTGAATGATGAATTGCAGGAAGGCTTTCGCAAATTCTGGGTCGAGATCGGCATCTTGCGCGAGGCCTTCAAGGCGCGCGATTTGCCGGGCTTCCCGATCAGGATCGGAAGGAGGAAGGCCGTGTTCGGCCTTGAGCCGACCCACAGCTTGCGTGTGTTTGAACCGCTCACCGAGCGTGTAGACGAGGATCGCGTCCAGTCGATCAATCGACGCGCGATGCTCCTTGAGGATCATGGCGGCGCGGGTGGCTGCATCGGTCATGCAAGGATCCTTTCGACGGGCAAGTGGCGCCACAGATCGAGCGTGCCCAGTTTGGGATGGGAATAGGGGCCTTCAAGGATTGCACCCAAGCGACGGGCGACAGCCACGGACCGCGTATTGTTGGGCATGATCAGGCTCATAACCTGGTCCCAGCCCAGAATGTCATAAGCATAGGCACGTGCAGCGCGCGCGGCTTCGGTGGCGAAACCCTGCCCTTCGGCCCCGTCAAAGAGCGACCATGCCACTTCTGGTTCCGGCCAATCCTCGGGGTGGTAGAGCCCGGCCAAACCTATGGCGGTTTGGGTGTCACGATTTTCGATAATCCAGCGGCCAAAACCGCGCATATGCCAATGGCCAATCACAGCGTTGAACTGCTCATGTGCCACGGCGCGCGGGAAAGGCCCACCCACGGTGACCGAGCGAGGAGAGGCGCGAAAGGCGGCATAGGCGTCGAAGTCGCGCGCTTCCGGGGCCCGCAGGGTCAGTCGCTCTGTTTCCAGCGTAGGAATGCAAATTTGGGTTTCGCCAGTGATGCGGAAGAGCGCGCTCATGCGTAGGCCTCCATTCCGCCATCCGACAGGGCATCCGGGGCAGGGTGACGCCAAACTTGCATCTGGCCGTGACGCTCGTGGGTGAAGGTGCTCTCAAGGACGCAGCCCAGCCTTTCGCATACGCGGGCCGAGGCGATGTTGGCGGGTTTCACAAGGCTGATAGCGGTTTGCCAGCCAAGGGTGCCATAGGCATAGTCACGCGAGGCGCGGGCCGCTTCAGTGGCGTAGCCTTTGCCTTCGTGCCCATCAAAGAGATCCCAGCCCAGCTCGGGCTCGGGCCAGCCGTAGGGCTCAAAAGGACCAACCAGACCAACAGCCGCGCCGCTCGTTTTTTCCTCAACTATGAAGCGGCCGAACCCTTTGAGCGACCAGTGGCCAATCTCCATCGCCAGCATGCGCCATCCTAATTCGGGCGTCAGTGGCCCCCCTACGAAATGCGCGCGTGGTCCGGCATAAAAATCGCGAAATACAGCAAAGTCGGCGGTGGTCGCAGCGCGCAAGATCAGGCGCGGTGTTTCCAGACGCGGCAGGCAGGCGGCCAGTCGCGCGGCCATATCGGCCGCTGCGCCAGAGGGCGAGGCCCCCGCTGGATATGCCGCGTTTTGCGTCACTTTTTCTTGCCAAAGCCAGAGAGGCCGCCGGGCAGTTTCATACCACCAAGTCCGCCCATACCGCCGAGGCCCCCCATGCCGCCCATCCCGGGCATCTTGCCCTGCAATTGCTTGGCCGCTTCTTCGAGGGCGGCGGAGTCGTTCATGTCGGGCATGCCGCCCTTGCCACCCATCATGCTTTTCATGGCTTGCTTGAGCATGCCACCTTTGCCCATCTTGCCGATTTTCTTCATCATATCGGCCATCTGGCGCTGCATTTTCAGCAAGCGGTTCAGCTCTGCCACGTCAAGGCCCGCCCCTGCGGCAATGCGTTTTTTCCGCGAAGCTTGCAGCAGGTCGGGATTGGCGCGCTCTTTCTTGGTCATCGAGCCGATCAGTGCAATTTGGCGTTTGAGCACCCGATCGTCGAAGCCCGCTTCCTTCGCTTGTGCGGCCATTTTCCCCATGCCGGGCATCATGCCCATCATGCTTTCCATGCCGCCCATTTTGAGCATCTGTTCCAGCTGCATTTTTAGGTCGTTCATATTGAACTGACCCTTCTGGAAGCGCTTCATCATCCGCTCGGCTTGTTCAGCTTCCAGCGTTTGTTGAGCTTTCTCGACGAGGGCGACAATATCGCCCATGCCAAGGATTCGACCCGCGACACGGGCAGGCTCGAAGACCTCAATCGCGTCCATTTTTTCGCCCAGACCGACGAAACGGATGGGTTTGCCTGTGACGGCGCGCATCGAGAGCGCCGCGCCGCCGCGCCCGTCGCCGTCCATCCGGGTGAGCACCACACCGGTCACGCCGATCTTGTCGTCAAATTCTGTGGCAACGTTCACCGCATCTTGGCCCGTCAGACCATCGACCACGAGCAGCGTCTCGCGTGGGTTGGCGACGTCACGCACAGCAGCAGCTTGGGCGATCAATTCAGCGTCGATATGCAAGCGGCCTGCAGTGTCGAGCATGTAGACGTCATAGCCACCTAGCGCTGCTTGGGTCTTGGCGCGTTTGGCAATCGCGACAGGATCTTCGCCCTTGACGATGGGCAAAGTGTCCACGCCGATTTGTGCGCCCAAAATGGCCAGCTGCTCCATCGCGGCAGGGCGGTTGACGTCCAAGGACGCCATGAGCACCTTTTTGCCTTCGCGCTCCTTGAGGCGTTTGGCAAGTTTGGCGGTTGTGGTGGTCTTGCCTGAACCTTGCAGACCCACCATCAGGATGGGCGCGGGCGGGTTGTCGATCTTGAGTTTGCCGGGGTCGGTGTCGCCTGTGAGCACACCCACCAACTCGTCATGCACGATTTTCACGACTTGTTGGCCCGGCGTGACCGATTTTGTCACCGACGCGCCGGTCGCTTTTTTCTCGATGGCTTTGATAAAGTCGCGGGCGACGGGGAGTGAGACGTCTGCTTCCAGAAGAGCTACACGCACTTCGCGCAGGGCGGCGCGGACGTCGTCCTCGCTGAGCGCACCCTGCTTGGTCAGCCGGTCGAAGACGCCGCCAAGGCGTTCTGACAGGTTCTCGAACATCGCTCGCGTTCCTTTCCGCGGTTAATCTTCCGACCCATATGGGGGCCGATGGCTCAAACGACAAATGCCCCCGTGGGCGCAACGCGCTGACGGGGGGCGATCCCTAGGCACCCTAGGGACCGGAAGCTGTCTCACTTCCGGAATTGCGGCTCAGATACGCGCGCGACGGGGGCGAGTCAAGCGCGGGCCGCCCGTCTCAGCAATTGGCAGGCATTTGGCTCTTGATAAATGGTGCTTTCGGATTTTCCGAAAGGCCGTTTCAGGGTGTGGAAAATGAGAGGCAGGGGCATGCGGGGTGCTTGCCCGAGCGGGGCTGAACGCGCACATCTCAGAAGACCCCAACAAATTGGATGCGTCCCATGTCTGTTTCGTTGAAGCCAGTTGCCGGATTGCCTCCCTCCACGGACCGCGATACCGCCGATACGGTGCAGGTGATGCTTGCGCGTCTGAAGCAAGGACGAGAAGACGCCGCGCGTGATTATGCGCGCAGGCTTGATGGATTTGACGAAGACCCCGTCGTTGGCCCGGAGCTGATGGCGCGGGCAATTCGCGTGGTGCCAGAAGCTCTAAAGAGAGACATCCAATGGGCGCATGATAACATCCGCCGCTTTGCAGAGGCGCAGCGCGCAACGCTGACCGAGATGGAAATGGAACTGCGTCCCGGGCTTTGGGCGGGACAGCGCGTTATCCCGCTCGCCTCATGTGGGGCCTATGTGCCGGGGGGGCGGTATGCACATATCGCCTCGGCCTTGATGACAATTACGACGGCAAAGGTGGCCGGTGTGCAGAATATCACTGCCGTGTCGCCGCCCAAGCCCGGTGTCGGCATTCACCCTGCTATCCTCTATGCGATGCATCTGGCGGGCGCGGATCGCATTTTGGCAATGGGAGGCGTGCAAGGTGTGGCCGCTATGGCCTATGGGCTTTTTGGAGCACCTGAGGCCGATATACTGGTGGGGCCGGGCAATGCCTTTGTGGCCGAAGCCAAGCGGCAGCTGTTTGGCCCGGTCGGCATCGATATGTTTGCAGGCCCTACCGATAGTCTGGTGATTGCTGATGCAACGGCACAGGCATTGACAGTTGCATGGGATTTGGCCGGGCAGGCCGAGCATGGGGCGAATTCGCCGGTTTGGCTGGTGACTGACCATGAGCCATTGGCGCGCGAAGTTTTGCGGTTGGTTCCAGAGTGCATTGCCTCTTTGCCCTCGCCGAACCGAGAGGCTGCTGCCGCTGCTTGGGAGGCTTTGGGGGAAGTGATCCTTTGTGCGGATCGCAAGGAGATGGCGGCGGAGGCTGATCGGATCGCGCCTGAGCATTTGCACGTACAGGCGGCGCATTTGGATTGGTGGAAAGCGCGGCTTTCGGCTTATGGCTCATTGTTTTTGGGCGAGAATTCTACGGTGGCTTATGGCGATAAGGCGGCTGGCCCGAACCACGTTCTGCCCACCTCGGGTGCGGCGCGATATACAGGTGGGCTTTCGGTGCATAAATTCCTGAAAGTCGTAACCTGGCAGCGTGTGGACGACCTTGCCGCAGGCGCGGAATTGGCCCGTGTGACAGCGGCCATCAGTCGCGAAGAGGGTATGGAAGGCCATGCGCGCACGGCCGATATCAGGCTGGAGAAGCTTACCCCCCGACCGCGGCTGGTCGTCGGAGGGTAGACCGATCAGCTGTCAAACAAGATCACATTGCGGCGTGCCGAGCCGGATTTGGTATTCGCGATAGCTTCGTTGATCTGATCAAGGCGCCAACGACCTGAAATCAGTTCGTCGAGTTTCAGGCGACCTTGGTTATAGAGGTCGACCATCCACGGAATGTCGCGACGCAGCACAACATCGCCCATTTTTGAGCCGACAAGACCTTGCCCCACATTGGCCAAGATGAGCGGCTCATAGCTGGCCATTGCGCCAGCGTGCGGCATGCCAACCATAACGACACGGCCTCCAAAACCCAAGTAGCGAGGTGCTGCATCATAGGCGGCGGTCGCTCCTACAGTCACCAGCACCACATCGGCACCCCGCCCCAAGATTTTCTTGGCAGCATTCCACGGCTTGCCCTCGGTGGCCAATACACCGTCTGTGGCACCAAATTCGCGCGCGGCTTCAAGCTTTTCAGCAGTCATATCGACGGCAACTATCCGGCGCGCTCCCGCAATGCGCGCGCCTTGAATCGCGTTGAGCCCGACGCCGCCCGCACCGATGACGACCACATCTTCGCCTGCGCGCAGCTTGGCGGCGTTCACCGCTGCACCGACGCCGGTGATCACGCCGCAAGACAGAAGTGAGGCGGCGTCTTTGGGCATGCTGGCAGGGATAGGGACGATTTGGCTCTGATCAACAACGACTTTTTCTGCAAAAGCACCACAGGCCAATGCTTGGAAAACAGCGCCGCCATCTGTCGTCGTGATAGGGCCCTTGGTGCCGTCATAGGGTGTCTGGCAGATCGTAGGCCGGCCAGTGGCGCAGTTTGGGCAGGCTCCACAGGCGCGGATGAGAGTGACGAGGACGCTATCGCCTACATTGATGCCGGGAACCCCTGCGCCGACGGCTGTGACCCGACCAGCGGCTTCGTGACCATAGACCGCAGGCAGAGCCCCGCCAAACCCCCCCTCAATATAGGAAATGTCCGAATGACAAATGGCAACCGCGTCAAGGGCAACCTCGACCTCGCCCATATGGGGCGCGCGCAGCATCACCTCTTCGATTCTTAACGGTTCTCCGAATGTGTGGCAGACGGCGGCTTTGATCCTTTGCATTCGAGAACTCCTTTACTGATCGCGGCGAGACTGCCCCCCGTGGTTGAGCGGCGCAAGAGCGAAAATAAATTCCGCCTAGCGGTCAGAAACTGTGGGGCGACGCAAGAAGACCATCAAGCACAACGCCATGGCGTTGTGCT
>DOOI01000045.1:486-732 GCA_003512825.1 Paracoccaceae bacterium | reverse complement strand
AAGACCATCAAGCACAACGCCATGATCAAGGCTGCCAACAGGAAAGGTGCGCCGGGCAAATAGAAAGGGAGGGTGCCATCGGTAAAGACTGCGAATGTTTGCGTCATCAACAGGGGGGCAATGACCATGGCGATGGAAGCAAGCGACGTCATCACCCCTTGCAGCGCGCCCTGCGCGTCGTCAGGCACGGCGCGTGACGCGATGCTTTGCAAGGCCGGAAAGCCGATGGCGCCCAAAGCCGAGATG
>DOOI01000045.1:0-187 GCA_003512825.1 Paracoccaceae bacterium | reverse complement strand
GAATGAGCAATAAAAGCAACCATCCAGACGTCAGCAAGCCGATGACGATCAGGGATACAAATTCAATGGCAAGCCCGGCGATCACGGTGCGCCGCTCACCCAAGCGTTCTATGGCGGGACGCACCAGACCGCCTTGCACTGCGGCCAGCGAGAGCCCGTAGACTGCCAGTGAAATACCGATCAAGCC
>DOOI01000096.1:3352-3710 GCA_003512825.1 Paracoccaceae bacterium | reverse complement strand
GCCATGGGCGGGCTGATGGCCGTCAAACTTGGGGTTGCCTTTTGCGCTCTTGGGGGCGCCGGATTTACCGTAATTCATCGAGGTCTCCTCAAAGGAAAACGCGCGCCGCTGGGGCGCGCGTTTTGTTCAGATAGCAGAAGCCAATCAGGCGAGCGAGCCGTCAATCGCCTTGCAGGCGTCGACAAGGCCTTTCACAGCATCGACCGATTTTTGGAACATCGCGGTTTCGTCTTTGTCGAGGTTGACCTCGATGACTTTTTCGATCCCGCCTGCGCCGATGACAGTGGGAACACCCACATACATTCCTTTGAGACCATAGGCGCCGTCCACATAAGCCGCGCAGGGCAGGACACGCTTT
>DOOI01000096.1:0-3075 GCA_003512825.1 Paracoccaceae bacterium | reverse complement strand
GCAGGGCAGGACACGCTTTTGATCTTTCAGGTAGGCTTCTGCCATTTCGATGGCGGAGGTTGCAGGCGCATAGAATGCAGACCCGGTCTTGAGCAGGCCAACGATTTCTGCGCCGCCGTCACGGGTGCGCTGCACAATGGCTTCGAGCTTTTCTTTGGTGGTCCAGCCCATTTCGATCAGATCGGGGAGCGGGATGCCTGCGACAGTGGAGTAACGCACTGAGGGAACCATCGTGTCGCCGTGTCCGCCGAGGACGAAGGCGGTGACGTCACGCATGGATACGCCGAACTCAAGCGCGAGGAAGTGACGGAAGCGTGCAGAGTCGAGTACACCCGCCATGCCGACGACTTTCTCGTGGGGCAGGCCGGAAAACTCGCGCAGCGCCCAAACCATCGCGTCCAGCGGGTTGGTGATGCAAATGACGAAGGCGTTGGGAGCGTGGGCTTTGATGCCCTCGCCGACCGACTTCATTACCTTGAGGTTGATGCCGAGCAGGTCATCACGCGACATGCCGGGCTTGCGCGGCACACCTGCGGTGACGATGCAAACGTCTGCGCCTGCGATGTCGGCGTAGTCGTTGGAGCCCTTGAAAGAGCCGTCAAAGCCCTCTGAGGGACCGGATTCGGCGATGTCGAGCGCCTTGCCCTGAGGGGTGCCTTCGGAGATGTCGAAAAGCACGACATCCCCGAGTTCCTTGATCGCAGCGAGGTGGGCAAGCGTGCCACCGATCTGACCTGCGCCGATAAGGGCAATCTTCGTTCTGGCCATGGAAGTGTCTCCGGTCCGGTTGGAATTTCGCGCATGGGCGTAGTCCTTTCCGGGCGCGCGCGCAAGGGCGCTGCGGCGCGGCGGTGACGATGATTGTGATTGTTGGCGCGAAATGCGAGCGCTAAACCTTCCAGAAGCGGGTAGTTAGCTGCCCTTGGCCCGGAGCGACAATGTTTGAGATGAATGCGGCCTTTTTTGCTGTTGCGGTGCCCGCAGTGCTATTTGCGGGGATTTCCAAGGGTGGATTTGGCTCTGGGGCGGCTTTTGCCAGTGCATCGATTCTTGCGCTGGTGCTGGAGCCTGCGATTGCTTTGGGGATCATGCTGCCGCTTTTGATGGTGGTCGATGTGGCAACGCTGCGGCCTTATTGGAAGAAATGGAGCACTCCGGATGCGGTGATCCTGATCGTCGGCGCGATGCCGGGGGTCTTGATTGGGGCGGCGCTTTACAAGGTTGCGAATGCAGATGTGTTTCGGTTGTTGATTGGTGGGATTTCGCTGGGATTCGTTGCATGGCAGATCGCGGTAAAGGCGGGAGTGGTGCGTGCGGCGCGGCGGCCTTTGGGCTTGGTGGGCGGTCTGATCGCGGGTGGGGTTGCCGGATTTACCAGTTTCGTGAGCCACGCCGGCGGACCACCGGCGGCGGTGTATTTGCTGTCGCGCCGCTTACAAAAGACAGAGTTTCAGGCCACGACGGTTTTGATTTTCTGGGCAATCAATATCGCTAAGGCTGTGCCTTATGCATTCTTGGGCATTTTCACAGCACAGACACTGTTGGCAAATGTCATCTTGGCCCCTGTTGCCATCGTGGGCGCGTGGCTGGGCGTTAAGGCGCATCACTTGGTTCCGGAACGTGCGTTTTTTGCCATTACCTACGTGGCTTTGGTGCTGACGGGCTGCAAATTGATCTGGGATGCGGTGACGTGACGTGAGAGGGCGCCTATTGGCCCGCATGGCGGCGTAGTCTCAAAGACGCGAGGCTTTGGCGTCGGGGGGCGAGTTCGGGGTGGTCTCGAAGGCCTGACCGGAGGCCATCAGGCACGTAAGGCCATTGGGCAGCGTCAGCGCAATCGTCCACGTGCCAGTCTCGGCTGAGGCAAACAGTTCCATCAGGGAATTATTACCTCCGAGTCCGATGGACTGGCGGGTTTCACCGTAGCCTTCTTCGAGACGGGCCACGATCACATGGCGTGGGGCGCAGTTCACAGGCTGTGCCTTGGCCGGGCTGGGTGCAGCGATCGCGATGAAGGGCAAAAAGAGGAGAGCGCGGTCAAAGTCGGTCATGGGCTTCCTTTCCAGAGGGCGCTCAGGCGACAAGGGCCTTTGCGGGATGGGACGGTGTGCATCGTGCAGCAAATGCGTTGGCAGCTTTTGGGTTTACCGATCTGCGAGAAAAGGCTGCGCCTGTGCGGTTGCAGAACGGTTAATGCGGCGCGCGACTCTTCGGATTGCAGATATTTTTCGGATCGAATGCGGCAGGGCAGAGAGTTTTTTCTGCATTGCGGCAAAAACGGGTTGAACTTTCCGACAAGATTGGCGCAGGTTCACGCAACAAAGTTACCGGAGAGACTCATGCAAACGCCCCGCCCGACCCGTTCCGTGCTCTATATCCCCGGCTCAAAAGAGCGCGCACTGGAAAAGGCGCGGGGGCTTCCGGTGGATGCAATCATTTTCGACCTAGAAGATGCGGTGACGCCGGAGGCGAAAGTCGAGGCGCGTGGCACGCTCAAGGCTGCGCTGGCCGCTGGAGGCTATGGCTCCAAGCTGCGGATTATTCGCATCAATGGGCTGGACAGTGTCTGGGGCAAGGGAGATGTCGAGGCTCTGGCGGATGCTGATTGTGACGCGTTCTTGCTGCCCAAGGTGAATGGTGCGGCGGATATTGCGGAACTGGCAGCGATGTTGCCCAAGGGCCGCGAGATATGGGCCATGATGGAGACGCCCAAGGGGATTCTGAATGCGGCAGAGATTGCCGCGCATCCGCAGGTGACGGGCTTTGTCGCGGGCACGAATGACTTGGCAAAAGAGCTGAATTGTCGCTATCGGGCAGATCGCTTGCCAATGCAGATGGCGTTGCAAATGATCCTTATGGCAGCGCGTGCTTATGGTGTGACGGCGATCGACGGGGTTTATAATCAGTTCAAAGACCAAGAGGGGCTGCGTGCGGAATGTGATCAGGGCCGGGATTTGGGCTTTGACGGCAAGACGCTGATCCACCCGGACCAAGTGGAAGTTACCAATGCTTGCTTTGCGCCCTCTGAAGCAGAGATTGATCTAGCGCGTCGACAGGTTGCCGCCTTGGTAGGAG
>DOOI01000185.1 GCA_003512825.1 Paracoccaceae bacterium | reverse complement strand
GCCGCGCCCTCGGGCTGCGGCGGTGTTGGTTTTTGCGCCGCGTTCAGCGCGATTGGCACCGATATCAAATAACCGTGACCGGGGTGCCGACAGGCACGCGCTCGTAAAGATCGGTCACATGTTCGTTGATCATCCGAATACAGCCATTCGACACCGACTGCCCAATGGACCATGGCTGCGTGGTGCCATGAATACGGAAATAGGTGTCTTTGCCATTTTGGAACAGGTAGAGCGCGCGCGCACCAAGCGGGTTTTGTGGGCCGCCGGGCTCGACATAATCATTGTCTTTGAACTTGCCGTAGGTCTTGGGGTCGCGCTCGATCATTTCTTGGGTGGGCCGCCATGTGGGCCACTCTTTCTTGACCTGAATGATTGCAGAGCCGGTGAACTCCAGCCCGGCCTTGCCGACGCCCACACCATAGCGGATCGCCTTGCGTGGGGCGGTCACGAAATACAGGAAATGCGATCTGGGCAGCACAAGAATTTGGCCCGGAGCATAGTCAGCTTTGATCGACACCTCTTGTGGTGCAAACTTGGGGTCGAGCTGGAAAGCTGGTTTTTGCTGCGCCAAGGCAGGGGTTGAAAGCGACGACGTCGCCCCAAGGGCGGCGGCGGTTACGAGAAACTCTCGGCGGGTAAACATAGTAATCTCCACCTGAATATTAAGACACTCTCAAGCCTGCCATGCCAACCCGCAGGGATCAAGACAGCGAGGCGCGCAAATGACCTTAGAAAAACGCGTTGGCGTTGTTTGCCAGCACGATGCGGAGCGCATAGACGCCAACCAGCACCACCAAAGGCGCAAGATCAAGCCCGCCCATCTGTGGCAGCGCTCTGCGAATAGGCCCATAGACCGGCTCAACCAGGCGGTTCAGGCCATACCATATCTGTGCCACCAATTGCTGACGCAGGTTGAGCACCTGAAAATTGATGAGCCAGCTCATGATGACATGCGCGACGATGACGAACCACACGATGTCGAGAAGCAGCATGAGGATCTGGAATAAGGATTGCATCGGCGGCCCTTTCATCTTGCAATTGTCAAACAGGTAAGCGCCGCGAGGACGAAGGGCAAGACCTGCGGCAGTCTGACGTGAGGGCGTGGTTGACGCCACCGCACATCGGCGCAAAGGAGGCGCAAAGGAGTCTTCGCATGTATCCCGTCATCCGTCTCGCCAAGGAGTTCATCAAGTATCGCAAGGCCCCGGCCCTCACCTTGGGCGACATCCATGTGAGCCATCATATGTGCCTGCCTTGGGATATCGACCTATGGATGGAGTTGAACAACGGGCGCACCCTGACGCTTTACGATCTGGGAAGGCTGATCCTGGCCAAGCGGTCTGGCCTATTGGCCGCGATCAAGCGGCATAGCTGGGGATTGACGATGGCGGGCGCGGTGGTGCGCTATCGGCAACGGATTCGCATGTTCGAAGTGGTGGAAATGCGGAGCAGGGCGCTGTGTTGGGATGCGCGCTTCATCTATCTTGAACAATCGATGTGGAAACGTGATGGCACTTGCGCCGGGCATGTTTGCTATCGCGCGGCAATCGTTGGCCCTAGCGGCATCGTTCCCCCGATGCAGGTGGCCGCGGCTATGGGCGTTATGGATGCCTTGCCCATTCCCGATTGGATCGCGGCTTGGATCGAAAGCGAGCGCCTGCGCCCATGGCCCCCCATGCAAGACGCAGCAAACAAGTAAACGCTCCTCAGCAAATTCTTGCCAGCAGAGGCGAAAGCCTGTCATACCTGAGCGAAAATAGGGGGGCAGGACATGGCAGCATCGCTAAAAAAGCGCATTTGGGGCTGGTATTTCTTCGACTGGGCCAGCCAGCCGGTGCATACCTTGTTGCTCACCTTTATCTTTGGTCCCTTCTTTGCCAGCGTTGCGGCGGCTTATTTCATCGGCACGGGCCTAGACGAACACACCGCTGATGCCCACGCGCAAAGCCTTTGGTCGGCTGGATTGACCATCATGGGGCTGATCATCGGCATTGGCGGGCCAATCATGGGGGCGATGGCCGATACTGCGGGCCGACGCATGCCATGGATCGTGACATTCTCGGTGATGTATGTGCTGGGGGCAGCGGCGCTTTGGTTTACCGACCCTTCAGGCAGCAACATGTGGCTGATGCTGGTGGCCTTCGCCATTGCCTTTATTGGCGCCGAATACGCGCTGATTTTCACCAACTCGCAATTGCCGTCGCTAGGTTCGCGCGAAGAGATTGGGCGTATTTCCGGTTCGGGCTTTGCCTTTGGATATCTCGGCGGCCTGATTGCGCTGGCGATCATGCTGGCGCTTTTCGTCGAGCAAGGCAGCGGCAAGACCTTGATTGGCGCGGACCCGGCACTTGGACTGGACGCGAGCCAAAAGGAGGGCACGCGCTTTGTCGGCCCCTTCACCGCGATCTGGTATGCGGTCTTCATGGTGCCCTATTTCCTTTGGGTGCGCGAAGTCCGCACAGTCGCCTCGCCCCTGTCGGTTTCTGCCGCGATGCGCTCGCTGAAGGATCAGATCAAAAGCATCCTCAAGCGCCCCAGCCTTGCGGCCTATCTTGGGTCATCCATGTTTTACCGCGACGCGCTCAACGGGCTTTATGGCTTCGGTGGCGTTTATGCCAAGCTGGTGCTGAACTGGGAGATCACATCGATTGGCGTCTTTGGGGTGATTTCCGGGCTCGCAGCGGCAATTTTTTCTTGGATCGGTGGACGTGCAGACAAGCGCTATGGTCCGAAGCCTGTGATCCGCTTTTGCATCATCGTGTTGATCATGGTGGTGATCACGATTGTCTTCATGTCGCGCGAGTCGCTGTTTGGGATCCCCTTACCCGCA
Source organism: Paracoccaceae bacterium (assembly GCA_003512825.1). Classification (GTDB taxonomy): domain Bacteria; phylum Pseudomonadota; class Alphaproteobacteria; order Rhodobacterales; family Rhodobacteraceae; genus UBA9554. Next base: position 531 of record DOOI01000185.1, on the reverse strand, counting down.
GGTTCCACCCTACCCGACCTGATTTTCTTTGGCTGTGGCGTGGTGATTGGCGGCGCCGGAGGCACCTTGCAGGCCGCGAGCCGCACTTTGATGGTGCGCCATACTCGGGAAGAAACCGCAACGGAAGCTTTTGGTATCTACGGCCTTTCGGGCCGCGCAACGGCGTTCTTGGCACCGATGTTGATCGGAACGGTCACGGCGCTGACCGGATCGGCAAGGATCGGCGTGTCTCCGCTGATCGCTCTTTTCCTTTTAGGGTTGGTCCTGCTAGCGTGGGTTAACCCTAAAGGAGATCTCGACACATGGTCCGATCGCTCGTCCTGATTGCCCTTCTGTTTCTTGCAGCACTTGTTCCGCAAGGGGCCGCAGCCGAGATTGCCAAGCAGCTTTTTGGCAAGCAACTGGGCCCAGCCGCCCTGCCCGCCGCCCCCTTTGGCTCTTACGCCAAAGGGTGTCTGGCGGGAGGTGTGGAGCTGCCTGAAACCGGGCCGACATGGCAGGCGATGCGCCTGAGCCGCAATCGCAATTGGG
>DOOI01000017.1:997-10300 GCA_003512825.1 Paracoccaceae bacterium | reverse complement strand
CGTCTCCAAAATCCTGAAGTAATCCTTCTGGGTTCGACGAGGGCCGGCGGGCAAGCCGCCGGTCCTCCTATCAACTCCAAGCCGCGAAAGGCTGAAACATGCAAAGCCAAAATATTCGCATCCGGCTGAAGGCCTTCGATTACCGCGTTCTGGATGCCAGCACGCAGGAAATCGTTAATACGGCCAAGCGCACCGGTGCACAGGTACGTGGGCCTATCCCACTGCCGAACAAGATCGAGAAGTTCACGGTTCTCCGTGGCCCGCACATCGACAAGAAGTCTCGCGACCAGTTCGAGATCCGTACGCACAAGCGTCTTCTCGACATCGTTGACCCGACCCCGCAGACCGTGGACGCGCTGATGAAGCTCGACCTCGCGGCCGGCGTGGACGTCGAGATCAAGCTGCAGTCGTAAGGAGGTCTGTCGATGCGTTCCGGTGTAATCGCCAAAAAGGTGGGCATGACCCGCCTGTTCATGGAAGATGGTCGTCAGATCCCTGTGACTGTTCTCCAACTCGATAACCTTCAGGTCGTCGCTCAGCGGACCTCCGACAAGGATGGCTACACAGCCGTTCAGCTCGGGGCAGGGTCTGCGAAAGCCAAGCGTACCAGCCAAGCCATGCGCGGCCATTTTGCGAAAGCGGGCGTTGCCCCAAAGCGCAGGATCGCCGAATTCCGCGTGACGGCTGATAACCTGATCGACGTCGGTGCTGAAATCTCTGCCGAGCATTACATTGCTGGTCAGAAGGTTGACGTGTCTGGCACTTCGATCGGTAAAGGCTTCGCGGGTGCAATGAAGCGCCACAACTTCGGTGGTCTTCGTGCGTCGCACGGTGTCTCGATCTCTCACCGTTCGCACGGTTCGACTGGCCAGTGCCAGGATCCGGGCAAGGTGTTCAAGGGCAAGAAAATGGCTGGCCATCTCGGTTCGGTCCGCGTCACCACTCAGAACCTCGAGGTCGTCCGTACGGACGCTGGTCGTGGTCTGATCATGGTGAAGGGCGCGGTCCCGGGTTCCAAAGGTGGTTGGGTCACGATCAAGGATGCAGTGAAAAAGAAAATGCCTGATGGCGTTCCTTTCCCCGCTGCTCTGAAATCTGCCGAAGCCGCAGCGGCCGAAGTGCCTGCTGAAGGGGGTGAAGCATGAAACTCGATGTGATCAAACTCGACGGCGGCAAGGCCGGGTCGGTGGAGCTTGACGAGACCCTGTTCGGTCTCGAGCCCCGCGCTGACATCCTGCACCGCGTTGTGCGCTGGCAGCGTGCCAAGTCTCAGGCTGGTACGCACTCCACGCTCGGCCGCGCAGACGTGTCCTACTCGACCAAGAAGATTTATCGCCAAAAAGGCACCGGTGGCGCACGTCACGGTTCCAAAAAAGCGCCGATCTTCCGTCATGGTGGCGTCTACAAGGGTCCGGTTCCGCGCAGCCACGCGCATGACCTTACCAAAAAGTTCCGCGCTCTCGGCCTGAAGCATGCGCTTTCGGCCAAAGCACAGGCGGGTGAGCTGGTGATCATCGATGCGGCCCTGTCCGAAGGCAAAACTTCGGCTCTGGCCAAAATGGTGAAAAACCTCGGCTGGAAGCGGGCACTCATCATCGACGGCGCGTCGGTGAACGAGAGCTTTGCTCAGGCGGCTCGCAACATCGAAGGCCTCGATATCCTGCCGACGATGGGCGCCAACGTGTATGACATCCTCAAGCGTGACACACTCGTGATCACCAAAGCGGGGATCGAAGCTCTGGAGGCACGACTGAAATGACCGCCACTGCGAAACATTATGATGTGATCCGCAAGCCGATCATCACTGAAAAAGCAACCATGGCGTCTGAAAATGGCGCGGTTGTCTTTGAAGTGGCGATGGATGCGGCAAAGCCCGAAATCAAAGCCGCCGTTGAGGAAATCTTCGGCGTCAAGGTCAAAGCGGTTAACACCACTGTGACCAAGGGCAAAGTGAAGCGCTTCCGTGGTCGCCCAGGCGAGCGTCGGGATGTGAAGAAAGCCTATGTGACCCTCGAAGAGGGAAACACTATCGACGTGGCCACCGGTCTCTGATAGGTGGGCGCGACTCATACAAGGCCCCGGCCCGTCCGGGGCCTTGCATGTTTAACCTGGGGACCTTCGGGGCCCTGTTATCGGCGGTGAAAACCGCCATCAACAGCGGCAGCATTAGGCTGCCGGATCGTAACGGAAGACAGGAAGCATGGCATTAAAGTCGTATAAGCCGACGACGCCTGGCCAGCGTGGGCTGGTTCTGATCGACCGTTCGGAGCTGTATAAGGGACGCCCCGTCAAAGCCCTCACCGAGGGTCTGACGAAATCTGGCGGCCGGAACAACACCGGACGAGTCACTTCACGCCGCCGTGGTGGCGGGGCAAAGCGTCTCTACCGCATCGTAGACTTCAAACGCACGAAGTTTGACGTTGTGGCAACCGTGGAACGGATCGAATATGACCCGAACCGCACTGCATTTATCGCTCTCGTCAAATATGCTGACGGCGAGCAGGCCTATATCCTTGCGCCGCAGCGCCTCGCCGTTGGCGATAGCGTCGTTGCTGGCAAGAAGGTCGACATCAAGCCCGGCAACGCGATGCCTTTCTCGGGTCTCCCGATTGGTACCATCGTGCACAACGTCGAGCTGAAGCCCGGCAAGGGCGGCCAGTTGGCCCGCGCTGCAGGGACCTACGCTCAATTCGTTGGTCGTGACGGTGGCTACGCGCAGCTGCGTCTGTCGTCGGGCGAGCTTCGCATGGTTCGTCAGGAATGCATGGCTACCGTTGGTGCCGTGTCCAACCCTGACAACTCGAACCAAAACTTCGGTAAAGCTGGCCGTATGCGTCACAAGGGCATCCGCCCGAGCGTCCGCGGTGTGGCTATGAACCCGGTTGACCACCCGCATGGCGGTGGTGAAGGCCGCACCTCTGGTGGCCGTCACCCGGTTACCCCATGGGGTAAGCCGACGAAGGGGGCTAAGACCCGTAATCGCAAGAAAGCGTCGTCGAAGCTCATCGTTCGCTCGCGCAACGCCAAGAAAGGGCGCTAAGTATGGCTCGTTCTGTCTGGAAAGGTCCTTTTGTTGACGCCTATGTGCTCAAGAAGGCCGAAGCTGCGCGCGCGTCTGGCCGCAGCGATGTTATCAAGATCTGGTCGCGCCGCTCGACGATCCTGCCCCAATTCGTGGGTCTGACGTTTGGCGTGTATAACGGCCAGAAGCATGTTCCGGTGGCAATCACCGAGGATATGATCGGTCAAAAGTTCGGCGAATACTCGCCGACCCGCACCTATTATGGCCATGCGGCCGACAAAAAAGCGAAGCGGAAGTAAGTCATGGGCAAGGAAAAGAACCCCCGCCGCGTGGCAGACAACGAAGCAATGGCGAAACTCCGCATGCTCCGTACAAGCCCGCAAAAGCTGAACCTGGTGGCCGCAATGATCCGCGGCAAGAAAGTCGATAAGGCGCTGTCCGATTTGACCTTCTCGAAAAAGCGGATCGCGCAGGACGTGAAGAAATGCCTTCAGTCCGCAATTGCAAACGCCGAGAACAATCACAGCCTTGACGTTGACGCGCTGATTGTCGCGGAAGCATGGGTTGGCAAGAACCTCGTGATGAAGCGTGGCCGTCCGCGGGCACGTGGCCGTTATGGCAAGATCATGAAGCCTTTCTCGGAAATCACCATCACGGTGCGTCAGGTTGAGGAGCAAGCCTAATGGGACAGAAGGTCAATCCGATCGGCATGCGCCTCCAGGTCAACCGCACCTGGGATAGCCGCTGGTACGCCGACAGCAAGGATTTTGGGAACCTCCTCCTTGAGGACCTCAAGATCCGCGACTTCGTGAAAAAAGAAGCAAAGCAGGCCGGAATTGCCCGCGTGATCATCGAACGTCCGCACAAAAAGTGCCGCGTCACGATCCACGCCGCGCGTCCCGGTGTGATCATCGGCAAAAAAGGTGCGGATATCGAGACTCTTCGCAAGAAGATCGCGGCCCTCACCAAGTCCGAGCTGCACCTCAACATCGTCGAAGTCCGTAAGCCCGAGCTTGATGCCGCGCTTGTGGGTGAGTCGATCGCGCAGCAGCTCGAGCGCCGCGTGTCCTTCCGTCGCGCCATGAAGCGCGCCGTGCAGAACGCGATGCGTATGGGTGCCCTGGGCATTCGTGTGAACGTGGCAGGCCGTCTTGGCGGCGCCGAAATCGCACGGACCGAGTGGTATCGTGAAGGTCGTGTGCCGCTGCACACGCTCCGCGCCGATATCGATTACGCGCTGTCCGAAGCCATGACGCCCTACGGCATCATCGGGATCAAGGTCTGGATCTTCAAAGGTGAGATCCTCGAGCATGATCCTCAGGCCCGTGACCGCCGTCAGCAGGAACTCCAGGATGGTCCGGCGCCTCGCGGCGCTATGGGCCGCCGCTGAGGAGGTTTGAGAAATGCTTCAACCGAAACGCACTAAGTTCCGTAAGCAGCACAAGGGTCGTATCCATGGCGAAGCCAAGGGCGGTTCTGATCTGAACTTCGGAACCTACGGCCTCAAGGCCACCCAACCCGAGCGCGTCACGGCGCGTCAGATCGAGGCAGCACGCCGCGCCCTGACCCGCCACATGAAGCGTCAAGGCCGCGTCTGGATCCGGATTTTCCCGGATGTGCCAGTCACCTCGAAGCCAACCGAAGTCCGTATGGGTAAAGGTAAAGGCTCCGTGGATTACTGGGCATGCCGCGTGAAACCCGGCCGTGTCATGTTCGAGATCGACGGCGTTGCCGAAGACATCGCGCGTGAGGCTCTGCGCCTTGCTGCGATGAAGCTCCCGATCAAGACCCGCGTCGTCGTTCGCGAAGACTGGTAATCGGCAGCGCGGGTTTAACGCCCGCTGCACCAATAATTTCAAACGGGCGGGGGCCTCCTCGCCCGTTTGCCTTTTCGACCAAGTCTGTGCTTTGCGGGGTTCTCAAACTATCTGCAAACTATGGCTTGCACCGGCGGTGTGGCTCCCTTATAGGGGCGCATCGCGCGGATTCCCGGCACGCGTCGGGATTCGTGTGTTTGCTGTTATCCACCAGGAAAAGGGTAACCCTGAACCAATGAGCAGGGGCTCTCTGGTGTATGAGAAAGGAAAAGGCGCATGACCGCCAATGAACTGAGAGATAAGACGCCTGATCAGCTGCGCGACCAGCTGACTGCGCTGAAGAAGGAGGCCTTCAACCTCCGTTTCCAGCAGGCCACTGGCCAACTGGAAGGCACTGCCCGTATGCGCTCCGTCCGTCGTGACGCAGCCCGCGTGCTGACCGTGCTCAACCAAAAAGCCGCCGAAGCGGCGAAGTAAGGAGTCGCGAGAATGCCCAAACGTATCCTGCAAGGCACCGTGACTTCCACGGCAAACGCTCAGACTGTGACTGTTCAGGTCGAGCGTCGTTTTACCCACCCCGTTTTGAAAAAGACGGTTCGTAACTCCAAGAAGTATCGCGCTCACGACGAGCACGAGACCTTCAAGGTGGGCGATATGGTCCGCATTCAAGAATGTGCGCCTAAGTCGAAGACCAAGCGCTGGGAAGTCATCTCCGCCTAAGGTGGGGCTTTACAGCTTAATCGAAACCCTGGGGATGACGGGCTTGTCTAGGCCCCCCCAAAGGTCGGGAGTAACCAAATGATCCAGATGCAGACCAATCTGGATGTCGCTGATAACTCTGGCGCTCGCCGAGTTCAGTGCATCAAGGTTCTAGGCGGTTCGCACCGCCGGTATGCTTCGGTGGGCGACGTTATCGTCGTCTCCGTCAAGGAAGCAATTCCGAAGGGCCGCGTTAAGAAGGGGGACGTCCGTAAGGCCGTCGTCGTTCGCACCGCGCAAGCCGTTCGTCGTGATGATGGCACCGCGATCCGTTTTGATCGCAACGCAGCCGTGATCATCAACAACAACATGGAGCCAATCGGCACCCGCATCTTCGGGCCGGTTGTGCGCGAACTGCGCGCCAAGAACTTCATGAAGATCATCTCGCTCGCCCCGGAGGTGCTGTAAGATGGCCGCTAAACTGAAAAAGGGCGACAACGTCGTCGTGCTCACCGGCAAAGACAAGGGCCAGCAAGGGACGATCTCCTCTGTTGATCCGAAGTCCGGCAAAGCAATCGTGGAAGGCCTGAACATGGCCATCCGTCACACGCGTCAATCGGCAAACAACCAAGGTGGCCGCCTGCCAAAGGCACTGCCAATGGATCTGTCGAACCTCGCAATTCTCGACAAGAACGGCAAAGCGTCTCGCGTTGGCTTCCGCATGGAAGGCGACAAGAAAGTCCGCTTCGCCAAGACCACGGGGGACGTGATCGATGCTTGATACTGCGAACTATACCCCGCGTCTCAAGGCGGCTTACCGCGAAACCGTTCGTGCTGCGCTCAAAGAAGAGTTCGGCTACGCCAATGACATGATGATCCCGCGCCTCGACAAGATCGTGCTGAACATCGGTTGTGGTTCGGAAGCGGTGCGCGATTCCAAAAAGGCCAAATCGGCTCAGGAAGACCTCTCGACCATTGCTGGTCAAAAGGCCGTCACCACCATTGCGAAGAATTCGATCGCTGGTTTCCGTGTTCGTGAAGGCATGCCTTTGGGCGCCAAAGTCACGCTGCGCGGCGACCGGATGTACGAATTCCTCGACCGTCTGATCACAGTGGCGATGCCCCGTATCCGCGACTTCCGCGGCGTAAAGGGCAACGCATTTGACGGCCGTGGCAACTACGCCATGGGCATCAAAGAGCACATCATTTTCCCCGAGATCAACTTTGATAAAGTCGATGAAAACTGGGGAATGGACATCGTGATCGCAACCACCGCAAAGACCGACGCGGAAGCCAAGGCGCTGTTGAAGCTTTTCAACATGCCCTTCACCTCGTGATCGCGGGAGGAGACTGAGATATGGCCAAGAAATCCATGATTGAACGCGAAAAGAAGCGTCAGCGCCTTGTCGAGCAATATGCCGTCAAGCGTGCCGCTCTCAAAGCGATCATCAATGACCAATCGAAACCGATGGAAGAGCGTTTCCGTGCGTCGCTGAAGCTTGCTTCGCTGCCGCGCAATGGGTCCGCTGTCCGTCTGCACAACCGCTGCCAGCTGACAGGCCGTCCCCACGCTTACTACCGTAAGCTCAAGGTCAGCCGTATCATGCTGCGGGAACTGGGCTCACAAGGCCAGATCCCCGGTCTGGTGAAATCCAGCTGGTAAGGGAGAGAGTGTGATGAACGATCCAATCGGCGATATGCTCACCCGCATCCGCAACTCGCAGGCGCGCGGCAAATCAACTGTCCGCACCCCTGCGTCGAAGCTCCGTGCGTGGGTACTCGATGTGCTCCAGCAGGAAGGCTACATCCGTGGTTACGAAGCCGTAACCGACGAAAAAGGCCATCCTCAACTGGACATCAGCCTGAAATATTTCGACGGCGCCCCCGTCATTCGCGAACTGAAGCGGGTCTCAAAGCCCGGTCGTCGCGTCTATATGGGCGTTGAAGACATCCCGTCGGTCCGTCAGGGCCTTGGTGTGTCGATTGTCAGCACGTCTAAGGGCGTGATGTCGGATGCCAGTGCACGTGCCGCCAATGTTGGTGGCGAAGTGCTCTGCACGGTCTTCTAAGGAGAGAATAGAATGTCTCGAATTGGTAAGAAACCGGTTGAACTGCCCTCGGGCGTGAGCGCAACCGTCAAAGGTCAATCCATTGAAGTTAAGGGCCCCAAAGGCTCCAAGATCTTCGATGCGACCGATGATGTTACGATCACGGTTGATGGTAACGCAGTGACCGTCACACCGCGCGGCATGTCCAAACGGGCACGTCAGCAGTGGGGCATGTCCCGCACCATGATCCGCAACCTCGTCACGGGTGTGACAGGTGGTTTCAAACGCGAACTGGAAATCCAGGGCGTTGGTTACCGTGCTGCGATTGCGGGGCAGGACCTCAAGCTGTCGCTCGGCTACTCCCACGAAGTCGTCTACAAGGTGCCCGCAGGCATTACCGTGACCTGCCCCAAGCAGACTGAAATCGTAGTGGAAGGCACCGACGCTCAACAGGTTGGACAAGTCGCCGCAGAAATCCGCGAGTGGAAGAAACCCGAGCCCTACAAAGGCAAAGGCATCCGGTACAAGGATGAGTATATCTTCCGCAAGGAAGGCAAGAAGAAGTAAGGACGCAGCCATGGCAAACAGCAAAAGAACCCTGTTTCTGAAGCGCCGCCTGCGCGTTCGGAACAAACTGCGGAAAGTGAATGCGGGTCGCATTCGTCTCTCCGTTCACCGCAGCAACAAGAACATCAGCGTTCAGCTGATCGATGATGTTCAGGGCTTGACCCTTGCTTCGGCCTCCAGCCTCGAAAAGGATCTGGGTGTCGTAGGCAAGAACAACGCCGAAGCCGCTGCCAAGGTTGGCGCCGCGATTGCCGAGCGTGCGAAGAAAGCCGGGGTCGAAGAGTGCTACTTCGATCGTGGTGGTTTCCTCTTCCACGGCAAGGTGAAAGCCCTCGCAGATGCTGCCCGCAACGGCGGCCTGAAGTTCTGAAGGAGCGAGAGAGATGGCAAGAGAAGAAAACCGCCGCGACCGCCGCGACCGCGAAGAGGCCGCCCCGGAGTTCGCCGATCGTCTCGTAGCGATCAACCGCGTGTCCAAAACCGTGAAAGGCGGCAAACGCTTCGGCTTTGCAGCGCTCGTGGTTGTGGGTGACCAAAAGGGACGCGTTGGCTTTGGCAAAGGTAAAGCCAAGGAAGTGCCGGAAGCGATCCGCAAAGCCACCGAGCAAGCTAAGCGCTCGATGGTTCGCGTGCCGCTCCGCGAGGGCCGCACCCTGCATCACGATATGGAAGGCCGCCATGGCGCGGTCAAAGTCGTGATGCGTGCTGCACCGGAAGGAACTGGCATCATCGCTGGTGGTCCGATGCGTGCGGTGTTCGAGATGCTGGGCCTCAAGGACGTCGTGTCCAAGTCGCTCGGGTCGCAGAACCCCTACAACATGATCCGGGCCACCATCGACGGCCTGAAGAAAGAAACCAGCCCCCGTCAGGTGGCTCAGCGCCGTGGCAAGAAGGTCGCCGACATCCTGAACAAGGGTGCCGAGGCCGTCGAAGCCGTCGAAGCCTGAGGAGAGAGACAATGGCCAAGAAAACCATCGTCGTGAAGCAGATTGCTTCGGCCTGCCGTCGTCCTGACGTGCAGCGCCGGACGCTCATCGGCCTCGGTCTGAACAAGATGCACAAGACCCGTGAGCTGGAGGATACTCCTTCGGTGCGCGGTATGGTCAACGCGATCCCGCACCTTGTAAAGATCATCGAAGAGCGCGGCTAA
>DOOI01000017.1:444-707 GCA_003512825.1 Paracoccaceae bacterium | reverse complement strand
AAGATCATCGAAGAGCGCGGCTAATCGCCTCGTTTAGGGCGACGTTTGTCCGCCCTACGGAAAAAATTGAACGCCTCCCAAGGATTTGGGGGGCGTTTTCTTTTCCCCTCGTGTCGTCGCTTGAGCGGTGCTTGCATCCTGCTTCGCCTGCGTCTATACGCGCCCAGTGGCCCCAATCGGGGTCCGACTCACATTCATACATAAGCCGTGTTCGGCCGCTCCCGTCGCTGGGGGCCGCATCCGGCAAGGAGAAGCGACATGAA
>DOOI01000017.1:0-183 GCA_003512825.1 Paracoccaceae bacterium | reverse complement strand
AAGGAGAAGCGACATGAAATTGAACCAACTTCGCGACAATGCTGGCGCGGCCAAGAAATCCAAGCGCGTTGCGCGCGGCCCGGGTTCGGGCAAGGGTAAAACCGCTGGTCGCGGTATCAAGGGTCAGAAATCCCGTTCGGGTGTGGCTCTGAATGGTTACGAAGGCGGCCAGATGCCGCTGTA
>DOOI01000152.1:6689-16154 GCA_003512825.1 Paracoccaceae bacterium | reverse complement strand
CGAGAGGCGCATCCAAAAATACGGCGGCTTTTTTTGCAAAGAGTTCGCCTATTTTGCGGGTGGAAGCAGGAAGTGAGGTGCCAAAATCAATTACGACTTGGTTGGGCTTGATCCCTTCCAAGAGCCCATCTGGACCAAGAACTCGCGCCTCGACATGCTCAGACTTTCCCATGCAAAGCATCACGATATCAGCGTGTTCTGCAAGCATCCGCGCCGAACTTGCCTCCTTCGCGCCGCGCGCAAGCGCATCCTCTATGCCGGTTCGATCTCGATTTCCAAGGACGCTCACAGTGTAACCCTTGTCGAGAAGGCGAGACACCATTGCCCGACCCATCAAACCCAATCCGACAAAACCAATATGTGCTTTTGACATTTGTCTTCTCCTAAACGCCCTGAAAGTTGCCGGGCACGTCCGTGCGGTTTGTAGCGCGCCTCAGTTTTGCAGAGAGGGCCACTGCCAGCGTCCACTCGGCCGCGGCCAAGCCTTCTTCTGCAGTACACAAAACATCGTCTGTTTTGCCCTCAAGTACCGAGGCAAACCGCTCTAGTTGTTCGAATAGCGGGTCGACTTTGTGGGGCGGGGCCAGCACGAAGCGCGTCAATGCCTTACGCCAATCCACGCTCTCATGATCACCGCCATTCCAATGCGTTAATGACGGAAAGGCCAAAGCCCCCTGTGTCCCAGTAACGCGCAGATAATCTTCACCAGAAACCGCGATATCCGGGTTCTCTCCTGATCCGGCTTCGAAAGCCCATGGGCTTGCCCCTGCATCAGAAATGAGTACTGACGCCAAGGTGCCAGAGGCAAAGCGAAAGGCCAAAGCCGCTGTGTCTTCAATCACTAAGCCGCGAGTGGCATTTGACGTCAGTGCGGTCACTTCCGTGATCTCTCCTGCGAAAAAGCGCATCAGATCGATCTCGTGGCTCAGGTTTGTCATGAGCGGTCCAGCCCCCGGAGCGCGGCGCCACGGTACATCGAAATAACTGTCATGCTTGCGAAGCGACCATAGCGCCTGAATCCCCACTAGAGGTCCCAGCTCCAACAAGGCTTTGCGTGCGGCCAATGAAAAAGGATGACACCTGCGATGATGGCCACAATAAAGTGGCAATCCACGTCTTTGTGCCGCGCTGATAAGCTGACGCCCTTCATCGGGTGTTGCAGTCAATGGTTTTTCGACAATCAGCGAAAGCCCCGCATCCAGCGCCTCATGCGAGGCGTCAAAGTGGTTTGGGGTGGGTGTCGCAACAATCGCGGCCTGCGTTTCAGTCGGCAGATCAGAAATGGCTACAACTGTGGGCAAGCCTTGTTGGGCAAGTTGCGCGCGCCGCGCTTCGTTCGGTTCAACCACGCCAACCAAGCGCACCTTTTCTGACGCTAATGCTACTTGGATATGCCGCAAGCCGATCTGCCCTCCCCCTATGACAGCGAGAGGGATCACATCACCGCCCCAACCTGCCAAGGAACAAACTCAAAATCTCCCAACCCTTGCGCTTCCGATTTTGTCTTTTCCCCGGAGGCCACCCGCAACCACATCTCATATATCTCGCGCCCGATCTCTTCGACGCTGGCGCCATGGCTTAGGATCCGTCCTGCGTTGACATCCATGTCTTCTTCCATCCGCTCGAACATTTCGCTGTTTGTTGCGACTTTCATCGAAGGGGAAGGCTTTGCTCCAAAGGCGGAGCCACGTCCTGTTGTAAAGGCAACCAGATTGCAGCCTGAGGCAATCTGCCCTGTCACAGACGCGGGGTCGTAACCAGGGCTGTCCATGAAAGTGAAGCCCTTGGTCGTGATAGGTTCGGCATATTTATAAACACCAGTGAGTGGTGTGGTGCCGCCTTTTGCTGCAGCCCCCAACGACTTTTCCAAAATGGTCGTCAAGCCACCCTTTTTGTTGCCTGGGGAAGGATTGTTGTCCATCGACCCCCCGTTGCGCGCGGTATAGCCCTCCCACCACTTGATGAGGCCGATAAGTTTCTCGCCCACGGATTTGTCGACGGCGCGGACCGTCAAAAGATGCTCTGCGCCATAAATCTCGGGCGTTTCCGCCAATACCCCGGTGCCGCCCTGTGCGACGAGGAGATCGCACGCATAACCCAGTGCAGGGTTGGCCGTGATGCCCGACCAAGCATCTGAACCACCGCATTGTAGTGCCACCATTAATTCCGAAGCCGGGCATTCGCTTCGAGAGGCCTCATTGACGAGGGGAAGCATCGCTTCGACTTTCTGCACGCCCAATTCGACGGTCTTTCTCAGTCCACCTACATCTTGGATGTTCATGGTCTGAAAGAGTGGACCCGGAGTGAGGCCATAGGCCTCAATGAGCCAATCGATCTGCATCATCTCACATCCTAGTCCGGCCATGAGTACGCCCCCAACGTTTGGATTGCGGGCATAACCCCACAAAGTGCGCTGCAGGAGTTCAAATCCGGTGCCATCGCCGCCCATGGCACAGCCTGTGCCATGTACGAAGGCCACGACGCCGTCGACATTTGGGTATGCCGCGAGTTTTTCGGGCGGAAAGGCTTGTGCGATAAGGCGCGCTGCCGTGGCCGAACAATTGACCGACGTCAGAATGGCAATATAGTTTCTCGTGCCAACCCGACCGGACGTCCGGCGATACCCCATGAAAGTATCGATTTTTGCCGCAGGAGCAGCCGGTCGCAAGTTTGTTGCAAATTCATAAGTTGCATCGACATTGCGAAACTCAAGGTTGTGGGTGTGAATATGCGTGCCTTTGGCAATATCTTGAGCAGCATAGCCAATGATTTGTGCGTATTTCCTGACCATGCCCCCCCGTGCGATTGCTTCCGTGGCCATCTTGTGTCCGCGTGGGATGATTTGCGTGGCTCCTTCTTCCCCGGGGGCAAGCTGACGGCGTGCTGTGACGACATTGTCGGAGGGATCAAGTCGAACGGTGTCTGACATTGGAGGTCTCACGAAAGAAAAATCCCGGCCAAATTCATTGGCCGGGAAAGAGGTTAAAGGAAAATTGTCACAACATTTGGCCAAAGTACCAGAATGGACAGGGCCAAGAGCTGTAGCATGATGAACGGAAGGAAGCCCCGGAAAATATCGGTCAAAGATATATGCGCGGGGGCGACGGATTTTAGATAGAAAGCTGCCGGGCCAAAGGGGGGCGACAAGAACGACACCTGCATATTCATGCAAAAGACCACGCCAAACCAGATCGCGACGTATTTCTTCTCGAGAGAGCCGAAATAACCGAGTTCCTCAACGGGCAGCTTAAGGACGATGGGCAGGAAAACGGGCATGATCAGAAGTACAATTCCAACCCAGTCCATGAACATTCCCATGATCAGAAAGATGAACATCATCACGAGGATAATGCCCATTGTTGGCAAATCCGCGCCAACAATCATGTTTGCAACAAAGGTTGGTCCGCCTGCGAGCGTGTAAGCCGCAGCTAAAGCGGCAGCTCCGATGGTGACCCAGATGATTGTACCCGTCGACTTTACGGTTCGCATCACAGCGTCCGAGACAATTTCAAAAGTCATTTCCCGACGCACCAGCCCAATGACGAAAACCGCAATTGCGCCCATGCCTGCTGCTTCGGTGATCCCCGTAATTCCACCATAGATTGATCCAAGTACAACACCGATAACGATAATTGGCGCAACTAGACCTTTGCCCATGTTCCAACCAATTGCCGTACGTTCGCGGCCGATGACACCGAATACCAACACCGCGCATATCGCAAAGGCAGCAGCAATTCCGGGAAGGTCAGAGGCCATACCGAGTGGGATAGCATCTACGCCTTCGGTGACTTTATTCGTGCCAGTCAAGGTAAAGAACGCCGCGCGCAGGAAGGCCACGCCAGTGGCCCACATACCAAAACGTGCGAGAAAACCTAGGAATAAAACAGCCTTCTCGCGACCTGCGGGGTCGTTGGGGTCATCCGGTGGCAGCGGCGCTTGAGATGGGTCAAGTCGGGTTCTGATTAAAATGTAGATTATAAAGAAACTCGCGAGCATGAAGCCGGGCAAAAAGGATGCCGTAAACAGCGCCTTGATCGAAGTTTCGGTCACGAGGCCATAAAAGATCAAAACGATAGAAGGTGGGATCATTGTGCCAAGTGAGCCCGAAGCGCAGATCGTGCCAATCGCGAGGTTCTGATTGTATCCCAGACGCAGCATTTGCGGCAGCGCGATCAGGCCCAAGAGAACGACTTCGCCGCCGATAATCCCAGACATTGCTGCCATAATGACAGCCATGATCGAGGTTACGATAGCAATGCCTCCGCGCATGCGGGACATCCAAACATTCAACGATGCATACATATCGCGCGCGATGCCTGATCGTTCCAGTAAGGCCGCCATGAAAATGAATAACGGTACCGAAATGAGCACGTAGTTCGTCAATTGCCGATAGACCGATTGTGATAGGACCGATAGCGGCCCTCGTCCAAAATCACGCAAAAGCAAATCCGGACCAAACTTCATCATCAAGGTGCAGACCGCGAGAAAAGCCGAGGCAAACCCAAGCGGCATCCCAATTGCAAGAAGTGCGAACATGCCAAACAACAAGACCAGACTGATCGTCCCAATATCCATTTAGTTGGCTCCCAACGTCTTCTTGAGTTTCTCGATTTCAGCTTCGTCAATCTCATCAGCGGGGTTATGCGCCTCTGGCACTTTGTGCCAATCTGCGATCAAATTCGACAAGGCTTGAAGAGCCACAAGGCAAACGACGATCAAGATGGAGATCTTCATCGTCGCAGGCAAAGGCGGGTCCCATGCTGTGCCGAATGTTTCCATCCGTGCCAGCTTTTGCATCGCTTCATTATAGGCGCCCCAGACTGTTGCTCCTGCAAAGAGCCAAATCATGGCCACTGAAAGGCAATCAGAAAACTTCTGCATCCAGCGAGGCATGATGTCGTAGATTACATAGATCCGAATATGACTGCGTTGCTGCATGGCATATTGCCCGGCAAACAGCAGCACAAACCCCGCAATCCACAGCGAAAGCTCGTTCGCCCAGAGGGTTGGACGCTCGAAAACATACCGCGCAACGACCTCGTAGAACATCGCACAGACAATCCCAATTGTCGCAATCATCGCTATGCGGGAAAGGATCAGTGACAGGATATCCATTGGCCCGGTCCGGGGCGGCTCAATCTCGCCTTTGGTATCGGAGAGGTAAACCGCCGATAGGACAACGGCTGCACAAAACGAGACAAGCATCGCTTGCACGATCGGTCTTCCAGAAGGGCGAACCATCTCGTACATGCCGGAACTGCCCATTCCGGTAAGTTTTCCAAGCACCATCACAGCAAAGATACCGATGGCGGCAAGGATAGAGCCAGTCATTGCCAATTTCACCGGACGTCGGAACGATCCCAGCCAGACGCTGTCGCTATGCATCTTTAAACCCCCTCAAAAATCCTTTGTCCCATTTCCTGGGACGATACGGGGCGGGCCAAATGGACCCGCCCCGCTTTGGCTCAAGCGGCTAAAATACGCTCTTACTTTGAGATGAGGCCAAGCTCTTTCAGGTAACCACGGTGGCTTTCCACCAAAGCCGCCGCCTCTGGAGATTTCTGCGCCCAGTTTTCCCACTGGCCTTGCGCGGCCTCACGGAACTTCATGCGTTCTTCACGCGACCAGTTGTGCAAGGTAACACCATTGGCCTCCAGTTCAGCGGCAGCGGCTGCGTTCGCACGCTCAAAGGTCAGAGCAGTTTGCAGAGACAGTTTCTGCATTGCAGTGTCGATGATGCGGCGCTGTGCATCCGACAATCCGTCCCAAACAGCCTTATTGCATGCCAAATGGTCAGAGGGCATCGAGTGGAACCCGGGGAATGTGGCATGCTTGGAGATGTCATAAAGCCCCATGCCCTTATTGTTTGCCAGCCCCGATGCATCCGCGCCATCGATGATCTTTGTTTCAAGCGCGGTAAAGATTTCGGTGAAGTCCATCACTATCGGTGAAGCGCCGAGGGATGCGAAAATGTCTGTTTCTAGGCCGGGAGGCGAACGGAATTTCCAATCCTTCAAATCCGCAACGCTTGTAAGGGGCTTGTTGGATGCGAAAGATTCTTGACCGTAAATCCACCAGCCAATCAGCTGCATGCCCTGCGAATTATAGAGTTGCTGAGCCGCATCGTATCCGCCGCCATGATAGAGCCAAGACAGCTGCTGATAGGGGGTGTCATAGCCGCCCATAATGTCGCCAACAAACTGGAACCCTGCGTTCTTGCCGGTCTGATAAGCACCACCGGTCATATCGCAATCAA
Source organism: Paracoccaceae bacterium (assembly GCA_003512825.1). Taxonomy (GTDB): domain Bacteria; phylum Pseudomonadota; class Alphaproteobacteria; order Rhodobacterales; family Rhodobacteraceae; genus UBA9554. The sequence continues at coordinate 9,898 of DOOI01000152.1, read as the reverse complement.
GGATGCCGTTTGCGGCAGCGTCAAAAGTCTCCACAGTCGCCACAACGGATGACGAATAGAACATTTCAATCTTGATATCGCCACCGGACATGGTTTGAACGTCATCAACGAATTGGCCCGCCAGCTTCCCGGAAACAGTTTCAGGCGCGTAGTGAGTTTGAATGCGAAGCGTCGTCTCGGCAACCGCGGGCGATGCGATGATCGCTGCGACAGCTGCGGATTTCAGCATGGTTGTCAATTTCATCATTGTTCCTCCCAGAAAGGGCGTGTCGCCCACAATTATCGGCGCAGCCTCCACGCGCCGGATGGTATACCATCTGCAAAGACGCTAACGAACTCCGCCTCGACAATCAACGATTTTTGGTATACCAAATCAGATTAGCGAAGCGTCTGGCGAACCGCCTGATTTTGCGGGATAAACGCGATCACGATTGTATCGCTATACTTGGAGGATGGGCTCAGATGGGCGAGAATACACTCCCAGAGCAGATTGCAATGCAGCTGCGCCGCCAGATTCTGCATGGAACGCTCCGGCCAGGAGCAACCATCAAAGAACGCGACAACGCCGCTGATCTCGGAGTGAGTCGTACGCCCATGCGGGAGGCTATCCGTATCTTGGCCAAAGAGGGTTTGGTCGAATTACGCCCAGCGCGCAGCCCCGTGGTGGCGAGCCCTACGCTCAAGGATGTGACAGACGCTATCACTGTGATTGTGGCTTTGGAGGAGCTGTCGGGCAAACTCGCCGTCGAACATGCCACGAGGGAAGAAATCAGCGAAATCCGCAGCATTCACGAGCGTATGCAGCAGGGCTATGACCAATTCGACCATGTAGAGCGGTTTGAGGTTGATATGGAGTTTCATATGGCCATCGCGCGCGCTTCGCATAACGTTGCTCTTGCCGAAACCCATGCCGCCTATTTGCGTAGAATGTGGCGTGCGCGTTTTTTATCGGCCCGCACTCGGCGCAATCGCGAAAGGGTCGTGCGGCAGCATGGCGATATTGTGCGGGGGCTGGAAGAGCGCGACACCGATTTGGTCGCAGTTTCTATTCACGCCCATTTGGGGCATTTGCTGGATAGTATCAAAGTCGCTTTCGCAGATGCGCCTGACGATGCGCGCCCGGCGGAAGAGAATGAAACCATACCAGAAGCGGCAGACGCGAAATAAACACTCATAACATCGGAAGAGGGAACAACAATGAAGCTCATGCGTGTGGGTCCAGAAGGTAAAGAGCGACCAGCCATCGCAGATAATTCAGGCCGCATTCGTGACCTGTCGGGTAGGGTCCCGGATTTCGCGGGGACCGCTGTTTCTAATTCGGCTTTGGATGCAATCCGTGCAATCGATCTTGAAACATTGCCGATTATTGAAGCTCCGGGTCGAATTGGCGCTTGTTTGGCTTCGGTACCAAACTTTTACTGCATCGGCCTCAACTATGCCAAACACGCAGCAGAAACCGGAGCAACCCCGCCCGCGGAGCCAATTATTTTCAATAAAGCCACTTCGTGCCTTTCAGGACCGAATGATCCGGTGATCATCCCGCGCAAGTCGGTCAAAACAGATTGGGAAGTTGAGTTGGGCGTCGTCATTGGCCGCGAGGCGCTCTATGTCTCTGAACAGGACGCCCTTGATTATGTGTCCGGGTATTGCACGATCAATGATGTCTCCGAGCGTGAATTCCAGATCGAGAGGGGCGGGCAATGGACCAAAGGCAAATCCGCGCCCAGTTTTGGCCCTATAGGTCCTTGGCTTGTGACTGCAGATGAAGTGCCTGATCCTCAAGCTTTGCGCCTCTGGCTGAGCCTCAACGGCAAGGTCGTGCAAGACTCTGACACATCCGACATGATCTTCACTGTGCGCCAAATCATCAGTTACATGAGCCAATTCATGAAGTTAATGCCCGGAGACATCATCGCGACAGGCACGCCTTCCGGCGTTGGTCTGGGGATGAAGCCTCCGGTTTTCTTGAAGCCCGGCGACGTGATGGAACTGGAAATCGAAGGTTTAGGACGACAAAAGCAAGTGGCACAGGCTGCTGCGTGAACTGACAAAAGGGGGCCGGATTGGCCCCCTTTCATTTCGGTTTAGTCCATAAAGAAAAGCCGCTCTGGCGTCTCGACAAAGGCTAACTCTTGCGCGCGGGCACCTATCAGCCAAGAGGCCGCTAAATCAAGCAACTCTGCATCGCAAGGATAGCTCGCGGCACTTGTCGCTTGGTTATGAGGAAAGTTCGTACCCCAAATGATGCGCTCTGGCGCATGCGCGGTCACAACGCGTGTATAGTCTGCGACATCTTCATATGCAGGCGCTCCACGCTTAGAGCTTTCATAAATGCCCGCTAATTTGAAGTGACATCGTCCTTTGTCCATTAACCGAAGAATTGTCGCTACTTCTGGGCCATCGGGGCGCGCGCCTTGGAAAATCTTTCCATGATGATCGAGGATCCAATTGCTCTTGAGTGCCGCCAGCCGTTTTTCCAGCGCGCAAATCTGTGAGCCGTCGAACTGTACGGCAACCGTCCAGCCAAGTGCATGCGCCTTTTCATCAACTCTTTCCAGATGTGTCAGTCCGGTTGCTCCACCGGGGAGGTCCATGATGCGCGCGCCGCGAATTCCGGCTTGATGTAAACGCTCCAGCTCTCGCTCGGTCGTATCTTCGCAAATGACTGCCACACCTCGCGCACAGGGGCCCATGGCCTTGAGGGCGGCGATGAGGTTTTCGTTGTCGAATTGATGAGCATTGCCTTGTGTGACTACGCAACGCGAAATTCCCAGCCAAGCCATCACCTGCCGATAGTCCTCAGGTCCGGGGCAGCCATCCGGAACTGGCGTGCCACCGATGGCCGCAGGGTAATTTGGTAGATAGAGATGAATTTGGCTGTCAATTGCCCCTTCGGGCAGTTTGAAACGGGGTGGGGCTCCGGTGTAGCGACGAAAGCTCATGTCATTCTTTCAAACGATAGTTTTCGAGTGCATCTCGATTGATCGTGATACCCAGGCCCGGTGTATTCGGGATCATGACCATACCGTTGTGGTGCTCGATGGGGGTGTTCAATATTGCCTGTCGAAAGGGGTTTGGCGTGCGGTCGAACTCCAGAATGGGCGCTATGGCGTCTCGCCGGGGAGGATCCGGCAATTGCGCTGCTAACCATTGCAAAGAAGCGGCAATTTGCACCCCGGTGCCCCAAACATGCGGCACAAGCCGCACGC
>DOOI01000152.1:0-6419 GCA_003512825.1 Paracoccaceae bacterium | reverse complement strand
ACAAGCCGCACGCCATGTAGCGCGGCCATGTCGGCAACGCGGCGCATCTCGGTAAAGCCGCCAACGCCACAGAGGTCGGGCTGGGCAATATCTACGGCCCTGCGGGCTAGCGGTTCGGCAAATCCAAAGCGCCCATACCACGTTTCGCCGCCAGCCACCGGAATGGGTTGACCGTTCCGCACTGCCAGATAGGCGCCGATTTGCTCTGGAAGGACGGGTTCTTCAAACCAGTCGATGTCGTATTTGGCGGCCTTCTTTCCCAGTTCTATGGCCTCATTGACGCCATAGCCGTGGTTGGCATCGATCATTAGTCGCGGGGTGTCACCGATGGCATCGCGCACAGCGCGAATGACTTCCAAATCTTCTTTAACGCCAAAGCCGATTTTGATTTTGACCGCGTGAAACCCGGCCGCAATATGGCCAGCGCATTCTGTTGCATTGTCCTCTACACGATCCACGCCGTCGCGCCTAAAACTGCCTGTGGCATAGGCTCGGACAGAGTCTCTCGCGCGCCCTCCCAAGAGGGTCGATACTGCCACCCCTAATCGTTTCCCCTTGATGTCCCATAGCGCCACGTCAAGTCCTGACAGTGCTGTTATGGAAATACCGCGCTGGCCTTGGTCTCGTGAAGTATTGTACAAGACTTGCCAAAGAACTTCCGTTTCAAGCGGATCGCGGCCGATTAGTCGCGGAGCATAAAATTCCACCATCGCCCGATTGGGCAGCGCAGGACCAAGACATTCCCCCCAGCCGATGGTGCCATCCTCACACACGATCTCCACCAAGACATGCTGGCGGCGGGTAAATCGCATCGACGCGCTCTCGAACGCAACATCAAGCGGATGATCCAGCACATGTGTAAGGACGCGAGCAATCTTCATCGTGCATCGGCTTTCGCAATGAGCGCTAGCAACATGGCTTCTTCCTCTATTGTTAGGTCGGACAAGGGCGCGCGCACGGGGCCTGCCGCGTAGCCGCGCAAACGCACACCGGCTTTTATCGCGGAAACGGCATAACCTTTTTGGCGGGCTCGCAAATCCATGAAAGGATAGAAGAATTCATTGAGAACGGTCTCACACGTGCCGCGCTCTCCGGTTCGAAGTGCTGTGTAGAATTCCATTGCAAGGGCTGGCACGAAATTGAAGACCGCCGAGGAATAGGTTGAAAACCCTGCACCTAGGTAAGCTTCGGCAAAGAGTTCCGCTGTTGGCATCCCTCCGAGATATGTCAGCCGGTCTCCAAGGCGGGCGGTCACTTGACGTACCAGTCCGATGTCGCCTGACCCATCCTTGAAACCAATCAGATTGGGGCAAACGTCGCAAAGCCGCTCCAGTGTGTCTGGCTGCAAGATCGCATTGTCACGATTATAGACCATTACACCGATCTTAACCGCATCACACACGGCCTTCACATGGGCAAACATGCCTGCTTGCGGGGCATCGATCAAATAGTGCGGCAAAAGCAAGATGCCGTCGGCCCCTGCGGCCTCGGCGGCTTTGGCAATCTCAACGGCCATCTTTGTGCCATATCCACAGCCCGCCACAATGGGTGTGCCGCGCGCGCCTTCTTTTGCGGCACGTACGATTGCCGGTATTTCCGCAGGCGAGAGTGAGAAAAACTCGCCTGTTCCGCCCGCAGCAAACAAAACCGTCGCACCAAAGCCCGAGAGCCAATCGAGGTGCGCGCGGTAGGGTTTTGGATCAAAGGCGCCATCCGCACCAAATGGGGTCACTGGAAAAGATAAAAGGCCAGCGCCGAGTGCGGCTTTGATTTCTGATGGATCTGTCACGGGGGCTTCTTTCTTTACGACTTACCCATGCAGGTAAAGAAGCCGATCCTTCTCTGTCAATCTGAGCTGTCTTGAACCAAGCCCATACGCAGAAATGTTCGAAAACGTTTTTGTCCATGTTCAAGATGCAACCGCATTGCGTGCCGCGCCTGTTCAGGGTCTCGCCGAGCTATCGCTGCGGCGATTGCTCCGTGCTGCTGGCCGATGTCCATGGCGATATCTTTTGACATTTCTACATCAATGACCTCGATCACGCTCCTTCTTGGAATAGAATTTTCGCCAAATATTTTTAGAAACTCAACGAAACGCGGATTGTTGGTTGCCTCTGCAATGGCCAGATGAAAATCAAAGTCTGCTGCGATATCGTCTTGGCAATTGTCGCGCAGGGCTTTGTAGGTGTTAACAGCGTCCCAAATGCGTTCCTCTTGATGAGGCGAGTGACGGATTGCGGCCAGATATGCGGCCTCCATCTCGATCGCCATCCGAACTTCCAACGCCTCAATGACAGCATAAGTTTCGCGCCCCAGAAAGGTTTCTCGCTGGCCAGATGACTGTGACGGTGCCGCTATGGCAAACACACCTGCGCCACGGCGCGCCTCAACCAAACCTTCTGCGCGCAAGCCTGCGTAGGCCTCGCGTATAACCGAACGAGAGACATTGAAGCGCTCGGTCAATGCTTTTTCCGTTGGAAGCTTCTCGCCCACCTTCACCTCTCCGGATGTTAGCAAGTCACGCAGTTTCTTTGCTATAAAAGGCGCAAGAGTTTCTTTAATTGCGGGCTTAGTCATTATTTTCTCGCCGTTGGACGGCGGGACGATATGTGAAAGACTTTCCTTAGAGAACTGATCTCCTTGCTTTATTCCGAGGTTAAAGGGCTCCCGGCATGTATCAAAACGGATAGGATGAGATGCGAAAAAGACTACTGATCACTGGAGCGGCAGGCGCGCTTGGCCGGTTGTCATGGGCGCTTGAAGGGCGCGTCGCGGCTCAGCTGCGCTTGACGGATATCACCCCGATCAAGGACGCTCCGAGACAAACGGAGACAGTCGTTTGTGATTTGGCGTATGAAGCGGGTGTCTCGGCTATGGTCACAGGCTGCGACGCGATCTTGCATTTGGGCGGTGTTTCCACCGAACAGCCCTTTCCCGACATTCTGCAAGCCAATCTTATTGGTTTACACAACCTCTATGAGGCTGCCCGCATCGAAGGAATTTCTCGTATTTTCCTTGCGTCCTCTAATCATGTGGTGGGCTATTATGAGCAGACTGAGCATCTGAGTGGAAACGCACCGCATAAGCCCGATGGTTGGTATGGGATCTCAAAAAGCTATGCCGAAGCCGTGGCCGTTATGTATTGGCACAAGTTCGGAATCGAAACTGCCATAGTTCGCATTGGCTCTTGCTTCCCGGAACCCAAAGACCACCGCATGTTGGCCAGCTGGCTTGCCCCGGAGGATTATTTATCCTTGGTTGACCGAGTGTTCGCCGTGCCGCGCCTTGGTTGCCCAGTGATTTGGGGGGTGTCAGACAATGACAATCGCTGGTGGGATAATTCGGCAGTGGAATGGTTGGGATGGCGCCCAAAACGCAACTCGGCGGAGTTTGCTGACAAAATTGCCGCGACCGTGCCGCCGCCTGCACCGGATCACGCCATGGCGCGTTGGCAAGGGGGGGCGTTTACTCTGGAGCCCGTCAAAAAGCACAAGTGACGCCAGTCCATAGCTAAGGCGGGTTATCGCGCAAATCCCATAGCTTGCTTGCGACGCGACCGCGTGCCGCTATGATTGTGAGAAATGGAGGACGCGATGCGCTTGCTCACCCGGCTACTTGGCCTTTTTCTGCTGATTTTGGTGCTCTTTTTCGGCTCGATCTTTCTGCTGCCCGGTGAACGGATCGCCCGGATCGCTGCCGATCAGATTTCCGCACAAACTGGCAGAGAGGTTTCGATTTCTGGCGATGCAAAAATCAGTTTTTGGCCCGTGCTTGGGGTTGCCACGGGGCCTATAGAAGTCGCCAACGCCAGTTGGTCCAAGCATGGTCCGCTGCTGACGGCCGATAGCCTCAAGGTCGGGGTCGATGTGAAAAGTCTGATCGCTGGGTCGATCCGGATCACAGGGCTAGAAGCGGTGCGCCCCGAAATCCTGTTGGAACGGGCCGCAGACGGGCGGGTGAACTGGGAGCTGGGCGTTGAAGGCGTGGCTCCTTCGGGCCAAAGCGATACCGTTAAAGCGTCTTCGAACACACTCGCACTTACCTTGGATCGGGCGCTCGTGTCCGGAGGGAAACTCACCTATCGCGATCACGCGAGCGGCTCAGTGACCGAGGTGCCTGGGCTCGATCTTGATCTGCGCTGGCCAGATTATAACGGTGCGGCTGACTTTGATCTCTCTGCCCGGCCTTTTGGGGCACCGATTGCTCTGTCTGGGCGAATTGCGGAATTCGCCGGGTGGATTGCAGGCGGGATTTCTCCGATCACCCTATCGGTGGCGGCTGGAGGTGGCCTTGTCCGATTTGAAGGGCGCAGTGGCATCGCCGCCGAAGCCGCGGGGCGGCTGAGTGTGGAAGCGCCCAATACGGCGGCTTTGCTTGCGGCTTTGGGGGTGACAGGTGTCGAAATTCCAGAAGGCTTTGGTCGCAGCGTCACCACCCAAGGTGACCTTACACTGACGGCTGGCCCCAAAATCGCGCTGCGGTCTTTAGAACTTGCCCTCGACAAAAATCGACTATCCGGAGCGGTGGACTTGGACCTCTCCAGCAAACCACGCATCAACGCGCAATTCACGGCGCCTTTTTTAGCGCTAAAAGGCTCATCTGGCGGTGCGCCCGGCACGGGCTCGGGGGGAGCATCCTCACAATCAGGGTGGTCAAGGCAACCTCTTGATGCGTCGGCGCTTGGATTGCTCGATGGTGAAGTGGCCTTGGTGACTGAAAAGCTGGATATCGGCGGATTGAGCTTTGGCAAAACGCGCCTCCTGCTCACTATCGACAATGCCCGCGCTGTAGCGGAACTGCGCGAGCTTGCTGGCTATGGCGGCGTTGTTTCTGGGCGCGTTGTGGCCAACAATCGAAAAGGCCTTTCCGTTGGCGGATCGGTATTGGCCAATGGCGTTGAAATGCAGGCACTATTGAGCGATTTGCTTGGGGTCAGTCGCTTTTCTGGTGCCGCTGATGCCGAGGTCAAATTTCTTGCCACAGGGCAATCTGTGGCGCAGATCATGCAGTCCATGGAAGGCAGCGGAGCCGTCAAAATGGGCCGTGGTGCGATTGCAGGTTTTGATCTTGATGCGCTGATCCGCGCTGGCCAAAAGGGGGATGGTGCCACGGTCTTTGACAGCCTAGGCGCCACATTCGTGATCTCAGCGGGTAACTTGCAAAACAACGATCTGCTTCTCTCCCTTCCCGGCGTCGAAGCACGCGGCGCAGGCCGTGTTGGTCTTGGCGCAAAAGATGTCGATTACACCTTTACCCCCACGGCGCTGCAAGCGCGTGGCGGGCGGGGTTTGGCAATTCCTGTGCGGGTTCGTGGCCCATGGAGTGCCCCAAAGATCACAGCCGATTTGGAAAAAGCGATCGATCTCAACCTAAAGGAAGAGAAAAAGGCGCTTGAAACCAAAGTCCGCGACAAGGTCAATGAGCAGATCGGTAAAGAGCTCGATGTGACTGTTGAGCAGGGGCAGTCCGTGGAAGATGCGCTCAGGAAAAGGCTCGAAGAGGAGGCCCAGAAGGGCCTTCTCAAGTTGCTTAACCGAAACTGATCAGCGTTTGCGATCGCGCCGCGCACTCATTGGCTGGAATGCAACGCCGACATGCGCCTCGCAATAGGGCTTGCCCGGTTGCGAAGGCAGGCCGCAAAACCAGAAATCTGGCGTTGCAGGGTCGCCGACAGGCCATTTGCAGGTCCGCTCGGTCAATTCCATCAGTGTGATTTTTTTGGCGTGCTTCTCAACCTCATTCACCTTTGCCAAGGCTTCCGGGCTGATTTCATTTGTCGATGGCTGTGGCGGCAGGGGCTGACCTGCTGGAATGATGGCGCGCCGCGCACTGGAGATTGGCACTGGCCGCTCTTCGGCTGGTTCAGAGGCCTCTGGCTCTTCGGCAGGTGGCGGAACCGGACGCGCGGCGGGCTTGGCTGCGGCCGCCGGCTTCTGCATTGGCGGAGCAGATGGCTTGGACGTCGCCTGCGGCGCTGCGGTCGCGGGTGTCGCCGTGGGTTTGGCCTCGGGGGCGCCCGCACGGTTCGAGGGGCCCAAACGGTGCACCTTGCCGATCACGGCATTGCGTGTCACCCCGCCCAGTTCCTTGGCGATCTGGCTGGCGGACTGTCCTTCGCCCCACATCTTCTTGAGAAGTTCAACGCGTTCGTCGGTCCAGCTCATCGGTTATCCCGGTTTGAAAGGGGCGGCCGCCAATAGCGGCGCCGCCCGGTCTGATGTCAGGGGCCTATTCTAGCCATCGTAGCCGTGGCCGCAAGGGATCGATTCGGCTCTAAAGCGGTTTCCAGCCTTTAAAGAGGTCTGGTTTCCGTAAAATTCTTACGGCTTGGGGGGAATTGACCCGGGATAAGGCGGCGGGGACGAAGAATTCAGACGCGACTCTCGCCACGCCAAAAGACCCGCACCTGACAAGATCAC
>DOOI01000178.1:22482-23335 GCA_003512825.1 Paracoccaceae bacterium | reverse complement strand
CGCCAGACGGCCATCAGCAGGGCTTGCAGCGGCAGATCGGTGTAGGCGCGGCCCTGCATCGACCAGCCGATGACCCTCCGAGAAAACAGATCAATCACGACGGCCAGATACAGGAACCCTTCGTGGGTGCGGATATAGGTGATGTCTGTCACCCAGAACTGGTCTGGAGCGTCGACATCAAACTCCCGGTTCAGGGTATTGTCGGCCACGACGGCCGGGCTGCCGCCATAGGAGCCAGGCTTCTTTTTGTAACCAATTTGGGCCCTTATGCCTGCCAGTCGTGCCAGCCGCCATGCCCGGTTGGGGCTGATGTCTTCGCCCATGTCGCACAGATCATCGCGAAGCTTGCGGTAGCCATACACCTCGCCACTGTCATCCCAAGCCTGCTTCATCAGAACCGTTTGACGTTCATCCTCCAACGCACGCGGGCTCAAGGGCTCACGCAGCCAAGCGTAAAAGCCGCTTGGATGCTCAGCCAGCATCCGGCACATGGCCCTGACCGCAAAGATCAGCCGGTTCTCAGCAATGAACGCATACCTCACCGGGATTCCCTGGCGAAGTATGCGGTCGCCTTTTTTAGGATGTCCCGCTCCTCCGTCACCCGCGCCAGATCGCGCTTCAGGCGGCGGATCTCATCAGCTTGGGCATCGACCTCCTGGATCACCTTCGCGGGCCGCGAAACTTGCTTCTGCCACGTGTAGATCGACTTCGTGCTGACGCCCAGTCGTTCGGCCACCTCGCGCACCGGGTAACCCCGATCCTCGACTTGGGCCACGGCATCGCGTTTGAACTCGTCTGTGAATTTGTTTGCGGACATCTCGTCCTCCTTGCTTCCAAAATTACCAAGCAAGGC
>DOOI01000178.1:0-22154 GCA_003512825.1 Paracoccaceae bacterium | reverse complement strand
GGGCTATTCAATGAAGAGCAACAGCTTCGCTTCCTAATGCGTGTACATGATCCCATGAAACAATGGAAATTGTCACCCATGGACCTTCAGTCGCGCATTCGGTGGGAGGCCTACACTAAAGCAAAAGAAGAGATGTTTGACCGAACCAATATCCCGGAAGCTCCGTGGTATATCGTCGAAGGCAACGACAAACGTCGGGCACGATTGAATTGCATAGATCATCTTCTCGGTGTCTTTCCCTACGAACCAGTCCCGCATGAAAACATCTCTCTGCCGGACCGATTTTTTAATCCAAACTATGAGCGGGCCATTTTGCCCGCAGAATTGTACGTTCCCCAGAAATATTAGGTTCAGGACACATTGGTCATCCGTTTGAGCAAGCCTCCGGACGCGCGGTGCCCAATAAGATTGGACCGCGCCGCGAAGGCGATGTAGCGCGCAGCTTGGCGTCAGTTGACAAAGTCGAGCGTTTTCTCGGGTGGAAAGCCAAGCTGGACGTTGCCGACATGTGCAGGATCACTTGGAACTGGCAATCCACCAATGACAATGACTATTTGCTGGAATGTCAGAGGTGCGGTGTTTGTTCCCAGGTCTACTCGAACCAGATGACTTTCGAACTCAGTCCGTCATCAATGATTACAATTACTTAAGGGGTGGAGAAGGTTGGGTGCCAGACCCATCCCCTCCGCCACCCCAGACCGGACGACCCTGCGGTCGAACTTTCTCTGCCAGCGCGCGGTAGGTTAACCATTTCGGTGGCAAAGCCATGTAGGTTGTCTCCAAAGCTCTAGGGGATCAATGAGCTCATTCGCCAGCTTAGAGCAGTTCATCCGCCACGGGGGGCAGGCCAGTATCGTCCTGAGCTTTCGCGCGGCTGACCCTATGCTTGAGTTGAAGCGCGCGCGGCTGGACGGGGCGATTGTCGGTGCCTTCGAATTTCGACTTCCCGAACTTGCGGCCGAGAACTGGTCCGAAATCTCGGCGTCCCTTGCGCGTGCGGGCACCGAGATCGACCTGGCCGCGCGGGAGGTCTCTGCGGAGATCGAGCGGTTTGCACAAGAATTCTCGGAATAGGCGTCGGCGCTGGCGGACGCCGACGACGAAGCCGTCGCTGACGCGGATATCTGCTCAATACCGCTTCGGCGGCGGGGCTGCTTAATCAGGTGGGTTCGGCACCTTATGGCGTGACAAAACATGCCGCGGTGGGGTTCGCTGAGTGGTTGGCAATGACGTATGGCGATCAGGGCATCAAAGTATCCGTGCTGTGTCCGCAGGCTGTGCGAACCGAGATGACCCGTGGGCATGAAGAACATGTGGCCGCAATTGACGGAATGATGGAGCCCGGCCCAGTGGCCGACGCCTGCGTGCAGGCCATCCGTGACGAGACGTTCCTTGTCTTGCCGCACCCGGAAGTGGTGCAATACATGCGAAACAAGACGGATGATTATGACCGCTGGATCAGAGGCATGCGTAAGCTAAACCGTCGCTTTAACGGCAGCGCCACTTAGTCTTTTGGCTCGTTGAGCATCAAGGCTGTAACCAAGCGGCAAGCTGGCGCACTGCGTGAAATAGCTAGCGCAAGCCCACGTCTGAAAGGACTTCCGTTATCAGGCGACCGATGTGCCCGGCGCGTGTCGCGGCCTTGGGTGCTGCTTGCTCTATTGCGCTGGGGTGGGCATTTATGGCATCCAACCGTAAAGGCGCAGGAGTTCTAATGCGGATCGCGGTGATAGGTGCGGGTTCAATAGGACGGCGCCATTTCGACAATCTGGTCTCGCTTGGCATCGATGCGGTGGCATTACCTTATCGTGAATATGCGCCCAATATGTTGGACGGATGCGATGCGGTGGTTATCGCCTCTGCAACGAATGTGCGTCTAGGCCCGATTGCTGATGCGGCTGCGCGCGATCTGCCGATGTATATCGAAAAGCCGTTAGCCTTTCGTCCTGATGATCTTGCCGAGATTGCGCTCTTGACGGCCAAGGTGGCGGACCGATCGATGGTAGGCTTGATGATGCGCTACCACCCCGCGTTCTTGCGGCTATCGCAGATGGATATGTCAGGCGCGTTGAGGTTCAGCTTTGACATAGGGCATGATGTGACGCAATGGCGGCAAAATTGGTCTTTTTCAGACAGTTATGCCGCCAAGGCGGAGGGGGGCGGGGTGCTGCTCGATCTTTGTCACGAGCTCGATATGGCTTCGGTCTTGTTTCCGGATTTGAAAATAGAACGCGTAACCAGTATTGGTCATCAGGCCTATCCTGGTGTTGATTTTTCTTCCCGGCTCTCGGTTACGACGCCAACAGGGGCTTCGGGTTCGATTGGGATGGATTACTTGACCCCTCAGCTGCATCGGCGCGCTGTTATTTATGGTGTGGACGCGATCTATGACTTCGATTTTGTTGCTCAGCGGTATGAGGTCAAGGATGCAGCGGGGCATCGGCTTATTGATTGTCCGATGGAGCGCAACATGATGTTCGTTGGGATTACACGCGACTGGCTAGCCTTATTGCGCGGTCAGCCGACGCTCAATCCGCTGGTGCCGCGGCTGGACCATGTGGGCAATAGCACTGGATTAACAGCGGCTGCATGGGGTGCGCGGGTTTTCCAAGGTCAGATTACAAAGGATATTCAATGATACTGGGCCATATCGGTGTGCGTAAAGGCTCCAAAGGGGTGGTTCGAAAGAATTTCAAACCGATCTGTGGCAAGCCGCTTATAGATTGGTCGTTGGAGCAACTTTTGGAGCATCCACAAGTCGATACCGTGGTTGTTTCGACGGATGATGAAGAGATTTACGCCCATGCCATTGCACGCGGAACATTGGCCATCGGGCTTAGACCTGATCATTTGGCAACAGACAGCGCGGGCAAATGGGGTGTATGGCAACATGCTCTGATGGCTTCAGAGGCCTTGATCGGTAATGTTGATGCCTTTCTGGATCTGGATGCGACATCGCCACTGCGACTTCCTGCGGACATCACGAACGCGCTGGCGCTCTATCAATCGGAGCAGCCTGACATGGTGATGTCATGCTGTGAGGCGCGTAAGAACCCATATTTCAATCTTGTTGAACCGGATGACACTGGTGCACTGCACGTTTCTAAGCCGTTGCCGGGTGGCGTTGTGGCGCGTCAGGCGGCGCCCACGGTCTATGAGCATGCCGCTAGCACCTATGTGGTTAACCCTAACTATCTGAAAAGGGCTAAGGCGCTCTTTGAAGGGCGGGTCATTCCTTATCTGATGGATGCAGAGCGCTGTATCGACATTGATAGTCCGTTCGATTTCAAATTGGTCGAATTTTTGCTAACTGAATCGCTGAAAGAAGCATCTCATGGTTGATCAACTCAAAGGCCGGACAGTTTTCATTACGGGCTCGGGCGGCGTTCTAGGATCGACCTATGTGCGGCGAATGCTGGCCGAGGGCGCGCGTGTGATCGCGTCCGACTTAAAGGGTCATCGCGCCGATGCATTGGTCGAGGAGCATGGGAAAAACCAGAACTTCCGCTTCTATGATCTGGACGTGGGTGTCGAAGAGCAGTGCGAAGAGATTTTCAAGCGCATTCTGAGCGACTCTTGGGAACCCAATGTGGTTTTGAATAATGCGGCGATCACGGGCGAGTTGTTGATGGGGGCGGGAAAGCCCTTTCCTGATTTTGCTGAGACGAGCGTCGAAGATTTCGAGCGCACTTTGCGTACCAACCTGACTGGTGCCTTCATGATCGCGCGGCAAATGGACCGTGACCTTGTTGGGAAATGGCCCTGTGCGCTGGTCAATGTGGCGTCAATGTATGCGCTGAATGGTGCACATCATCAAATCTATGAAGGAATGCCCTTCAAGAATTTCTCGGCTTATGGCGTTACCAAAGCCGGGATCCATGGCTTGACGGTGTGGCTCGCAGGTTACTGGGCGCCACGTAAGGCAACGGTAAACACCATCGCTCCTGGGGCTGTTTTCAACAACCACTCAGAAGAGTTTCAACGCCGCGTGGGTGAGTTAATCATGGCGGGACGAATGTGTGGGCCTGATGAAATTGCCGATGTGATGCTGTTTCTAGCCAGCCCGCAGGCGGGTTATATGACAGGTCAGTTGGTCAATGTGGATGGCGGTTTCAGTGCGTGGTAAGCGCGTCGATGGCGTGTAGCGTTTTCTGGACAGTGCCCGTATGAGCGTTAAAGAACGCAGAAATTTGATCGGGGCTGGTTTGCGGGCCTGCCACAATTGCATTTGCTAGCTCAAGTTCTGAGTGCACATGCGTGCAGACGCCCGCAGCAATCGCTTCGACAGCGGGGTATTCAATTGTGTGGATATATGGGCCGACTATGACCGGCTTTTTCAACGCCAGCGGTTCGATCACATTATGAGCGCCGTGCGGTGTGAAGCCTCCACCTGCCACGACGTTATCGGCCATGGTCAGATAGAAATACATCTCGCCCAGACTGTCGCCAAGAATTACATCCACGTCTGGCGCTGGGCCATTTGGGGCTAGTTGCCGATCAAACAGGTTTGATCGCTCTGCGACGCGCAGACCGGCAGCGCGCAGCATCGCCCCAACCTCGGCAAACCGCTCTGGCTTGCGAGGGACATAAATGAAAAGGGGGGCGGAAGTGCTTTGACTTGTTTTTATCGCTCGAATGTAAATCTCATCCTCGCCCTCAACTGCGCTTGCAATGGTGACGACAGGGCGGGTCGGGGCGATCCAATCGCGAGCAGCTTGTCCAGCGGTGAGCAAGTGAGGCGGGATGGGCTGTTCGAACCTGAGTTCACCTGTCACGTGGATATGGTCCACGCCAATAAGGGAAAATCGGTCGCGTTGTAGGTCAGATTTTACCATCGCCCCGGCGAAGCCTAGCATCAGATCGCCGCGAAACTTAGTCTTGGTGGTGTCGCGGATAAAGCTGGTAGAGGGATATTGCGCGTTGCACATGAATAACGGGATACCTTTGCGGCGGCTTTCCATAATCATCACAGGCCAGACCTCAATCTCCATCACGAGCCCGTATTTCGGACGGAAGGCGCGAAAGAAGCGGGCAAATGCCCAACCGTATTCAAAGGGAACCCAGACCGCGCGTAGGCGGCCTTCGGCTATTTCGGCATGAAAGACGGACTCGGCCTCGCGGCGTCCAGCGGGGGTAAAATGGGTAATTACGATGCGTTCGCCGCGTTGCAGTAAGGCGCGTATCAGCGGCACAGCGCTACGCATTTCGCCTAAAGAGACTGCGTGGATCCAGACAGTATCTTGCATCTCACGATGTCGCCCAAAGCGTTCGCTAAGATGCTGGCTGTAGGTTGGATCTTTGAGGCCGCGGCGCCAGAGATAGATAAGGATCAGTGGTAGAGCGATGATCCAAAGGGCACGATACAAAATTAGTGCCGCGCGTAAACGCAATGTCGGAAATGGCTTAGGCATCCTGCCCTCCGATAAGGCCCAATAGCTGTTGGGCCAGCGCGGCTTTTTTGGTGAGTTCGGCGTTGGCCAAAACCTTGGCAGAAGACGAGATAGCACGCAGATCGTCTTGATGCAGGCGCGTAATTTCTTGGGCAGAAGAGATGCGGCGCGCGCCGTTTCCAGAGTCTAAGGCTTTGTAGTCTGTTGCAAAATTGGCGGTTCGAGGCCCATGGAGCACAGCGCAATCAAGGGCTATGGCCTCCCAGGGATTATGGCCTTCGATCTCGCAGAACGTACCGCCGATCAGGACGAAATCTGCCATTCGATACCAAAGTCCCATCTGCCCGAAGCTGTCTGCGATGAGCACATCTGAACGCTCTATGCGATCTGAATTGGACCAGAGCGCAGTCGACAAGCCATGGGCCAAGGCTGCCTCGCGGATCTCGGCGCCGCGATTGGGCAGACGAGGGGCTATAACGAGCAAGGTGTTGTCCATCATTGCTTGTGCGGCCAGCGCGATGGCTTCGTCTTTGGGGTGGCTGGGCGCGCAGAGCCAAAGTTGACGTCCGCCAAGGGCCGCGGTGACGGCGGCGCGGTCCTCGGGCCAGTCTGACAATGGTGGCGAGACCGGTTTAAGGGAGCCTGATACGGTGACATTCTGAGCACCGAGGCGGCTTAGATTTTTCGCTGTGGTGTCGTCCTGAGCATCAATGAGGGTCAAGCGCGAAAGGGCATCAGCATAGACCCATGCCAGCTTGGTGCGCTTCGCATAGGCTGTGTCGTTCAATCGCGCGTTGACCATTGCCTGTGGGATATGACGGGCAGAGATGCGAGACACGAGCGCAGGCCAGATGTCTTGTTCTGCCCAGATCACCAGATCTGGTGACCAATGATCCAGAAAGCGGCGGCTGGAGCGCGGCAGATCTAGTGGCAAAAATTGATGGATCACGCCATTGATTGTATTGGCATTCCACGCCGTAGCCGATGTAAGCGCCGTTGAGGTGACCAAAAAGTGCAGATCAGGGCGTTGTTGCTGCAGTAAAGTGATGAGGCCTCGAAGTGCCATCACCTCGCCCACGCCGACAGCATGTAGCCAGATCAGAGGGCCACTTGGACGTGATGCCGAGGCTATGCCTAGTTTTTCCCGCCAACGTGTCGGGTGCTCTTTGCCGCGACGCAACCTTCGGCGCAGGATCATAGGCGCGAGAAGCTCAAGTGCTGCGCTGGCCCAGATCAACAAACGGAGCGACAGAGCCAGCGCTGGTTTCGTGTTATTCACTGTCCTTGAACGCCTTTTGCAGGTTGGCGGCCCAGAAAGATGGGGCTTGCAAAACCGCTCCGAACCGTTCGGCAGCACTTCCCTCACCAAAGGCGTTGTGCCGATCATAGCGTTTGTTCCAATCTTGCGAAAGGAAAGTGTCAATGGCTCCGCGATCAAATGCGGTGACATGGCAGATACTGTCGGCTTGTGCGCGATTTGTCTGGCGCGTGCCAACGTCAAGCGATGGAATACCGAGAAACGGGGCCTCACGGACGCCGGCGCTGCTGTTCCCAATCATCGCGGCGGCGTTACGCATCAACTCGGAAAAGTGGCTAAAACGCATGGAAGGCAACATACGGAATCGGTTTTTTGGCAGAGTGGCAATCACCTTTAGAATGCTTGCGGAACCGGGATCGTTATTTGGCGCAATCAGCACAAAATTTCTTTCAGAATCCTTAAGGGCAGCAAAGAGCGCTTCCGCTTGTTTGCCCATACTGTCCGCCTCGGAGGTTACGGGGTGGAAGACCACGATGCCGTAGTTGTCAAAGGGGATCGCATAGCGGTTCTTGACCTCGTCAAGCGTCACACCTGAGGGGCGTGAATGGAAATCAAGCTCGGGCGATCCGATAACATGGATTGCCTCTTCGGGTTCGCCCAAAGCCATGACGCGGCGGGCTGCATCTTGGGAGGAAACGAAGTGATAGCTTGCCAGCTTGGAGTTACAGTGGCGAAACACTTCGTCGATGGTGCCAGAAACTTCACCGCCTTCGATGTGAGCGGATCTAATGTAATTTGTGGCGCAGACGAAGGCGCAGGCGAGTGCTTCAACCCGGTCACCGTGAATGACCACCAGATCAGGTTTATGTTCGACGCAGAAATCTGAAAAACCGATGACTGTCTTGGCAAGGATCATATCTTGCGGATCGCCTGCGCGCTGATTGAGGAATTCGTGCACTTCAACACCTGAAACGCGGTGCACCTCAAGTTTGGTCATACCATATTGCTCCAGCATGTGCATGCCGGTGACGAAAAACGAAACCTTAAAGCCCGCATCGCGGCATTTGATTGCCAGTGGCTCCAACTTACCAAAATCGGCGCGGGTGCCGGTTACGAAGATGATGTAACGTGTCATGGGGCCTCGGTCTGAAAACTTTTGGAAACATACGGTTAAACGGCGACTTGGGCAATCGCCTGCGGTGGACAAAGGTCTAGCGGCTTTATAGTGTTCGCCACAGTTTTCGGGAGATGTGTATGGAACGCGTCGTAATGTGCATGAAGTGGGGAACGCTCTATGGTCCCGACTATGTGAATGTATTGTACCGTGCGACGCGCGCAAATATTTCAGGGCCCTTTCGTTTTGTCTGCCTCACAGACAACAGCGAAGGGTTCTTGCCCGAGGTAGAAGCCTTTCCGATACCGGATATGGGATTGAAGGCGTTCGACTGGATAAAAGGTGGTTGGCCCAAGATATCTGTTTTCCAACGCGATCTTTACGGTCTGAGCGGGCGTTGCTTGTTTGTAGATTTGGATACGATCGTTTGCGGAAGTCTCGATGAGATGTTTGACATGCCCGCCGATTTTGTCGGGATCGATACGGGGCCGACTTGGGGAAAAGCCAGCAAAGATGGTGGGCCTGTGCTAGGGACATGGATTTTCGTATTCAACCTAGGGCAATATCCCGAAATTGTAGATGAGTTCGTCGCCGACCCGCAGGCTGTGGTGTCTAAATATCGGATCGAGCAAATCTATGTTCAGGACCGGATAGACAAGATTGCATTTTGGCCTGCCGAATGGGTTCGTAGCTTCAAGTACCACCAACGGCGTCCTGCGTTGGTTGGACTTGTTATTCCCCCCAAGGCCCCAACGGCAGCAAACCGAGTTATTGCATTCCATGGGGAACCGCGCCCGATCGACTTAATGCACGGTGGGCTTTGGGGCATTTTCCCCCATGTTGGTTTTGGGCGCGTAAAATGGGCGACCGACTATTGGGTCGGTTATGGCGGTGATCTCCCATGAAGATGGCAAAGCTTAAGGCGTGGCCGCGCAAATATTTGTGGCAGGCCCCACGCGGATGGGCTTTGAAATTGATGAGCCAATCGGATGCTCGGATGGGGGCGGTGGTTGCTGGAAAGTCCGTGGTGATAGTGGGAAATGCCAAGTCATTACTGGCCACGTCGCAAGGAGCGGAGATAGATGCGGCGGATATAATTATTCGCCTCAATAAGGGGTTCGTCACTTCGGCTGAGGCGCAAGGGACACGCACGAATATGGTGGGCCTGACACCTGAATTGACGGAGGCCGAGACAGAGAACCTGTTTGCACCTGACTTTTTCCTTATGCTGATCCCAAAGATGCGGCACTACAGGTTTTACAAATCAGCTAATGTGCGTGCGACGTTGTTTTATCGGTATCGCGACTGGCTGGCTGATCGCAAAATGATTGGACGCCGACCCTCATCGGGATTTATGGCAATCAGTTGGATGGTGCGATTAGGGGCTGCACGCTCCGTTACTTTATACGGTTTCGATTTTGGTGCGACACCGACCTATTACAATCCAGACGGTTACATGACGCCACATGACTTCGCGAGAGAAGCTGAAATCGTTAGAGAGTGGGCCAGGGCTGGTAAGATCTCGATTGTTAATCCGGATCACGAATAGCGGGAAAACGCGCATCCCTGTTTTGTCGGTGATTTACTTGCCCACGCGGTAGCCTCCCGCTTTTGCAGTCTTGATAAAGACTGCCGCGGGCATGGCGAGGTGTGGCCCTCTCTCAATGCCTCGGCTAGCGCCGCAAGAGGCGCTAACTATTGGCTGCCGTTACCCCATTCCCGATGCTCCTGCTGAGCGCATGTCGCAGAAGTAACTGCGCTACTCTGTTAGGCCAGATCGCTCCATTTGAGTTGCGTGTTGCGAACAAGGGCACGGGTCAGCGTCTTGCCGAGCACTTTGTCAAAGTCAAAGCCCGCAATTTCCCCCGATCCGGGGCGACGCGCCCAAATATCAGCTTCAGTGATCACATGCCCTTGCGGTAGGTCCCTGTCTGCTACCACGCTTGAGCGCGCAAATGCATAGACGGAGTCCTCGTCGCTACTGCGTTGCTTGGGGTTGTTTGCGGCGATCCAGATTTCCTTGGACCGATCAATGATGTGGCGCAGTTCTGACGGGTCCATCGAGTTGATGATGTCCGGTCCCTTGCGATAGCGCGTGTCCGTATAATGGCGTTCTAGGATGCAGGCCCCCAAGGCCACTGAGGCCAGTGCCATTTCCGGCCCGATGGAGTGGTCAGAGAAGCCGACAACCGCATTTGGAAATGCTGCCTTCAGATCCGTCACACCGCGAAGCGAAACGATTTCAGCTGGAGAGGGGTAAAGGTTGGTGCATTCCAGCAGAGCATATTCGACCCCCGACTCTTCAAGGATTTGAACCGATGCGCGCAGGGTTTCGATCGTTTGCATCCCGGTGGACATGATGATCGGTTTGCCTTTGCGTGCGATATGACGGATCAAGGGCAGATTGTCGGCCTCGCCCGAGCCAATTTTATAAGCCGGGACGTCGAGCTCTTCCAGAAAGTCGGCGGCTGCGCGGCTGAACGGCGTCGAGATCCAGATCATTCCCAACTCTTCGCTGTAGCGCTTCAACTCACGCTCATCTTCTTGGGATAGCGAGCAACGTTCCATCACATGCCAGATCGACACATCGGCATTAGGTGGAAAGATCGATTTGGCCTCTTCGGTCATCTCGTCTTCGATGATATGGGTTTGGTGCTTTATCATCTCACAGCCGGCGCCCGCTGCAAGGCGCACCATTTCCTTGGCAACCGTCAAATCGCCGCCATGGTTGATGCCGATCTCAGCGATCACAAGGGGGGGATGGTTCGGTCCGATCTTGCGGCCTGCGATTTCCATAGGGCTCTCCGATTTTTGCTTCCAAAAGGAATATTTGGAATTGGAGAGACGTGCAATGTCCTGCTCGATGGAATGACCGCATCCCTGGATGAGGGGGCGTAAGCCATACCGCTTTGACGGCCAACTTGGCTTGACGATAGGTCGCGAATGGAGTGCTGAATTGGCGCGGAGGCCCTCGAGGCGGTAGGCGGTGCCTCGAGGGCTTCAAGATTGGGGTTAGGGGATGAGGCGAGCGATGATAAGATCGGCCGCTTCATCGGCAGTAAGAGAGGTTGTGTCGATATGCAGCTCGGCGTTTTGCGGTGCTTCATAGGGGCTGTCGATCCCAGTGAAGTTCTTAAGCTGTCCCGCCCTTGCCTTTGCATAGAGCCCTTTGACGTCGCGACCTTCGGCGATATCCAGAGGCGTGTCGACAAAGACTTCAATGAACTCACCGGGCTGCATCATTCCGCGCACCAAATCTCGTTCGGAGCGGAATGGCGAGATGAAGGCAGTGATGACGATCAAGCCTGCGTCAGTCATTAATTTGGCGACCTCACCGACGCGGCGAATGTTCTCCACGCGGTCGGCTTCTGTGAACCCAAGATCCTTGTTCAAGCCGTGGCGTAAGTTGTCACCATCAAGAAGGAATGTGTGGCGGTTCATGCGCGCCAGTTTCTTTTCTACGATATTGGCAATGGTTGATTTTCCCGAGCCTGAAAGGCCCGTAAGCCAAAGGACCGCTGGTTTTTGGTTTTTCATCCCCGCATGGCTTTCGCGGGTTATGTCCGTTGCCTGCCAGTGGATATTTTGTGCGCGGCGAAGGGCAAAATGAATCATTCCCGCCGCAACTGTGCGATTGGTGAGTTTGTCTATCAAGATAAACCCACCGAGGTCGCGGTTCTCGGCGTAGGGGGCGAAGGGAATTTCGCGATCAGTGGTGATGTTGGCGATCCCTATCGCGTTGAGGTCGAGAGTTTTCGCCGCCAGATGCTCTTGAGTGTTCACGTTTATTTCGTATTTCGGCTGATGGACTGTCGCTGAGACAGTTTGCGCTCCGACTTTGAGCATATAGGCTCGTCCTGGCACCATCTCGACTTCGTCCATCCAAACCAGTGCGGCTTCAAACTGGTCGGCTACTTCAAGCGGCGCTTGTGCCGCGACGATGACTTGACCCCGCGAGCAGTCAATTTCGTCAGTCAAGGTGAGGGTGACGGATTCACCAGCGACGGCTAAGTCCCGATCCCCCTCGAGGGCGACAATGCGCGCGATATTGGAGGTTTTGCCCGAGGGAAGAACGCGGACGGCATCGCCGGGGCGGACCGAGCCGCTTGCGATGAGACCAGCGAAGCCCCGGAAGTCGAGGTTGGGGCGGTTCACCCATTGCACTGGCAGGAAGAAGGGCTTGACCTGATCCGCGGTTACATCAACGTCGACGGATTCCAGGAAGGGAAGTAACGCTGTGCCGTTATACCAAGTCATATTTTCGCTGGCAGCAGTGATGTTATCGCCGCGGTAACCAGAAATTGGAATGGCGGTGAAGTCAGTGATGCCAATGGACCGCGCAAAGGCGCCATAGTCTTTGACGATCTGATGGAAGATGTCCTCGTTATAGTCCACCAGATCCATTTTGTTGACGGCGAGAACGACGTGACGGATGCCAAGAAGATTGACGAGATAGCTGTGACGTCGTGTCTGGGTGAGCACGCCCTTGCGGGCATCGATCAAGATCACGGCAAGATCGGCGGTAGAGGCTCCGGTGACCATATTTCGAGTGTATTGTTCATGGCCGGGCGTGTCGGCCACAATGAATTTTCGTTTCTCGGTGGCAAAGAAACGATAAGCGACGTCGATTGTGATGCCTTGTTCGCGCTCGGCGGCCAAGCCGTCGACCAGAAGTGCAAAATCGATTTCGCCACCTTGTGTGCCTACTCGTTTGCTGTCGGCTTCCAGTGCGGCAAGTTGATCTTCGAAGATCATCTTGCTGTCATACAACAAGCGACCAATCAGCGTGGATTTACCGTCATCCACCGAGCCGCAGGTGATGAAGCGGAGCATGGTCTTGTTTTGGTGCGCTTCAAGATAGGCGTCGATGTCCTGAGAGATGAGCGCATCGGTTTTGTAGATCGGGTCTTGTTGGGTCATGACGGGCACCTTTTGAGGTGTGAATAGGGAAGAAGGCTTCTGGGGCGATCAGAAGTAGCCTTCTTGTTTTTTCTTTTCCATGGAGGCGGTCTGATCGTGATCGATGGCACGGCCTTGGCGCTCAGATGTCGTCGTAAGTAACATCTCTTGAATGACTTCAGGCAATGTGGCTGCGGTGCTTTCGACAGCGCCTGTCAGGGGGTAGCAGCCCAAAGTGCGAAAGCGGATGGAGCGCATTTCAGGTGTTTCACCGGGTTTAAGCGGGAAGCGCTCGTCATCGACCATAAGCGTCAGCCCGTCACGAACCACAGTCGGGCGGGGGGCGGAAAAATAGAGCGGCACTATCTCGATGCCCTCAAGGTGGATGTATTGCCAAATGTCCAGTTCAGTCCAATTCGAGATTGGGAAGACGCGAATACTTTCGCCTTTTGACTTGCGCGTATTGTAGAGCCGCCAAAGTTCAGGGCGCTGGTTCTTGGGGTCCCAACGATGGTTTGCCGACCTAAACGAGAAGACGCGTTCTTTGGCGCGAGATTTTTCCTCGTCACGACGTGCGCCACCGAAGGCGACATCAAAGCCGTGAAGGTCGAGTGCCTGTTTCAGCCCTTCGGTTTTCCACATGTCAGTATGCAGCGCCCCATGATCGAAAGGGTTGATGCCGCGCTCTTTGGCTTCCGGGTTTTGATATACGATCAGATCCATGCCCGCTTCTTTTGCGGCGCGATCACGCAGCGCATACATATCGCGGAACTTCCATGTGGTATCTACATGCATCAATGGAAATGGCGGTGGCGCAGGGAAAAACGCCTTTTTTGCCAAATGCAGCATGACGGCGCTATCTTTGCCGACGCTATAGAGCATCACCGGGCGCTCTGCTTCCGCCGCAACTTCGCGAAGAATGTGAATGCTCTCGGCCTCAAGACGCTGCAGGTGCGTCAATGTTTTCGTTGTCATTGTCGAATCACCACTTTGAAAGTTTTTTTTGAATAAGTGAGGTGGGGCGATACAAAACCTCCCATTTGGGGGGTATAATAGCGCGATGGCATTTTTTGATGATCAGACAGAGCTTATTCGGGCCCTTTTCGCGGATTCAGTCGCTTCAGGGGTGGCCGAGCATTCTTGGGCGGGGCTTTTGCGGCGGCTAGCGGAAGTAACTCAGGCGGATGGTGCAGCACTAAGCGTGCACAAAATGAGTGATGAATTGGGGCACTGGAGGCACGGTGATGCTGGAGGGATTTCTTTGCAGCTGCGCCAGAAAATGCGGACTGACCGCGTTTACGATGGAGAAACCTTACCTGCTGTCGACTTGAAACCGGGATATGTTCGCGCATTGAAAGTGCGGGTAGAGATGTCGACACATGCATGTTTGTGGGTTTGGCGTGGTATGCACCGCAAAGATTTTCGCAGTGTTGATGGTGGTTTGCTTGGTGCGCTGGGGCCCTATTTGGGGCAGGCGGTTGGTGCATCACTCGAGTTGCGAAAGGAGCGCTGGCGCGAAGCGGTGGCATGCGAAATGATGGAGGGGTTGGGTGCGGGCTGGATCGCCTTTGATCGTTTCGGCGGCGTAGCCGAGTATTCGAAAGACATTGGCCGAATTCTGAATGCTGCGGGCGTGCGATTGGTGGACGGGCGGCTAGCGTTTGAGCACCTTGATGATGCACAAGGGCTTCGAGCTGCTGTATTGGCCGCAGCAGCAAAGCGTGGATCAGGTGTGCTTGCCGTTTTGTCGCGCGAACCGCTGGTTGAGATGGTCCTTCGTCATGTCGAGCGCGAGGGAGAGCGTGGGGTGATTGGTATGTTGCGGACAACACCCTTGGCCACGGAGAAAAGACCGGAAGAAATTGCGGCTCACCTTAAGCTGAGCCGAAGCGAAGCGCGTTTGGCGGCTCTTTTGGTTGACGGGATGACACTCAAATCAGCTGCTGTGCAGTTAGGGTGGACCGAGGAGACGACGAGGAGCGCATCAAAGAAAATCTTTGCGCGGATGGACGTTTCAGGGCAGCCGGAATTGATACGGCGTGTTCACGGCGGTTCCCTGTGGTTTCGGGTAAATTAAAGCGCATTCTGGGGCAGCGCTTGCCCCTTAGCCGACCATCCGATAGAGCCACGGGGAAAACCCGCATTGGGAGTCAGAGTGAATGGCAAAAGATAAAAAAGCCCCGCGTCCGAAAGCAGAAACGCCGAAGGGGTTTCGCGATTATTTCGGCGCTGAAGTTTCTGAACGAGCGGAAATGCTGCAGAAAATCGCCAGCGTCTACCACCGTTATGGCTTTGATGCGCTGGAGTCTTCGGCTGTAGAGACGGTTGAGGCATTGGGTAAGTTTTTGCCGGATGTAGATCGACCGAATGCAGGCGTTTTTGCGTGGCAAGAAGTGGGTGAGGATGAAGGCAAGTTAGGGGATTGGCTGGCGTTGCGCTATGATCTTACAGCCCCTTTGGCGAGGGTCTATGCCCAGCATCGCAACGACTTGCCGACGCCATATCGGCGCTATGCGATGGGGCCGGTTTGGCGCAACGAAAAGCCGGGACCGGGTCGGTTTCGGCAATTCTATCAATGTGACGCGGATACCGTCGGCGCGGCGAGTGTCGCTGCGGACGCAGAAATTTGCGCCATGTTGGCGGATACGCTGGAAGAAGTCGGGATTCCACGCGGAGACTATATCGTTCGTGTCAACAACCGAAAGGTGTTGAACGGTGTGCTGGAAGTGATGGGCCTGTCGGATGAAGCACAACGCGAGGCGGTGTTACGCACCATCGATAAATTCGACAAAGTGGGCGAAACTGGCGTGCGGCAGCTGTTGGGTAAAGGCCGCCTTGATGCGTCGGGAGCATATATTGACGGTGTCGGGCTTGCCGATGAACAAGCTGCTCCGGTGGTGGCCTTCCTGACGTCTAAGGGAGCCAACAACGCAGAAACTTTGGCGCACTTGCGGGCCGCGATTGAAGGCTCAGAGATCGGGTCTCAAGGCGTTGACGAGCTGGAAGAGATTGCGATGCTCGTTGCCGCGCAGGGCTATGACGTGGATCGTATTGTCATTGACCCTTCGGTCGTTCGTGGATTGGGATATTACACTGGGCCAGTGTTTGAGGCCGAGTTAACTTTTGAAATTCTGGATGAAAAAGGCAGAAAGCGCCAGTTTGGTTCAGTTTCGGGCGGCGGTCGCTATGACGATTTGGTCAAGCGCTTTACCGGTCAAGAAGTTCCTGCCACAGGCGTATCGATCGGCGTTGATCGCTTGCTTGCCGCTTTGCGTGAGAAAGGCAGGATGGGACAAGTAGAGAAGGGGCCCGTGGTCGTCACAGTGATGGACCGTGACCGAATGGCGGATTATCAATCGATGGTTGGCGCGCTTCGGCAAGCGGGCATTCGCGCAGAAGTCTATCTGGGAAACCCAAAGAGCTTTGGCAATCAAATGAAATATGCCGATCGCCGAAACTCTCCGGTAGCCATTATTGAAGGCTCGGATGAAAAGGCGCGCGGAGTTGTGCAGATCAAGGATTTGGTACTCGGTGCAGAGATGGCGAAATCAGCCAGTTTAGATGAATGGAAAGATAGACCGTCGCAATATGAGGTGCCCCGTGAAGAAATGGTGGCGCAGGTCTTGGCGATCTTGAAGGGGCAGGGTTGAGGAATGGACCGTGCGATTAAGGCCCGCGCCGAGGCGTTGAAAGCACATTTTGAAGCCGCTGGTGCTGTTGCGGTGGAGACACCGATTTTACAGCCTGCCGAAGTTCTTTTGGACCTCTACGGCGAAGACATCCGAGCGCGCGCCTATGTGACCCAAGACCCCTTGCGAGGGGAGCAAATGCTGCGCCCCGACTTCACCGTTCCTGTGGTTCAGATGCACATGGCTTTTGGCGCAGAGCCTGCGCGCTATACGTATGCTGGCGAAGTTTTTCGCCGCCAAGAAGCGGATACGGGTCGGCCCTCTGAATACATGCAGGTGGGTTATGAGGTGTTTGATCGCGCGGACCCAGCGCAATCAGATGCGGAAGTGTTTGCTTTGGTATCCGCGCCTCTGAGCCATTTGGCATTGCAAGCAAAGATCGGTGATATTGGGCTTTTGATCGCAGCTGTTAATGGGCTGAAGACGACAGAGGCTCGCAAGGCTGCGTTACGAAGACATATTTGGCGACCAAAACGGTTTCGCGCATTGCTTGATCGTTATGCGGGCCAAACGCCTGTGCCTGTAGCGCGGATAAAGCTGCTTGCGGCTGCAGACCCATTTGCGGAGTCGCCCACGGAAGTCGGATTGCGAGGGCGCGGCGAAGTTGAAAACAGGATTGCGGCATTGCGTGCAGACGCCGCAGCACCGCCGCTAGAAGGCGAGGCCGTGGCGAATATATACCAACTCTTGGCGGTAAAAGGCTCTTTGCCGGCTGCTTTGGTGGAGTTGGCCGAGCTTGCACGAAAGATGCCCGAAATTGTTTCCGCTGTAAGACGCATTGAAGCACGCAGTGCAGCTCTGAAGGCTAGATGCATTGATCTTAGTCGGATTGTTTTTGATGCCGCCTATGGGCGCAGTTCGATGGAATATTATGATGGTTTTGTGTTTGGTCTTTATTTTGACGGAGCGAGCGATAGTCCCGCCGTTGCCTCCGGTGGGCGCTATGACGCGCTGACATTAGTTTTAGGCCAAGGCGCGGAAATTCCAGCGGTTGGCGGCGTTATTCGGCCAGAAATGGTGCTGTCTTTGGAGGCGCATGCATGACGCTCAAGCTTGGGGTGCCGTCTAAAGGGCGATTGATGGAGCAGACCTTTGAGTGGTTCGCTGATCATGGTCTGACATTGTCACGCACAGGATCAGATCGCGAATACGCTGGGGCGATTGCCGGGATAGACGGGATGGAGCTGGTGCTCTTGTCTGCGGGCGAAATTCCGCGCGAATTGGCAGCAGGGCGGATTGATCTTGGAGTAACGGGCACCGATCTGGTGCAAGAAAAACTGCCCAGCTGGAGGCGATCTGTTGAGCCGTTGACGGAAATGTGCTTTGGTCATGCTGATCTAATCATTGCTGTTCCTTCAGCATGGGTCGATGTGGACACATTGGATGATTTGGATGCAGCCGCCGCCGCGTTTCGTTTGACCCATG
Organism: Paracoccaceae bacterium; assembly: GCA_003512825.1. Taxonomy (GTDB): domain Bacteria; phylum Pseudomonadota; class Alphaproteobacteria; order Rhodobacterales; family Rhodobacteraceae; genus UBA9554. The sequence continues at coordinate 4,379 of DOOI01000178.1, read as the reverse complement.
GGTTTCGGCTAAGGATTGCGACCAAATATCATAGATTGGTGCGTGATTTTTTGCGCGAGCACGGGGTCGCGGATTATCAGTTGGTCGACAGCCAAGGGGCCACGGAGGGCACAGTAAAGAACGAGACTGCCGAGGCAATTGCCGATATTACATCGACCGGGGATACGCTTCGGGCAAACCATCTCAAAGTGTTGTCAGATGGATTGATTTTGCAATCGCAAGCTACTCTGTTTTTGTCGAATGTCTCGCAGTTGTCTGCTCAGGATCGCCACACTTTAGAACTTTTGCGCGGGCTGATTAATAAGACGTAAGAGCGGCTGATATTTGGAAGCGCTCAGCTTAAAGCAGTCCAATATCTGCTAAAGCGCGCGACAGGGCTTCGGGTAAGTCTGTTTCCCCAGCCCGGCTCGCGCGGAGATCAGGCGGTGCCTCCTCAGGTGATAAATACCTCCAGCCCTGAAAGGGGCGGCGTTGTGCTGATTGTGTTCGGATGATTTCGGGGTCCAGCACCAAGCCGCATCGCTTTATCCCATCGCCGCGGTCCACTTCGTCAAGGCGCAAGATTCTCTGGCGCGCGAGAATTTCGCCCTTGAAAACCCAATAAAGCGACCCGCCATTCAAGACCTCGTCTTGACGCTTTGGCCACATGCGAGTGACGTGGCAAGGAAGGCCGTCGGCACCTCGCGCCTGTGGCGTCTTCTGCCAAATGGCTAGATCCTCGAGTTTCTCGGCGCCGACGCAGAGTTTCAAGATGTGAATCGTTTTTTTCATATAGCCCCCCGGAGAGGAGAGGGTAGCCTTTGGGGCGCGATGTTCAAGAAGTCTTCTGAGATGGCGCGTTGACCGTCCGGGGGGCGCGCACTACAGTCTGAAGCTCTCCAAATGAGGATACGTTATGAGCCGTTTTGCCGCCCCAATTGCCGAGTCCATCTGGGACATGAAGTACCGCCTGAAAGATGCGGAAGGGCATCCGATTGACGAAACGGTAGAGGCGACGTGGCGACGGATTGCTCGGGCATTGGCAGCGGTTGAAAAAGATGCAAGCCATTGGGAAGACGTATTTTTCGATGCTTTATCAGACTTTCGTTACCTTCCGGCTGGCCGGATTACAGCAGGGGCCGGCACTGGGCGTTCGGTAACTTTGTTCAACTGCTTTGTTATGGGGACAGTGCCTGACAGCATGGCAGGCATTTTTGACATGCTGAAAGAGGCTGCGCTGACGATGCAGCAAGGCGGAGGGATCGGATATGATTTCTCCACCGTGCGCCCTAAAGGTGCTGCTGTACACGGCGTGGCCGCAGATGCGTCTGGACCATTGAGTTTCATGGATGTCTGGGATGCAATGTGCCGCACCATCATGTCAGCGGGTTCGCGTCGGGGCGCCATGATGGCCACAATGCGTTGCGACCATCCTGACATTGAAGCCTTTATCGAGGCAAAGCGGGATCCGGCGCGTTTGCGGATGTTCAATTTGTCCGTGCTGGTTACGGATCCGTTTATGGATGCGGTGAAAGCCGACGGTGCATGGGACCTGCTTTTCAAAGGACGGGTGTATCGCACAATTCAGGCCCGGGATCTTTGGAATAAGATCATGCAATCCACTTTTGACTTCGCAGAGCCGGGTGTGATTTTTATCGACCGTATCAATAAAGCCAATAACTTAGGGTACTGCGAGACGATTGCTGCCACCAATCCCTGTGGTGAACAACCACTGCCTCCCTATGGAGCGTGCCTTTTGGGCTCGATCAATCTTTCTCGGTTGGTATCCGACCCCTTTGGGCCGAATGCACGATTGGATGAAGCGGCGCTGGACCAGTTGGTGCGTGTTGCGGTGCGGATGATGGATAACGTGGTCGATGCATCGCGTTTCCCACTGCCGGAACAGGCTGCTGAGGCCAAAGCCAAACGACGGATCGGTTTGGGTGTTACGGGGCTTGCAGATGCTCTTTTGATGGTGAAGTCGCGTTACGGCTCGGAGGAGGCTGCACAGCTTTCAGAGCATTGGTTAAAGCTTTTGGTGCGCGCGGCGTATTTGGCCTCGGTAGATTTGGCAAAGGAAAAAGGGGCATTTCCCCTCTTTGACGCCGAAAAGTACCTAGCCTCGGGCACAATGAGAGCGATGGATGACGATGTGCGGGAAGCGATCCAAGCACATGGAATTCGGAATGCGCTTTTGACGTCCATCGCACCTACAGGGACGATCTCTCTTTATGCTGGCAATGTAAGTTCGGGTATCGAACCTGTATTCGCCTATGCCTACACGCGTAAAGTTCTGCAAAAAGACGGATCGCGGACCGAAGAGGAGGTCGTTGATTATGCAGTCCAGCAGTTCCGCGAGAAGTTTGGTGCTGAGGCAGACTTGCCTGAGTATTTCGTAAACGCGCAAACGCTTGCCCCTTTGGACCATGTGCGGATGCAGGCGGCGGCACAGAAATGGGTCGATAGCTCGATTTCTAAGACCATCAACTGCCCGGAGGATATTTCCTTTGAGGCGTTCAAAGATGTGTATCTGGCCGCGTGGGATCAGGGATGTAAAGGCTGCACAACCTATCGACCGAATGCTGTAACAGGCAGCGTCTTGACGGTTTCGGAAAGCACAAAATCTCCGGAGGAAGTCCGCGCTCCGACCGACGGCGAGGTGATCTATCTTTCAGAACCGCTCGATCGGCCATCCTCGTTGGAAGGGTCGACCTATAAGGTCAAATGGCCTGACAGCGAGCATGCTCTTTATATTACGGTAAATGATATTGTGACAGGCGGGCACCGTCGGCCGTTTGAGATATTCATCAACTCAAAAAATATGGAGCATTTTGCGTGGACAGTCGCACTGACCCGGATGATCTCTGCGGTATTCCGGCGTGGCGGGGATGTGTCTTTTGTGGTGGAAGAACTCAAGGCCGTTTTTGATCCGCGCGGCGGAGCATGGATGAATGCCCGTTATGTACCGTCGATCCTAGCCGCTATTGGCGGTGTGATCGAGCAGCACATGATTGCAATCGGCTTCATCGAAGGTGAAGGCATGGGCCTCAAAAGCGATCCAAAAGCAGAGGCTGTGGCTGTTGGTGAAGCTCCACGAGGCCCGTCATGCGCGTCCTGTGGTCAGTTCGGCATGCGAATGGTCGAAGGGTGTATGACTTGCCCTAGCTGCGGTCATTCGAAATGCGGGTGAACCCTCCCGTTGTGCAAAGGCTTTTGTAAATTAAGGCTATTTCAGCCATTTAGGCTGAAATAGCCGTGCCTTTTGGGGGCCAAATTCGCGTCTGAAAGGTTAGGCGTTGAAAATAAATGTCATCAAGAGTGCCACCCCATTTGAGCGGAGTGTGCTGTTTCGATAACTGTGGTTTGGGCTAGACTTACGCGTGATGTCCTTGAATTGCCTATAAATATCGCATGCGATGACGGCTAGGGCCTTGATAACGCTCGCGCCTATGCGCTGCACTTTCCTAGACACTCGCCCCGCTGGTGCGCGTGTTGCAAGGCGTGGGTGATCCAAGCTCCGTCGCTCGCCCGTTGTTGGGTGCCAATGTCATGTCCGGTATGGGCCAGACCCAAAAGGCTGCACGCATGAGGTGCTGACTACGGCTTTGGCCCGGGCTTTGGCGGCAATTTCCCTTGAGGCGCCAAGGCCGTCTGCGGCCCGCCTTTGTCGCTGTAACTATCCATGTCCAAGGCTACGGTCAGCATAACGTCTTCCAGCATCTGGGCCTCAATGTCATGGTGATGCTTGCGCGTTGTGACGATAAACTCCTGCAAGGGCGGAATTGCCACCGGCGGATCGACAAAGACCAGGTCCTGCATTCCGGCAAAATGCGGCTCCAGCCTTTTGTGGATGGTCGCGACGTTGTGCGTGCCCGAGAGGTAATGGGGCAAGACCACGAAACTTGGCAAAGCGGCCGCGACGGCGACGTGATGCCCCTGTTCGTAGAGCCACCGCTCGAAATGGCTGTTTCCGTTCTCAAGAAAGAAATTTGTGATCACTTGCGGCGCAGCAAAATAGGCCTCTGGCGTAAGTCCGGTCTTCAACGCGGGATGGTCGCGGCACAAAACGCACCGGAAGACATCGGCAAAGAGGGGCTTGGTGTGGTATTCGGACTTGAGAGCGAAGTCGGGTGCGATCAGGAAATCGATTACCCCACGTTGAAAGCGCGTGATGGCCTCTTGGGTGAAAGGTGCTACCGACAGGGACACATGCGGCGCCAGATGTGACAGGCGTCTTGCCAAGGCCGAGATGAACACTGCCGAGACATAGTCTGAGGCAATCAAGGTGAATTGGCGCCTCAGTGTTGCGAGGCTATTATTGGGCCGCATCCGTGACAGCGTCCGCAATTGGTTGATCATTTCGGGCAGCCGTTGGTGTGCCCCCACTGAATTGGTCCACC
>DOOI01000011.1:11138-24645 GCA_003512825.1 Paracoccaceae bacterium | reverse complement strand
AAACCGCAGGCGCTTACCCGGCGCCCAAGGCTCTACTTTCTGCCGTCTATGAAGGCGCGATGGTCCCCTTCGACACGGCTCTGAAAATCGAAGCTCGGTGGTTTACCCATGTTCTTATGAACCCGTCCTCTTCGGCTATGATCCGCTCGCTCTTTCTTAACAAAGAAGCCTTGGAAAAAGGCGCGGTGCGCCCTGCTCAGGTAGACGATCAGCGTGTCCGGAAATTGGGCGTTTTGGGCGCAGGAATGATGGGAGCTGGCATTGCTCTCGTATCGGCCCTTGCTGGGATCGAAGTTGTCTTGATCGACGCCAGCCAAGAAGCCGCCGATCGTGGCAAGGCCTACTCCGAGAAATATGCTGACGACGGCATCAAGAAGGGCAGATCAACACCTGACAAGAAAGACGCGTTGCTCGCGTTGATCACTGCCACCACCGATTATGCGGCACTGTCTGAATGCGATTTGATCATTGAAGCTGTGTTTGAAGATCCGGGCGTTAAGGCAGAGGTGACAGCAAAAGCCGAGGCGGTAATCTCGGCGGATTGTATTTACGCTTCCAATACCTCTACCTTGCCGATCTCGGGGCTGGCAAAGGCGTCCTCGCGACCAGAGCAGTTCATTGGCATTCACTTCTTTTCTCCCGTCGAGAAAATGTCTTTGGTTGAAATCATCAAAGGCGAAAAAACCGGCGATCGCGCAGTCGCCAAGGCACTCGATTATGTTCGCCAAATTCGCAAGACACCGATCGTGGTCAATGATGCACGCTTCTTCTATGCCAACCGTTGCATCATACCTTATATCAACGAAGGCGTACGAATGGTTGGTGAAGGCGTCGAGCCAGCCATGATCGAAAACGCAGCAAGAATGCTGGGTTTCCCCGTTGGTCCTCTGCAATTGAATGACGAGACGTCTATCGACCTTGGCGTCAAGATCGCCAAGGCAACGAAGGCGGCGCTTGGCAACGCCTATGATGCGGGTGCGGCGGATGACGTGCTGTTCTGGCTCTACGATCAAGGTCGAATGGGTCGGAAAACCAAGAGTGGATATTACGCTTATGACGAAGCTGGCAAACGGCAAGGTATTTGGCCCGGCTTGCGCGACAAGTACCGCGCGGCTGATATCGACCAACCGACGTTGATTGATGTCCAGCATAGGTTGATGTTCAGCCAAGTCTTGGAGGCTGTGCGTGCCTTGGAAGAAAACGTGTTAATGGACATTCGGGAAGGCGACGTTGGAGCCATCCTCGGTTGGGGCTTTGCGCCGTGGTCGGGCGGGCCTTTCTCGTGGCTTGATATGTTGGGTGCAGAATATGCAGCCGAACGCTGTGACGAGTTAGAAGCCAGCTTTGGCCAACGCTTTAAGTGCCCGAGACTGTTGCGAGAAATGGCTGAAAAAGGCCAAAGCTTCTACGGGCGCTTTGGCCAGCCAAAGGCCGCCTGACAATAAAAAGGGGGAGCGCACCGTCGCTCCCCCTTTTTGCCAGAGGCTGGTTGAAGTAGCTGTCTTTCTAGGCGAATTGGCCGCGAAGGGGAAAAGCCGTGAAACCTATCCGTCTAATGTCTGGCTTCCTAACGGTGGGGTTTTGGACACTCGCTTCACGGATCCTCGGTTTTGTGCGTGATGCTATGATTTTGGCTTGGCTAGGGACTGGCCCTGCCTATGAAGCCTTCGTTGTGGCTTTTCGCCTGCCAAATATGTTCCGCCGCTTCTTTGCCGAAGGGGCTTTCAACACAGCTTTCGTTCCTATCTTTTCAAAGAAGGTTCAGGGCGGCGAGGACGCGCAAGCTTTTGCAAAAGAGGCGCTTTCTGGTCTGGCTGCTGTCTTGATATTGCTCACCTTGCTGGCCCAATTGATCATGCCTTGGCTTATTTGGGGTTTGGCGTCTGGTTTTGCGGGACAAGAACAATTTGCTCTTTCAGTTGAGTTTGGTCGGATTGCGTTCCCTTATATTCTGTTTATCTCGCTGGCTGCGCTCTTTTCTGGTGTGTTGAATGCGTTAGGGCACTTCGCTGCCGCGGCAGCTGCGCCCGTTTTGCTTAACATCGTGCTGGTTTCGGCTATGGCTGGTGCTATTTATATGGGCGCAGATGTCGCGCGCGCTCTCGTTTGGGGGATACCCTTTGCAGGAGTCGCCCAAGCGTTTTTGGTTTGGTTCGCTGCAAAAAGGGCAGGTTTTGCGCTGGTGCCGGGCCTTCCCAAATGGACCCCGGAAATGCGCCGCCTCGTAACCATAGCCGTGCCGGCGGGGTTGGCGGGGGGGGTGGTGCAGGTGAACTTGCTGGTGGGGCAGCAGGTGGCGTCGTATTTTGACCGCGCAGTGGGGTGGCTTTATGCGGCGGATCGGCTTTATCAATTGCCTTTGGGGGTTGTGGGGATCGCGGTGGGGGTCGTGTTGTTGCCGGACCTTTCGCGACGGTTGCGGGCGCGCGATGATGCGGGTGCGCGAGACGCTTTGTCGCGGGCAGCGGAGATCAGTTTGGCCCTGACCCTTCCGTCTGCAGTGGCCTTGGTGGTCATTCCGATCCCGCTTGTTTCGGTGCTTTTCGAGCGTGGGGCGACCACGTCGGATGATGTGGCTGCAATCGCTTTGGCAGTGATGGTCTATGGGCTGGGCCTGCCCGCATTTGTCTTGCAGAAGCTTTTGCAGCCGCTGTTTTATGCGCGGGAAAATACCAAGGCGCCATTCCGCTATGCCCTTGTTTCCATGGTGATAAATGCGGCGATTGCCTTGGGGCTGGCGCCGTTTCTTGGGTGGATCGCCTGTGCGATTGCCACGACTTTGGCGGCTTGGGCGATGGTGGGGTTGCTCTATCTCGGCACGCGACCGATGGGCGAGGTCGCGCGTTTTGATCTGCGGTTCCGCACCCGGATTCCTAGGATTGTTCTGGCATCGCTTTTGATGGGGGCCGTGCTTTGGGGGGCGATGGTGGTGCTGATGCCATTCTTGGGAATGGCGGGCTGGCGCTATTTGGCACTGTTGGTGCTGATCGTTTTGGGGATGGTCAGTTTTGGCCTTTTTGGCCAGCTCTTGGGCGCGATTGGTTTGCGAGAGTTTAAGGGTGCGTTTCGGCGCCGTTAATCGTGGACCTTGTCTGTTTCCGACACGTCTGGTTTGCGTCTGGTTGGTGTCTGGCTTGCGTCATGACGTATTTCTGACCGCCGGGTCGGTTAACGCCCCGCGCGCGCAGGGGGAGGCGGACGATTTCCTTGCAAGGAAATCGAAAATTCCCTTGCAAGGGAATTGGCAATTTCTTGCAAGAAATTGCGGCGCTTAGGCGAGTGCGCGGTCGACGCCTTTGGAAATCGCTTCGCGGAGTTTCTTTTCTAGGCCCGCACGTTTGGACGCGCTGTGGAATTTCAGGCCGAACATATCCTTGACGTAGAAGGTATCGACCACCTGTTCGCCATAAGTCGCGATGACGGCGGAGGCGATGTAGACATTGCTGGCGGCAAGGGTGCGGGTGAGGTCGAAGAGCAGGCCGGGGCGGTCGCGGGTGTCCACTTCGATAATCGTGTAGATCTCGGAGCCTTCATTGTCGAAGGTGATCGAGGTGGGGACACGAAAGGCGCGCTCGCGTTTCTTGATCTTATCCTTGGATTGGATCGCTTCGGTGGCTTTCACCTCGCCCTTGAGAATTTTCTGAATGGTCTGGGTCAGCCGAGGCAGGCGGGCCATTTCATAGGGGTGGCCGTCGGTATCTTGCACCCAGAAGACCGCCGTGGCGTACCCGTCTTTTGATGTATAGGTGCGCGCGTCCACCACATTGGCCCCCATGATTGCCAAGGCGCCGGCTAAACGCGAGAAAATACCCGGGTGATCCGCCAGCGCGAAACAGGCACGGGTGGCGTCACGGTCTGTGTCGGGGTGCAGGTCGATCCGGATTTCATCGGTGCCAAGACCGCGCAGGAGATTGGCGAAGACCACATGTGTTGCTGTGTCGAGCCCCTGCCAATAGGGCGGGTAGTGGCGGCCTGCTTCAATGCGGATATCGCTCGGGTCCCAGCCTTCCAGCGCGTCGCGCAGGTGTTTACGGGTTTCCGCACCGCGGTTTTCGCGGTTGATTTCTTCAAGGCCATGTTCCAGCGCGTTGGCGGTTTCCTTGTGCAACTGGCGCAGCAGCATGGCTTTCCAGTTATTCCAAGTGGTTGGCCCGACGCCACGGATGTCGCAGACTGTGAGCACGGTCAACAGATCAAGGCGCTTTTTGGTTTTGACGGCTTTTGCGAAGTCGCGGAGCGTGCGCGGATCGGACAGGTCGCGCTTTTGCGCCATGTCCGACATCAGGAGGTGGTAGCGCACCAGCCATTCAACGGTTTCGGTATCAGCTTTGGTCAAGCCAAGCCTTGGGGCGACTTTGCGGGTGATCTGCGCGCCAAGCACGGAGTGATCTTCGTCGCGCCCTTTGCCGATGTCGTGCAAGAGCAGCGCCGTGTAGAGCACCTTGCGGTTCACCCCCTCTTCCAAAATACTGGAGGCGACGGGAAGTTCTTCGGTCAGGTCCTTGTGCTCGATCTGGCTGAGCACGCGGATCGTCTGGATGATGTGCTCATCGACGGTGTAGCTGTGATACATGTTGAATTGCATCATCGCGACGATGGGGGCGAATTCGGGAATGAATGCCGAAAGCACGCCGAGTTCATTCATACGGCGCAGGGCGCGTTCGGGGTTGCCATGTTTGAGCAGGGTATCAAAGAAGATGCGCTGGGCTTCGGGGTCGGTGCGGACCTCATCGGTGATCAGGTGGAGATTGGCTTGCACCAGTCGCATGGCATCGGGATGGATCAGCAGGCCAGTGCGGAGCGCTTCTTCGTAGAGGCGCAAAAGGTTGAGCGGATCTGAGAGAAACGCGCGTTCTTCCTGCGGCATAATCCGGTTGTGAATAACCGTGTAGCCCGGTTTGACCTTGGGCATCCGACGGAAGATGCGTTCGAGCAGGGGCTCGGATTTGACATGCATCGCTTCGAGTTTGGTGAGGAAGATGCGTGTGAGGTCACCCACGGCTGTGGCGTGACGGAAAAAGTCTTGCATGAAATGTTCGACGGCGCGGCGGCCACCCTTGTCGGCATAGCCCATGCGGTCTGCGACTTGGACCTGCATGTCGAAGGTGAGTTGTTCGGTGGGGCGGCCAGCCAGAATGTGCAGGTGGCAGCGCACGGTCCAGAGGAAATCTTCGGCGCGGGTGAAGGTTTGGTATTCTTCTGGCCGGAACACCCCGAGGGTGACCAGTTCTTGGGTGGTTTGGACGCTATGGAGATATTTGGCGATCCAAAACAGCGATTGGAGGTCGCGCAGGCCGCCTTTGCCTTCTTTGACATTGGGCTCGACCATATAGCGCTGGCCTTGCTTTTCATGGCGCTGGTCGCGTTCGGCGAGTTTGGCTTCGATGAATTCGCGGACGGTGTTTTTGAAGAGATCGCGCTTGAGGCGTTGGTCGAGATCCGCGGAGAGGGCTGCATCGCCGCATAGGAAGCGCTGTTCGAGCAAGGTGGTGCGGATGGTGAAATCTTCTGTGCCGAGTTTGAGGCAATCCTTGATCGTGCGGGTGGCGTGGCCAACTTTGAGGCGCAGGTCCCAGAGGATGTAGAGCATGGCTTCGACGACTTGGTCGGCACGGGGGGAGTTTTTGGGATCGGAGAGGAAGAGGAGGTCGACGTCGGATTGCGGCGCCATCTCGCCGCGTCCGTAGCCGCCGACGGCAAGGACGGCGAGGCGGTCTGAGGCGGAAGAGGGGGGGACGAGGGCGCGGTCAGCCAGTTGGAAAGCGGCTTGCACGAGGCAGTCTGTCAGCCACGCGATGGCGCGGGTGATGGGACGCGCGGCTTTGGGATGTGCGGCGAGGGCGCTCTCGATCCGCGCGAGGCCATGGCGGCGGGCTTCGATGAGCAGCGGGACGACGCAGGCGCGATCCAACGGCATGGGGGCGGCGCGCAGGGCTTCGTTGAGCGCCGCGCTGAGGGCGCTGGCGTCAAAGATGTCTGCACCCGCCAGAGGCAGGTCGGCGCCGCCCGGGACGGGCAGCGCAAAAAGCTCGATCACAGACGGCTCAGAAGCCGGCACCGCCGAAGAATTTGGGAGCAGGGTCAATCACAACCACCTGTTTGTCGCGGATCGTGGCCACGGCGAGGCCACGTTGATTAGTGCCGTTGGGCAGCAGGCGGAAAACGCCGCCTGTGCCTTGAAAACCTGCGCCCTGGGTCAGGGCAGCGCTTGTGAGCGCGTCGCTTTTGCCTTGTTTGACCAAGGCACCAATTGCGGCGATGCCGTCATAGGCCAGCCCGCCGATCGCGTGGGGGGCGGCGCCATAGGCGGCTTGGTAGCGGGACGAGAACGCCGCAGCGACCGCGGGATCGGGCAGGGCGAACCAGCCTCCTTGCAGACCGGGCATATCAAGCGCTTGCACGGGGACGTCCCAACGGGTCAGGCCAATGAATTGCGTAGTCGGGGATGACACGCCTTGTTCCGGCAGAAGTTGCGCCAGAATAGGCAAGGCGCCTGCGGTATTGGCGGTCAGGAACAGTGCATCGGCACCGCCATTCCCGGTTTGCTCCTTGATCGCGGGCACAGCGCCAAACACGCCTTGCTGGCTCAACTCATAGCCAATGGAGGCAACAATGGTGGCCCCGCTGACCGAAGCCGCTTGCACGATGGCCTGTGCACCCAGTTGGCCGGGAATGTTTTGATCATGGGCAATCACGATTTTGCGTTTTCCCTGCCGTGTGGCAAAGCTGACCAGCCGGGTGGCGGTGTTTTCGAAAGTGTTGCCCAAGACAAACAGGTTGCCCCCGGCGATCGTGGTGTTGTTGGAGAATGACAGTACATTCACGCCCTTGTTGGCCACCGCGACTGCGACGGCATTGGCGCTTTCGGCGTAAACCGGGCCGAGGATGATCTTGGCCCCGTCCGCCACGGCTTGCAGCGCAGATTCCTGCGCGCGCGCCGGATTTCCGCCGGTGCCATAAACCCGCAGATCAATCTTGACACCCTCCAGATCGCTGACTGAGAGCCGTGCGGCTTTTTCCAGACTATCAGACAACGCATCATCGCCTGCATTGCCGCCCCCCCATGGAACCAGAAGCGCCACAGCCACAGGTGCGCCGGGATCTATTGAAGGCCCACCCGTTGACGCCGAGCCGTTCATGGCGATCGGATCGCAGGCGGCCAGCCAAAACATTGAGAACAGCACCGAAACTCGGGCTATCAGCTTGCGGGGACGGGACAAAACAGCAAACATGGCGACACACTCCCTTAGGGACGCACTGGGGGTCAACGCTCCGGGGCAGTTTCCCAGAAGTTGCGGGGATAATAAACGCCACGGAGGGCGGGTCCAGTGCCGAATCCAAATTCAAAGCCGCTTGCGGCAGGTCTCTACCTTATTGCAACGCCAATTGGCACAGCGCGCGACATCACATTGCGGGCGCTCGACATCTTGGCGGCGGCAGATGTCTTGGTGGCAGAAGACACGCGAAGCCTGCGACGGCTGATGGAAATTCACGGCGTGCCTTTTGGTGATCGGCCGATGTATTCCTATCATGAACACAATGGCGGGCAGATGCGGCCGCGGCTGATGGCGGCTTTGGCCGACGGAAAATCCGTTGTGTATGCGTCCGAAGCGGGCACGCCCATGATTTCGGACCCGGGGTTTGATCTGGCACGGGCGGCACGAGAGGAGGGGTTTGCGCTTACCTCTGCGCCAGGAGCGTCGGCTGTCATTACAGCGCTTACATTGGCAGGGTTGCCGACGGATCGGTTTTTCTTTGCGGGGTTTTTGCCATCGACAAAGACGGCAAGGCGGCGCGCCTTGGAAGAAGTGAGCGCAGTGCCGGGGACTTTGGTATTTTACGAATCTCCTCAGCGTGTGGCGGCGATGCTGGAAGATGCCGCGGACATTCTAGGAGACCGTGAAGGGGCTTTGGCGCGAGAATTAACCAAGAAATTTGAGGAAGTTCGACGCGGAAAGCTGTCCGAGATCGCTCTGAGCGCCCGAGAGACCCCGCCCAAAGGGGAAATTGTGGTTTTGATCGAGCGGCGTTCGGAAAAAATTAGAGAATCTGTGCCAGAAGAAAGACTGAGGGAACAGATGCAGACAATGAGCGTGCGTGATGCTGTAGATTTTATCACCGCAGAAACCGGGCTGCCTCGGCGGCAAGTGTATCAGATGGCGGTGAAATTAAGCGGCGAGGCATGAGACAGCATTTGGTCCCAGAACATTCGCGGGAGACGCAGACAAATGACCATGGCGCTATGTGAGGGAAAAGGCGGGGCGCGCGTGCGGGCAGAGCGCCAGCATCGGGGGCGCGCGGCCATGTTGGCAGGCAAAGCCGCCGAAGAAACCGTCGAGCGGGCATATAGGCGCGGCGGCGCCACCCTGCGCGCCCGACGGTGGCGGGGCGAAAGCGGCGAAATCGATCTGGTGATGCAAGGTGGGGACGGACTTTATTTTGTAGAGGTGAAAGCGGCTGCGAATTTCGAGCGCGCAGCAGCCTCTTTAATGCCATCGCAAATGCGTCGGATCGTTTTGGCCGCACAAGAATATGTGGGCGGTGAGCCAGACGGGGCGTTAACGCCGATGCGATTTGATCTGGCCATGGTGAATGGGCGCGGTGAAATGCAGGTCTTGGAGAATGCTTTTGGCGAATTCTGATTTGCCACGCGCGGAGGCTTGCGCCATGTAAGGTGCAGACGTCACAGGAGCGAGCCGCCGATGAAAGTTGCGATCCAGATGGACCCGATCGGGCCAATCAATATCAACGCCGATTCCACATTTCGGATTGCGCTGGAAGCGCAGGCGCGCGGGCATGAGTTGTTTTATTACACGCCAGAGCGCTTGGCCTATGTTGAAGGACGGGTGATTGCGCGCGGCTGGCCGCTACAGGTGCAGCGGGTAGAGGGCGCGCATTATACACTGGGCGCAGAGACGGAAGTCGATCTGGCCGAATTTGACGTGGTATGGCTGCGCCAAGATCCGCCCTTTGATATGTTCTACATCACCACCACGCATTTGCTGCAACGGCTTCAACCCAAGACCTTGGTTGTCAACGATCCCTTCTGGGTGCGGAATTTTCCGGAAAAGCTGTTGGTGCTGGATTTTCCGGACCTCACGCCGCCCACGGCGATTGCGCGGGACTTGACGACGATCAAGGCCTTTCGCGAGCGCCATGGCGATATCATTCTCAAGCCGCTTTATGGCAATGGCGGTGCGGGGGTGTTTCGGCTGACGCCAGAGGACCGCAACCTGTCGTCGCTCTTTGAGCTATTTACCGGGTTCTCGCGCGAGCCATTGATTGTGCAGAAGTTCTTGCCTGCGGTGGCGCAGGGCGACAAGCGGGTGATCTTGGTGGATGGTGTGCCTGTCGGGGCGATCAACAGAGTGCCTCAGGCCGGGGAGACGCGCTCGAATATGCATGTGGGGGGGCGACCCGAGAAGGTTGGATTGAGCGCGCGTGATCTGGAGATTTGTGCGCGGATCGGGCCGGTTTTGCGGGAAAAAGGGCAGGTTTTTGTTGGAATTGACGTGATTGGCGAGTGGCTGACCGAAATCAATGTGACATCCCCGACCGGAATTCAGGAGTTGGAGCGCTTTGATGGCACCAATACCGCGGCGCGGATCTGGGAAGTAATCGAGGCCAAGCGCGCATGAGTCTGATGCGGCCTCTTTTGGCCTTTGGACTTCGCGCAGTGGAAAAGCGCCATTTGTCGCGAGTTGCTGGGCCTGAGGAGGTTCGCGCCAGTTTTGCGCGCAAGACACGGATATTCTTTGGGCCCAGTCGGCAGGTCACGGTGACGCCTTGTGATCTTGGCGGGGTCTCGGCCTTGGAAGTGGACCTGTTGCGGGCCGCTCGGGAGGGGGCGTCGGATGGTCCGGTTGTGCTCTATGTCCATGGCGGCGGCTTTGTTTTTGGATCCGCGCGCACGCATGCCGGGATGGCTGCGGAGATCGCGCGCCGCACGGGGTATCCGGTCTATTTGCCGGATTATCGCCTTGCTCCGGAGCATCCATTTCCGGCGGCACTTGAGGATTTGAGGGCGGCATGGGAGGCTGTTGCTGCGGAAGGCCGACCTGTCTTTCTTGGTGGTGATAGCGCAGGCGGCGGCTTGGTGTTGGCGCTTTTGGCAGAGCTTGCAGAGCAGGGCGCTGCGATGCCCAGCCAGAGTTTTGTGTTTTCTCCGGTCACAGACTTGCGTTTTACGGCTCTTTCGATTCGGACCAATGCCCGGAGCGAGCAAGTTTTTCCCGCCGCACGTTCGGACGAGTTGGCCCAGCTATACTTGGATGGTGCTGACCCTTCAAATCCGCGAATTTCGCCACGGTTTGCGGTGTTTCCGGGGGTGACGCCGGTGCATTTTTTTGTGGCTGAGACCGAGATCATGCGTGACGACACCCTTGCCGCTGTCGCGCAGATGCGCGCGCTGGGTGGTTGTGTCACCCTTGAGCGAGCGGGTGACTTGCCGCATGCATGGCCATTTTTTGCGCGGTATTTGCCAGAGGCCCGCCGGACCCTCGATAGGTTGGCGTCGCGGCTCAGGCCCGCTCCCTGAGCGCCCCGATCCGAAATCCTGCTGCTTCTGCAATATGGTGGCGCGCCACCTGATCGCAGCCTTCCAGATCTGCAATCGTGCGCGCGACCCGCAAGATGCGGTGATAGCCCCGCGCGGATAGTCCAAATCGATCTGCGACGCGGGAGAGCAAGTCGCGTCCTTCGGGGTCGGGGGCTGCAAATTGCTCCAGGGCGGCCCCCTCAAGATCCGCGTTCAGCATTGCGCCGCTGCCGGATGTGGCCGCACGCGCCGCTTGCCGCGCACGTGCCTGCATGACCCGCGCGGCGACTTCTGCGGAACTGGGACCAGAGGCGGGCAAATCGAGGTCGCGATAGGCGACAGGTGGCACATCGACCCGCAAATCAAACCGATCCATCAATGGGCCGCTTATCTTGCCAAGGTAATCGTCGCCACAAACGGGGGCGCGTGTGCAGGCACGAGACGGATCAGAAAAATAACCGCACCGACAAGGGTTTGCCGCAGCAATCAACAAGAAGCGGCTGGGGTAGGTGACATGCGCGTTTGCGCGGGCCACCATCACCTCGCCGGTTTCGATGGGCTGGCGCAAGGTTTCGAGCACGGCGCGGGGAAATTCGGGCAATTCATCGAGAAACAAGACCCCGTTATGTGACAGGCTGATTTCACCGGGTTTTGCCCCACGCCCTCCGCCGACGATTGCCGCCATTGACGCGGTGTGATGGGGCGCGCGAAATGGGCGCAAACGGCTGATCCCGCCTGATGACAACAGCCCGGCCAGGGAATGAATCATCGAGGTTTCAAGGGCTTCTGACGGCGATAGCGGCGGCAGGATTGTTGGAAGTCGCGCCGCCAACATCGATTTTCCCGAGCCCGGCGTGCCGACAAAGAACAGGTGATGACGACCTGCGGCCGCGATCTCGAGCGCGCGCTTTGCCTTTTCTTGCCCCTTGATGTCGCGCAAGCACCGCGCGCCGGGAGGGGTGGTTACTTCACCGGGGCTGGCGGGGGGCAGCACCTGTTGACCCGAGAAATGCCGCAGCGCAAGCGCAAGGGAGGAGGGGGCGATGACTTCGGCGTTTGAGACCCATGCCGCTTCGGCCCCTGACCCTGCGGGGCACAAAAGCCCGCGCCCGGATTCAGCCGCAGCGAGGGCTGCGGGAAGGGCGCCGGCCACAGGTTTGATATCGCCATCAAGGCTGAGTTCCCCCAAGGCCACAACGCCCTCCAAAGCATCTTCGGGCATGATTTCCACAGCGGCCAACAGCGCCATCGCAATGGGCAGATCAAAATGGCTGCCCTCTTTTGGCAGGTCAGCTGGCGCGAGGTTGACGGTAATGCGCTTTGAGGGAAGGGCCACCCCCAAAGCGCTCAGCGCCGCGCGCACCCGGTCACGTGCTTCGGAGACGGCTTTGTCTGGCAGGCCAACAATGGAAAACGCGGGCACACCGGGAGTTACAGCGCATTGCACTTCGACAAGGCGCGCCGAAACCCCTTCAAATGCTACAGTATAGGCGCGCGTCACCATTGATTTCATCCCCCGCCAGCCCTTGCCAGCGCCTGCCAACCCCCGCCAGCGCCCGCCAGCGCCTGTCACAAGGCTACCGCAGGCTTGGTTGATGAAATGTTAACGTGGTTGTTGGGTGCCGAGATTTTTGTTCCAAAATAGCCCGGAGGGCCGTCACGGCCCCTTGGCGCGACCTGCCTTCGGGTGATTACGAGCGATCAAGCAGTGCCATGAATTGTGGCCAAGCCTCTGGATCGGCGAGGGTCTTGCCGCGACAGAATGCATTGCAGAAACCAAAGCGACGTCCGTCGATTTCGAGACAGTGGGTCACGGGTTTGCCGGAGTAGGGGCAGGCCGTGTTTTGTGCATCCGTGCCATCCACGGCGCGGGCCTTGCGCGGGATGGGGCCGGGCCAAGGGCGTTCTGGGAAGGGGCGCTCGACTTTGGGCATGCGCGGCTCGCTGACCAGCCCCATCGCGCGCCAACGGCGCAGCGCGGGGTCGCAGAGATGGGCTGCGACATAGTCTTTGGTCGTTGGGCGGGTGTCAAAGCCATAGGTGGCGAGACGGGTGGCCATAGGGGCGAAGATAGCATCGGCAATCGAATAGGGCCCGCAAAGCCATGGTGTTTGGCTTTGGGTGACGTGGCGCGCATGGGTCCAGATGGTTTCGAGGCGATCAAGTTCACTGGCGACTGCGCTGGGCGGGGTTTGGGCTTCATACGCCACACGCAAGTTGACTGGCCAATCGGACCGCAGGCTGCGGAAACTGGCGTGCATTTCGCAGGCAAGGGCGCGGGCAGTGCCACGGGCAAGCGGGTCGCTGGGCCAGAAGCCTGCATGGGGAAAGCGGGTGGCCAGTTCTTCGGCGATGGCCATGCTGTCGCACAGAACGGCGCCTTCGGGTGTGCAGAGCGTGGGCACCGTGCGGGCGGGCGCATGGGCCTCAAGCAGCGGTCCGATGCCGCCTTCTTCTTGGGGGCGCAGGTATGTGGTGGTGACCTTGGCGCCGGTGTCGAAGCGGTTGAGCATCAGCCAAGCGGCCAGCGACCAGCTGAAATAGAGGCGGTTGCCGACGATCAATTCATAGGTCACAGGCATTCCTCCTGTTGTCGCGCCAGGAGGGCGCATGGCCGTTGCGACAGCCTAGCATGGCTTTTGCGCGTTCAGAAGCGTCATGGCAGCACATTGAGTTGGGCCAGATGCCAGCCCGTCGGTTGGGCGTGAATTTCGGTGAGCGAGAGGTTGTCGATCTTGTGGGCGAAGGTTTCGTAGCCTGTCAGGCCCTTTGCGCGTTGGACTTGGGTGAGGATCACGCCAAAATGGGCGACGAGGATCACATCACGGCCAGCATGTGCGCGCAGGAGGCGATCAACGGCGCGGTTGACGCGAGATGAGACCGCATTCCAGCTTTCGCCGCCCGGTGGCGAGACGTCGCCGGGGGTTTCCCAATAGGCATGCAGGCGCTCTTGGTCTTCGATGTCTCGCC
>DOOI01000011.1:5183-10903 GCA_003512825.1 Paracoccaceae bacterium | reverse complement strand
TTGGTCTTCGATGTCTCGCCAGTTTTGCATTTCCCAATCCCCGAAGTGGATTTCGCGCAGATCACGATCATGGGGCAGGCGCGGGCGGGTGTTTTGGATGGCGTCGGCGGTAGCGACGGCGCGGGAGAGGTCAGATGAGATGACCAGCGCTTCGGAGGGGAGGGCGGCGTCGAGGCGGGCCACTTGGGCGGTATCGGAAAGGTCGGCGGGCAAGTCCGTCCAGCCGACCATGGCCTTGGCGTGGGTCGGCCCGTGGCGGACCAGAAAGAGGCGGGTCGTGGTCATGCAAGCGGGCCTTTGGCGGCTGGGGGGGAGACGTGGAGGATATGGCCTTCGCGCGGGGGCACCGCGCCGGAGGCCAGTCGGGTCCAGAGGGCGGGGGCGGCCGCAAGGCCGGAATGGGGGATGATGTCGAGCCAATCGGCCGCGTCATTGGCGATGCGTTGCCAAGCCGCGGTGATTTGGCGGTTGATCTCGCCTGCGCCCCATTCGGCGCGGCGTTTGGCGATCTGGGCGGGGGCAAAAAAGAATTGCGGTTTGGGGCCGGGCAGGTTTTGCGGCGGAGCAAACTGGTCCCAATGCGACGTGCCGACGGCGGCGGAATGTTTGAGTGTCGCCCCCAAATGATGGTGGAGGCGCGATTTGACAGCGGCATTGCCCGCCATGTCGACATAGACAGACGCTTTTGGTGGCAGGGTTTCGAGCGCGTCATAGGGCAAAACGAGATCGCAGGCCCCAAGGCTTTCCACAAAGGCGGTGTTGCTCTGCGAAGTCAGGCCAACGATCTGGAAAGGGCGCGGGGAAATTTCTTTAAGAAATTTGCACAGCCCCAGTCCGGTTTTTGACGAGGCGCTGCCGATGATGATCTGATCGGCTTCGAAGAAGGCATTGTCGGCGAGCCAATCGGCAAGGAGCCATGAGGTGGCCAGGAGGGGCTGGAGGAGCGCGCGCAATGCGTCGGAGCGGGGATTGGCGGGGGCGACTTCGGTGTAGCTGTTATAAACCGCGGCCAGTCCGGCCCGATGAGGGGCGATATCGGAGAACGTTTGTGCGCTGGTTTGTTCGGGTGTGATGACAAGGTGATCGGCCATGGGCAAATAGCCATAAAGCCGGGTGCCAATGGGCAGGCACGCGGCCCGGCTTTCGCTGACATGGGCCGTGCCCCAGACGGGCACGATGCCCTGACCCGACTGGCCGGAGGGAAAAAACTGCCAATATTTCAAGACATCCCCGGTTGCGGAATAGGTGACGTTATTGGTGGTGAGGGAGAAGCTCTCGATGGTCAGGCGGGCTTGGCCCTCGCCCAAAGCGGCATCGGGAGTGCTGGCCAGATGGGCGCTGCGGATATTGGCTTGATCGACGAGAATGCGCTGCATGCGGGGGCTACTTTCGGTGGAGTGTGCCGAGGGGAGGGGGGCGCGGGCAAGGGGGCAAACGGCTGACCCTGCGTCAGACCCAGTGGGGTGGCGTTACGGCAGCGGGCCTTTGAGCGACAAGGGCAGGCCTGCCATGACGGCGACAACATGGGTGGCATGGGCGGCGAGCCTTTGATTGAGCGCGCCTTGTGCCTCGCGGAAGCGGCGCGAAAGGGCATTGTCGGGCACAATCCCTTGGCCCACCTCGTTGGAGACAATCACCACAGGCGCAGCACAATTGCTGAGCGCCTCAAAAAGCGCGGTTTCGGCAAGGGGAAGATCCGCCTCTGCCAAGATCAGATTGGTGAGCCACATGGTGGCGCAATCGAGCAGCACCGCTTCATCTGGTTGCGCGGAAGCGAGCGCTGCCACCAGGGCATCTTGCGTGGCACTCGTGCATTCCGCCGTGCGCCAAGTGGTGTCACGACGGGCCCGGTGGCGGGCCAGTTTTTCCCGCATTTCATCATCCCAAGCCTGCGCGGTGGCGATGTAAAGGCGGCGAGGGGCAAGGCGCATGGCAAGAGCTTCGGCCCATTCAGATTTGCCCGAAGCGGCCCCACCCAAAACAAGTATGCTTTTTTCAGTCATGTTTTTGATCCGATCGCAGACCTCCTGCGTAGCTAATTACAAACAGAACGCAAGGGTTGCCGATGCCGCCTGACCACAGGTGGATCGGCCCGATCGATGGGGGAAGCCATGGCTTTGGACGGAACGATTGATGGGCGGATGATGCGCCGCGTGATGAAAGCAGAGCTTTTGGATGCGGAGACTGAGTTGAAGCTGGCCTATGCTTGGCGCGACCATCGCGACGAGGCGGCGTTGCATCGGTTGATCACGGCTTACATGCGGTTGGCGGTGTCGATGGCCGGAAAATTCCGCCGCTACGGCGCCCCCATGAATGACCTGATCCAAGAGGCTGGTCTGGGTCTGATGAAGACCGCAGACAAGTTTGACCCCGATCGCGGTGTGCGGTTTTCGACATATGCGGTTTGGTGGATCAAGGCGTCGATCCAAGATTATGTGATGCGGAACTGGTCGATGGTGCGGACCGGGTCCACCTCTAGTCAGAAGTCGCTGTTTTTCAACATGCGGCGGGTGCAGGCGAAGCTGGAGCGAGAAGCTTTGGCGCGGGGTGAGAACCTTGATCGGTCGCAATTGAACCAGATGATCGCCATGGAGATTGGTGTGCCGCTGGCCGATGTCGAGATGATGGATGGCCGTCTGGCCGGGTCGGATTTCAGCCTGAACGCCATGCAGACCTCGGATGAGGATGGTCGCGAGTGGATGGATACGCTGGAAGATGAAGCGCCTCAGGGGGCAGAAGTGGTAGAAGAGCGCCATGACCGGGCGCAGCTGCGGGGCTGGTTGGCGTCGGCGATGAATGCGCTCAGTGAGCGCGAACGGTTCATCGTGGTCGAGCGCAAGCTGCGCGACGAGCCTCGGACGCTGGAGTCGCTGGGAGCGGAGCTGGGTCTGTCAAAGGAGCGGGTGCGTCAGCTGGAGGCTGCGGCATTCATGAAGATGCGGAAAACACTGGAAACAACGTCCCAAGAGGTGCATGCGTTTCTGTGATGAGACGCATTGCACTGCTTTTGATGGGGTTGTGCTGGCCTTTCGCCCTATGGGCCGAGGCCATTCCTGAAACGGTGCGCGCGGCGCAGGTGGTGTTTCTGGGCGAAATCCATGACAACCCGGTGCATCACGAGGTGCAAGCCGCGTGGGTTAGCGCATTGGCGCCGCGTGCTGTCGTCTTTGAGATGTTGACCGAAGGTGCGGCAGAGCGCGTGCGGGGGGTGGCGTCTGACACGGCGGAGGTGGTGGCGCAAGCGGCGGGCTGGGCCGAGAGCGGCTGGCCGGATTTTGCACTTTATTACCCGATTTTTCGCGCGGCGGCCCGCTATGGGTTGGACCGGGCCTTGGACGCCGAGGCGCAGATCGCAGCACAAGACGAACAGCGCGCGGCGCATTGTGACGCCCTTCCTGAAGACATGTTGCCCTCGATGGTAGAGGTTCAGCGGCTGCGGGACGCGGTTTTGGCGCAGGTGGCGGCCCAAGCCTTGGCCGAGACAGGGGGGCCTGTGGCGGTCATTCTGGGCAATGGGCATGCGCGGCTGGATGGGGGCGCGCCGGAGTTCTTGGCCCGGGCGGAGCCGCAGGTTCGGCATTTTTCGCTGGGCCAGTCTGAGGACGGGGCGGTGTTTGGGCAGTTTGATTGGGTGGTCGATGCCCCGGCTGTGCTGCGAGAAGATCCCTGCAAGGCGTTTCGTTGAGAGCAGAGCGGCTTGCGCGCGCGCAGGCTGCGGCCTAGTCTCGACCCGACCCTGAGGGAGGCTCGGATGCTGGCGAATAAGCGCATACTTTTGATCGTGGGTGGCGGGATCGCGGCCTTCAAGCTGCCCGAGTTGGTGCGGATGTTTCGTGCGGCTGGTGCGGCGGTGACGCCTGTGTTGACGCGGGCGGGGGCCGAATTTGTGACGCCGCTGACGATGGGGACATTGGCTGGCGAAGAGGCGCATACGGCGCTTTTTGATCTGACAAAGGAAGTGGAGATCGGCCATATCCAATTGTCGCGTGCGGCGGATCTGGTGGTTGTGGCGCCTGCGACAGCGGATTTGATGGCGAAGATGGCGACAGGTGCGGCAGATGACTTGGCCTCGACGCTGCTTTTGGCGACGGACAAGCGGGTGCTGATCGCGCCGGCGATGAATGTGCGGATGTGGGAGCATCCGGCGACGCAGCGCAATATGGCCACGCTGCACCGCGATGGGGTGACGTTTGCCGGGCCTGTGTCTGGTGATATGGCCTGTGGCGAATATGGGCCGGGCCGCATGGTGGAGCCTGCGGAGATTTTTGCTCAGGTGGTTGCCATGCTGCGCGAGGGGCCGCTGGCGGGCAAGCGCGTGGTGGTAACATCCGGGCCGACGCATGAGCCAATTGATCCGGTGCGCTATATCGCCAACCGGTCGTCGGGGGCGCAGGGAAGTGCGATTGCGCGCGCTTTGGCGCAATTGGGGGCCGAGGTGGTGTTTGTCACCGGGCCTGCGAGCGTGCCGCCGCCGGAAGGCGTGCAGGTGGTGCGGGTGGAGACGGCGGCGCAAATGCTGGCGGCTGTGGAGGCGGCCTTGCCGGCGGATGCGGCTGTGATGGCAGCCGCTGTGGCGGATTGGCGGGTGGCGCAACCGTCTGAGGCAAAAATGAAAAAGGAAAACGGCGGATTGCCGACGCTTCATTTTGCCGAGAACCGCGATATTCTGGCGGAAGTGGCGCAACGCCGCGATGGGCGGCCAAAGCTGGTGGTGGGATTTGCCGCTGAGACCCATGACGTGGTGGCCTATGCGACGGCCAAGCGCGCGCGCAAGGGCTGTGATTGGATTGTGGCCAATGATGTGCGCCCCGAAACCGGGATCATGGGGGGGAGCGAGAATGCGGTGACATTGATCACGGCAGACGGGGCCGAAGACTGGCCCCGCATGGGCAAGGATGCGGTGGCGGAGCGGTTGGCGGCGCGGATGGCGGCGGCTTTGTGACCTTTGGGTGAGGCGCGGTTGGTTGATGCGGGAGCCTCCGGCGGGGATATTTTCAGCAAGAAGACGGGCTGAGCGGCGGAAGGGGCTGGGGATGGCGATCATTCAGGTGGTTTGGGCAGAAGGGGCGGACCGGGATTTGGGCTTGCCGACTTACGCCACGGCAGGGGCGGCGGGGGCGGATTTGCGGGCGAATTTCAAGGATCGCGGCGCAGTGGAGATTGTGCAGGGAGCGCGGGCACTGGTGCCGACGGGGTTGGTCATGGCGATCCCGCCGGGATTTGAAGTGCAGGTGCGACCGCGGTCGGGGCTGGCGTTGAAACATGGGATTACACTGCCCAACAGTCCCGGCACCATTGACAGCGATTATCGTGGCGAAGTCGGCGTGATCTTGTTGAATGCGGGTGCGGAGGTGTTTCGTGTGGCGCATGGGGATCGGATTGCCCAGATGGTGGTGGCGCCTGTTGTGCGAGCGGCGTTTGAAATGAAGGGTGAGATCGATGAAACCGCGCGTGGGACGGGTGGCTTTGGCTCGACCGGGCGGCAGTAAGAAACGGGGCTAAGGGGCTGGAAATGGGACTTTTTCTGGCGATGGCGCTGGCAATTTGGGGCATTGGCGCGGTGATGAAGGCGCCTTTGCGGTTGCGGCAGGGGTTGATTGCCGTGCTTTGGGCGGGTTTTGCGTTGGGGGCATGGGCTCTGCCGCCGGAGGCAGGGCTGCGTCAGGTGGTCGGCGGGTCGGTTGCGCCTTGGGCACTGTTGGGGGGGGGCGTGGCCTTGG
>DOOI01000011.1:801-4922 GCA_003512825.1 Paracoccaceae bacterium | reverse complement strand
GGTGGGGCTCTACCGGGCTGGGCTGGCCCGGCTGCGGGGCCGGGTTGTGGCGGCGCAGGTAAAGGCGGATGCGGTAAACCCTGTGCGGGCGGGCAGCTTTAGCGAGAGCGAGTTGGAACGCTATGCGCGCCATATCGTGCTGCGTGAGGTCGGCGGCTCGGGTCAAAAAAAGCTTAAGAATGCCAAAGTCTTGGTGATTGGGGCGGGCGGGCTTTGGGCGCCTGCGCTGCTTTATCTGGCGGCTTCGGGTGTGGGGCGCATTGGGGTGATTGACGACGATCTGGTTGAGGGATCGAACCTGCAGCGGCAGGTCATTCATTCCGATGAGCGGATTGGGATGGCGAAGGTGCAGTCGGCGGTGATGGCGATGCGGGGGTTGAACCCGTTTATCGAGTTGCGCCCCTATCAGCGGCGGCTGACCGAGGAGATTGCTGCTGAGTTATTTGCCGATTATGATGTGATCTTGGATGGGACCGATAATTTCGCCACGCGGTATTTGAGCAATAAAGTGGCTGTGGCGCAGGGAAAGCCGCTGATATCGGGCGCGTTGACGCAATGGGAGGGACAGGTGACTGTCTTTGATGCGGCGAAAGGAACGCCTTGTTATCGCTGTATTTTTCCGGAAGCTCCTGCCGCTGGATTGGCGCCGGCCTGTGCGGAGGCTGGGGTGATTGCGCCGCTTCCGGGGGTGGTCGGCAGTATGATGGCTTTGGAGGCGGTTAAGGTGGTTACGGGCGCGGGGGCGGCCTTGCGGGGGGAGATGGTGATCTATGACGGGCTTTGGAGTGAGACCCGGAAGATCAAGTTGCATCCGCGCGCCGACTGTCCCGATTGCGGAGCTTTGGCAAAATCGGCGGTATGATTTGCGTCTGTTTCACGTCTGGCCCGCGTCATGACATAAACCCGACCAAAGGGTCGGGTTTATGCGCGGTGCGGGCCAGATGCGGGTGGTGCTGTCAGCCCAGGGCGCGGCCGAGATCGGCGATGATATCGGGCGGGTCTTCGAGGCCGACGGACAAGCGGAAGATGCCATCGCCTGCGAAAGCGCGGTAGCCTTCGGCTTGGGCACCTTCCAGACGGAAGGAGGAGGCGAGCAGGGCTGCGGTTTCCATCCAGAAGATCAAGCTGCGATGATGGCCGAGTGAGACGGCATAATGCACCATGTCGAGTTTCTCGATCATGGTTTGCGCCAAGGCGCGCCCCTGTTCCGCGCTGCCCACTTGGAAGGCGATCATGCCGGAGCTGTTGAGCATTTGGCGCTGGGCCAGATCATATTGGGGATGCGATGGCAGGCCGGGGTAGAGCACACGGGTGACAGCGGGATGGGTTTCAAGCCAGCGTGCGACCTCGAGTGCGCCGGATTGATGGGCGCGCATTCGCAAGGGCAGTGTGGCTGCGCCGCGTGCGATGAGCCAAGCGTTGAAGGGCGAGAGAATGCCGCCGTGGTGAATGCCCGCCTCGACACGCAATTGTTTGATCAGCGCGGCCCGGCCCGAAATCGTGCCGCCAAGCGCATCGCCATGGCCGCCGATATATTTGGTGGCAGAATGCATCACCAAATCGACACCGAGGGCCGTAGCGCGCTGACCCATGGGAGAGGCGAAGGTGCAGTCGCACGAAAGCAGCGCGCCTGCTTGATGGGTGAGCGCCGCGATGGCGGAAAGGTCGGTCAGGCGGGTGATCGGATTGACCGGAGTTTCGGCATGCACAAGTTTTGTATTGGGGCGCAGCGCATTGGCGAGGTTTTGTGGATCAGAAAGGTCGACCAGCGAGACTTGAATGCCGAGCCGGGGCAGGGTTTCGCGCGCGAGTTCGGCGACGCCGGCATAAGAGACATCGGAGACCACGACGTGATCGCCTGCGGAGAGGAAGGTAAAGAAGATGGCAGAGGCCGCCGCCATGCCGGAAGCCGTGGCAAGGCAGGCATCGGCCCCGTCAAGGGCGGCTATTTTGCGCTCGAACATATCGACAGTGGGATTGGACCAGCGCGCGTAGAGGAAGGGGCTTTCGGAGCCAAGGTCATGAGCGGAAAAGCCTGCGGGCGCGTCGACGCAGAAGGTGGAGGACATATGCAGGGGCGGAGAGGAGGCGCCTGTGCCGGGATCGGGGGACTCACCCGCGTGGATCGCGAGGGTTTGCGGGCCTTGGTGGTTTCGCATGGCGGGCCTTTCCGTGAGACTGTTTTGGGATGGCGGAAGGCTGGCGCGGCTTGCGCTCCATTGCAAGGGGCGCGTGGGGCGACTACCTCTAGGGTAACGCGATTTATGAGGTGAAAGATGACCAATCCGCTGTTGCTCGCCCGTTGGGACACGCCGTTTGATATGCCGCCCTTTGATGTGATCCGCGATGAGGATTATGCGCCTGCGGTGGAGGTGGCCTTGGCGGAGCACCGGGCGGAAATTGCGGCTATTGCTGATGCACAAGAGGCCCCGACATTTGCCAATACGGTGGAGGCTTTGGAGGCAGCTGGGCGCGGTTTGGACCGGGTTTTGGGCGCGTTTTACACCGTTGCCGGGGCGGATTCGACGCCTGCGCGCGAGGCGTTGCAGCGGGAGTTCTCCCCGAAGCTGGCGGCGCATTGGGCGGAGATTTCGGCCAATAAAGTGCTTTTTGCGCGGGTTTCGATGCTTTGGGAGCAGCGCGAGGCGTTGGATTTGAGCCCCGAGCAGGCGCGGGTGTTGAAGCTGACCTATCGCGGCTTTGTGCGGTCAGGTGCGGCGCTGATGGGCGATGATGAGGCGCGGATGAAGGAGATCAAGGGGCGTTTGGCCAGTTTGGGCACGGCGTTCACTCAGAATCTGCTGGCGGATGAGCGCAGTTGGTATCTTGATTTGACGCAAGAGGATGTTGCGGCATTGCCGGGGTTCTTGCGCGAGGCGGCGCTGGCGGCGGGGCGTGAAAAGGCGCGGCCGGGGCCTGTGGTGACTTTGTCGCGGTCGCTGGCGACGCCGTTCTTGCAGCTCTCGCCCAATCGGGCGTTGCGCGAGACGGTCTGGCGTGCGTTCACCGCGCGCGGGGCAAATGGGGGGGAGACAGATAACCGCGCCTTGGCCACCGAGACGCTGAAGCTGCGCGAGGAGCGGGCGGCGTTGTTGGGCTATCCTTCGTTTGCGGCCTACAAGCTGGAGACCGAGATGGCGGGCGGGCCTGCGCGTGTGCGCGATTTGTTGATGGCGGTTTGGGGGCCAGCAAAGGCGCGGGCAGAAGCCGATGCCAAGAAGCTGGCGGGCTTGCTGGCAGCGGATGGGATCACCGGGCGGCTGGAGCCATGGGACTGGCACTATTACGCGGCCAAGCTGCGTGCAGTGGAGCATGATCTGGATGAGGCGGCGCTGAAGCCCTATTTGCAGCTGGAGAAGATGATCGCTGCGGCGTTTGACTGTGCGACACGGTTGTTCGGGCTGGAGTTTACCCCGATCGAGGCGCCGCTTTACCATGCGGATGCGCGGGCATGGGAGGTGACGCGCGGGGGGCAGCATGTGGCGGTATTTATCGGGGATTATTTCGCGCGTGGCTCGAAACGGTCTGGCGCGTGGTGTTCGGCCCTGCGGGCGCAGGCGAAATTCCCCGAATTGGCCGCGCCTGTGGTGATCAATGTCTGCAATTTCGCCAAAGCTGAGCCCGCGCTTTTGTCTTAT
The DNA here is from genome assembly GCA_003512825.1 of Paracoccaceae bacterium. Taxonomy (GTDB): domain Bacteria; phylum Pseudomonadota; class Alphaproteobacteria; order Rhodobacterales; family Rhodobacteraceae; genus UBA9554. The sequence continues at coordinate 1,284 of DOOI01000011.1, read as the reverse complement.
GACGATGCGCGGACTTTGTTCCATGAGTTTGGTCATGCGCTGCATCAGATGCTGTCGGATGTGACCTATGGCTCGATTTCGGGCACCTCTGTGGCGCGGGACTTTGTGGAGTTGCCCAGTCAGTTGTTTGAGCATTGGCTGGAGGTGCCAGAGGTGTTGCGCGCTTTTGCGGTGCATGCGGAGACAGGGGAGCCGATGCCACAGGCGATGTTGGAGAAGGTCTTGGGGGCGGCGAATTTCGATCAGGGGTTCCAGACTGTGGAATATGTCTCGTCGGCACTGGTTGATCTGGCGTTTCACGAGGGGGTGGCACCCGCAGATCCGATGCAAAAACAGGTCGAGGTGCTTGAGGCGATTGGTATGCCGCGTGAGATTGCCATGCGCCATGCAACGCCGCATTTCGCGCATGTCTTTGCCGGGGACGGCTATTCGGCGGGCTATTACAGCTACATGTGGTCTGAGGTGATGGATGCGGATGCTTTT
>DOOI01000011.1:0-537 GCA_003512825.1 Paracoccaceae bacterium | reverse complement strand
GGTGATGGATGCGGATGCTTTTGCGGCCTTTGAGGAGCGCGGCGATGCGTTTGATCCCGAGACGGCGCGGGCCTTGGAGGCGCATATTCTCTCACGCGGTGGCTCGGAGGAGGCGGCGGCGCTCTATGAGCGGTTCCGCGGGCGACTGCCGGGGGTAGAGGCGCTCTTGAAGGGGCGGGGGCTATTGGATGCGGCGTGAGGCAAGGGGGCTCTGCCCCCGCTGCGCCCCCCCGGGATATTTCAGGCAAGAAGACAAGGCGCGCGCGCGATGAGTGCGCCGTCGCCCTATTTGCGACCGGGGTTTTATGAGACTGCGCTGGCGGCGGGGCGGCATCGCGACATTGTCGGCGGGCGGTGGGAGGAGACCGGACGGGCGCAGATGGAGATCTTGCGGGGGGTGGGGTTGGAGCCCATGCATCATTTGCTTGATATTGGTGCGGGATCATTGCGGCTGGGCTGCAAGGCGGTGCCGTTTTTGGCCAAGGGACATTATTGGGGGACCGATGCGTCGCGGGACTTGATGATGGCGGGCTATGC
>DOOI01000049.1:14992-15228 GCA_003512825.1 Paracoccaceae bacterium | reverse complement strand
CGTCAGCGCATTTTCTTCACTCTCGGCCTTCTGATCGTTTACCGTCTCGGCACGTTCATCCCAGTCCCCGGTATCGACGGCGCAGCCTTGCGCGAGTTTATGGAAGGCGCCGCCGCAGGCCTTGGGGGCATCTTGTCGATGTTCACTGGCGGTGCGCTTGGCCGAATGGGGATCTTCGCCCTTGGCATCATGCCCTACATCTCCGCTTCGATCATCGTCCAGCTCTTGGGCTCTAT
>DOOI01000049.1:14489-14684 GCA_003512825.1 Paracoccaceae bacterium | reverse complement strand
AAGAAAGAAGGCGAGCAGGGCCGCCGCAAGATGAACCAATATACCCGTTACGGCACAGTGGCTCTGGCCACGATGCAGGCCTATGGCCTCGCCGTCTCGCTTTATTCGGGTGATCTCGTCCAAGCGGAATTGCCATATTGGTTCTTCATCGCCACCTGCGTGGTCACCCTCGTGGGCGGCACCATGTTCCTGATG
>DOOI01000049.1:649-14194 GCA_003512825.1 Paracoccaceae bacterium | reverse complement strand
CCTGATGTGGCTGGGTGAGCAGATCACCGCACGCGGCATCGGCAACGGTATCTCTCTGATCATCTTCGTCGGCATCATCGCCGAGATCCCGGCAGCACTCGCTCAATTCCTGAGCCAAGGTCGCTCGGGCGCCGTCAGCCCCGCCGTGATTATCGGCGTGATGATCATGGTCATCGTGACCATCGCGTTCGTCGTCTTCATGGAACGCGCCCTTCGCAAGATCCCGATCCAATACCCCCGTCGTCAGGTCGGCATGAAAGTCTACGACGGCGGCTCGTCGGTCCTGCCCGTCAAGGGGAACCCAGCAGGCGTGATTCCCGCCATTTTCGCGTCCTCACTTCTTCTGCTGCCCACCACCATCGGCACATTCTCGGGTAATTCCACAAGCCCGGTGCTCTCGACCATCCTTGCATATTTCGGTCCGGGCCAGCCGCTCTATCTGGCGTTTTTCACCACCATGATCGTGTTCTTCGCCTATTTCTACACGTTCAACGTGGCCTTCAAACCCGATGAAGTCGCGGAAAACCTGAAGAACCAGAACGGTTTCGTTCCCGGTATCCGTCCAGGTGAGCGCACAGCGAAATACCTTGAGTATGTCGTCAATCGCGTCCTTGTGCTTGGCTCGGCCTATCTCGCGCTGGTCTGCCTGCTGCCGGAAATCCTTCGCTCGCAACTTGCCATCCCGTTCTACTTCGGTGGCACCTCCGTGCTCATCGTCGTCTCGGTAACCATGGACACGATCCAGCAAGTGCAAAGCCACCTGCTCGCCCATCAATATGAGGGCCTGCTGGAGAAGTCGCAGTTGCGCGGCAAAACCAAGAAACGTGCCCGGGGGCCTGCGCGTCGATGAACATTATACTTCTCGGACCGCCCGGCGCGGGTAAAGGCACCCAAGCTCGTTTCCTCGTTGAGGGCCGGAATATGATCCAGCTCTCAACCGGCGACATGCTCCGCGAGGCCAAGACCTCCGGCACCGAGATGGGCCTTCGTGTTGCAGCGATCATGGACCGTGGCGAGTTGGTGACCGACGAAATCGTCATCGGCCTGATCCGCGAGAAGCTCGAGGGCGACAAGCAGGGAGGCTTCATTTTCGACGGCTTCCCGCGCACCCTCAAACAGGCCGACGCGCTCGCGGCGCTTCTGGCTGCCACAGGCGAGAGGCTCGACGCCGTCATCGAGATGCAAGTCGATGATGCTGCCCTCGTCAGCCGGATCACGGCACGCTCTACCTGCGGACATTGCGGCGAAGTCTATAACGACGTGACCAAACCAATCCCGGCTGATCACATCTGCACCTCCTGCGGTGTAAAGGCCGACTTCAAACGTCGCGCAGACGACAACGAAGACAGCCTGAAAACCCGCCTTATGGAATATTACAAAAAGACATCGCCGCTGATTGGCTACTATTATGCCAAGGGCCAACTCCACGGTGTGGACGGTTTGGGCGAGATGTCGGCAGTCGAGGCTGATATCGCAAAGGTTCTCGATCGCTGAACGCAGAGTGCGGGGGGGTTGACGGTGGGCTGAATTGTCCATACCCAGCCCTATCTCTGCCGAGACACTGATTCTCTGCGGGCTCATGCCCTATGGAATTAGATCACCTGATCAGCTGCGGCTTAAGGCGTTAAACCTTAGGTCACCGTTGTGAAAAAAGGTTCTGGAAATACGGAACCGCAACGAAAGGAACACGTAACGTGGCACGTATCGCTGGCGTGAACATCCCGACTGCAAAGCGGGTCCCCATCGCCCTCACCTATATCACTGGCATTGGCCTCCACACCGCGCAGCAAATCTGCGCGTCCGTCAAAATCGACGAGGCCCGTCGCGTCAATGAATTGACCGACGCAGAAGTGCTTGCAATCCGCGAATACATCGACGCCAACCTGACTGTCGAAGGCGATCTGCGCCGCGAAGTCACGATGAACGTCAAGCGTATGATGGACTTGGGCAGCTATCGCGGCCTGCGCCATCGTCGGAACCTCCCCGTTCGCGGTCAGCGGACCCACACCAACGCTCGCACTCGCAAAGGCCCTGCAAAGGCCATCGCGGGCAAGAAGAAATAAGGGAGGGTCTACAACATGGCACGTGATACTCGCCGTGGTGGCAAGAAGAAGGTCTCCAAGAACATCGCCTCTGGCGTTGCGCATGTGAACTCTTCGTTCAACAACACCAAGATCCTGATCTCCGATGTGCAGGGCAATGCGATCGCATGGTCGTCTGCTGGCACCATGGGTTTCAAGGGTTCGCGGAAATCGACCCCTTACGCCGCTCAGATGGCCGCTGAAGACGCGGGCCGCAAGGCGCAAGAGCATGGCGTCAAGACGCTGGAAGTCGAAGTGCAGGGCCCGGGTTCGGGTCGTGAATCGGCTCTCCGCGCCCTTGCTGCTGTCGTTTTTCAGATCACTTCGATCCGCGACGTAACGCCGATCGCGCATAACGGCTGCCGTCCGCCGAAGCGCCGTCGCGTCTAATTTGATGAAACTTTGCCGGGGCCCCGCATGTGCAGGGCCTCGGTTCGCCGTTTCTTAACCTCGGGCGCGGTGCCTTTAAGGACATGGAGGCGCCGCTGGAATGGAGGGATGCATGATCCACAAGAACTGGTCGGAACTGATCAAGCCACTGCAGCTTGACACAAAGCCTGGCAATGACCCGGCGCGTCAAGCGACGCTGGTCGCCGAACCGCTGGAGCGAGGCTTTGGCCTCACGCTCGGCAACGCGCTGCGCCGTGTGCTGCTGTCGTCGCTTCAGGGCGCCGCCATCACGTCGGTGCAAATCGACAACGTGCTGCACGAGTTTTCGTCGGTCGCCGGTGTGCGCGAAGACGTCACCGACATCATCTTGAACCTCAAGGGCGTCAGCCTGAAGATGGAAGTCGAAGGGCCTAAGCGCATTTCGATCTCTGCAAAGGGTCCGGGCGTGGTGAAAGCTGGCGACATCGCGACCTCGGCTGGCATTGAAGTGCTGAACCGTGATCACGTGATCTGCCACCTCGATGATGGTGCGGATGTTTACATGGAGCTTACCGTGAACACCGGTAAGGGCTATGTCGCCGCTGATAAGAATCGTCCCGAGGATGCGCCGATTGGCCTGATCCCGATCGACGCCATCTTCTCGCCGATCAAGAAGGTTTCCTACGAGGTGCAACCCACCCGTGAAGGCCAGAACCTTGATCTCGACAAGCTGACCTTGAAGATGGAAACCGACGGGTCGCTGACACCAGAGGATGCCGTGGCCTATGCTGCGCGGATCCTTCAGGATCAGCTGCAAGTCTTCGTCAACTTTGACGAGCCGGATTCGTCGTCGAAATCCGATGTTGATGACGGTCTCGAGTTCAACCCGCTTCTTCTCAAGAAGGTGGATGAGCTGGAATTGTCCGTGCGTTCGGCAAACTGCCTCAAGAACGACAATATCGTCTACATCGGCGATCTTATCCAGAAAACCGAAGCCGAGATGCTCCGCACCCCGAACTTCGGCCGCAAGTCGCTCAACGAGATCAAGGAAGTGCTCTCAGGCATGGGTCTGCATCTCGGGATGGACGTCGAGGACTGGCCGCCAGAGAACATTGAAGATCTGGCAAAGAAATTTGAAGACGCCTTCTAAGGTGCCTTCGCGCCTATCCCGGTTTGCCGGGGTAGGCGGTTTGCGTCATGACGCAAACCATACGCGAAACATACGTAAATCATACAGTTAGCTTCTCGTTAACGTATGACCGCAAAAGATGGGCAATCCTGCCCCAAGGAGAGTGGCTCTTTACGCGGAGCTGCCAGACAAAGTAAAATGAAGTCAAGGAGTTAGACATGCGTCACGCCCGCGGATACCGCCGCCTGAACCGTACACACGAGCACCGTAAGGCGCTCTTCGCCAACATGGCTGGTTCGCTCATCGAACACGAGCAAATCAAGACCACTTTGCCCAAGGCAAAGGAACTGCGTCCTATCATCGAAAAGCTGGTAACCCTCGGAAAACGCGGCGATCTTCACGCCCGTCGCCAAGCCGGTTCGCAGCTGAAGCAGGACCAGTATGTGGCTAAACTCTTCGAAATTCTTGGCCCACGCTACAAGGACCGTCAGGGCGGCTACGTCCGCATCCTAAAAGCCGGCTTCCGCTACGGCGACATGGCCCCAATGGCCATCATCGAGTTCGTAGATCGTGACGTCGATGCCAAGGGCGCTGCAGACCGCGCCCGCGTTGCAGCAGAAGAAGCAGCAGAATAATTCAAGTCAAACAATGACTTAAATTAACCCTCGCGATTTTATCGCGGGGGTTTTTTGTTTGGGGTGGGACAATTGCTTGCAATCCCGCAGCGTGGTTCGCATATCTTTACGCTAGGCTTCTCATAACCAAAGGCCCCAAATGACGCGCTTTCTGATCCTTGCTCTGGTGGCTGCGATGACGATCGGTGCGGCTCAAGCAGAGACCCGCGTCCCGTCCTCCTCCGCAGAAATCGCGCTAGGCTTCCAACCCTTGGTTAAACAAGCTGCCCCCGCAGTGGTTAACATTTACGCGCGCCGCGTTGTTGAGGCTCAGGTTTCACCTTTTGCGAGCGACCCCTTTTTCGCAGACCTTTTCCGTGGCTTAGGCGAGGTTCGCCCGCAGGTTCAAAACTCACTCGGGTCAGGAGTTATATTAACAACTGACGGTCTTGTGGTGTCGAATTATCACGTTGTTGGTCAGGCAACTGACATCCGCGTTGTTCTCAATGATCGACGGGAATTCGAAGCAAGGATTGTTTTGGGGGATCAAAGTGCGGATCTGGCCATTCTGAAAATTGAAGGCGCTAGTAATTTACCGGCCCTGACTTTGCGCGACAGCGATACGGTTGAGGTTGGCGAATTGGTTCTGGCAATTGGCAATCCTTTCGGCGTTGGCCAGACAGTCACCTCGGGCATCGTTTCAGGGCTCGCACGTTCTGGCGGGGCTGATGGAGGAGGGCGCGGATATTTCCTTCAGACAGATGCCGCGATTAATCCCGGCAACTCTGGGGGGGCTTTGATTGATCTTAATGGGGCCCTTATTGGGATCAACACTTCCATTCTGACACGGTCTGGGGGATCCAACGGGATTGGTTTTGCGATCCCGGCGAATCTCGTGTCCCGCTTCATTGAGCAATCCCAAGCAGGTCATGATCGGTTCACGCGGCCATGGGCGGGGATGAGCGGCCAATCGGTAGACGGTGACATTGCGGCGTCTCTCTCCTTGGATCGGCCGGGCGGCATCCTGATCTCGGATATCCATCCCGCAAGCCCCTTTAAAGAAGCAGGATTTCAGTCGGGAGATGTAATTCTAAGTGTGGGCGGTTTTCCCGTTAACACGGCTCAGGAAATGATATTTCGGATGACAGTCGAAGGATTGAATGCCGAAGCAGAGGTGGAATATCTGCGGGATGGTGCGGTATTGTCGGCCTTTGTAAAGCTAATGGCGGCGCCTGATACTCCGGTACGCAATCGCGTTGAAGTTGGACCAGACGTGCCTTTGGCCGGGCTCTCGGTGCCAAATATCAATCCCTCGGTTCTGGCTGATTTCAACCTGCCGCTAAATTCTGTTGGGGTTGTTGTGGAAGACCCCGGCCCGATTGGTGCACGCTTGGGGCTGGCGGCGGGGGATGTCCTCCTCGCGATCAATGAGCAAGAGTTGAGGGACACATCGCAAATTGAACGCACCTTAGCGCGTACAACGCGTTCCTTGGCGATTGAGATTCAGCGCGGTCTGAAGCGGATGTCACTTCGGGTTCGGTTGTGAGTTTGGGGGATCTCTTTGCTGGGCCCGCGCCAAGCGAAGGCCCTCGGCCGCTTGCGGATCGACTACGCCCAAAGTCGCTCGCCGATGTCATTGGTCAGGAGCAAGTTCTGGGAGCGGAAGCGCCCCTTGGTGTGATGCTCGCGTCGGGAAGCCTGTCTTCACTCATCTTTTGGGGGCCGCCCGGGGTTGGCAAGACAACCATTGCCCGTCTCTTGGCGCGGGAAACGGATCTACACTTCGAACAGATCAGCGCAATTTTTACAGGCGTCCCTGAATTGCGGAAAGTTTTCGAGGCCGCTCGGCTCCGGCGTCTGCAAGGGAAAGGCACGCTACTTTTCGTAGACGAAATCCACCGGTTCAACAAAGCACAGCAAGACGGCTTTTTGCCGTATATGGAAGATGGCACGATCCTTCTTGTTGGGGCCACTACCGAGAACCCAAGCTTTGAATTGAATGCTGCGGTGTTGTCGCGTTCTCAAGTCTTGGTGTTACAGCGCCTGACGCCGTCTGATTTGGAACGGCTGATTCAACGCGCGGAAAAAGAGCTGGGTCGCACGTTGCCTCTCACGGGAGAGGCCCGAGAAGCCTTGGTGGATATGTCAGATGGTGATGGCCGCGCCTGCCTGAATCTGGTGGAGCAAGTTTCGGCATGGCCTCCTGCGCCCAAAATTGATCGTGATGGTTTGTCAAAGCGGCTCATGAAGCGCGCGGCGAAATATGATAAATCTGGGGATGAGCATTATAATCTTATCTCAGCACTGCATAAATCCGTCCGTGGCTCTGACCCTGATGCAGCGCTTTATTGGTTGGCGCGTATGCTGACAGGGGGGGAGGACCCGCGCTATCTGGCGCGGCGTGTGCTCAGAATGGCCGTAGAAGATATCGGCTTGGCTGATCCTCAGGCCCAATCGATTTGTTTGCACGCGTGGGAGACCTACGAGCGACTGGGAAGCCCTGAAGGAGAGTTGGCACTTGCCGAGGCAGTCGCCTACCTTGCGCTGGCCCCCAAATCGAATGGGATCTATGTCGCTTGGAAAGCAGCCCTTGCCGAGGCGCGCCGGACTGGTTCGGAACCACCTCCAAAACATATCCTGAATGCTCCTACGAAAATGATGAAGGAGCAGGGCTATGGCGCAGGTTATGCTTATGATCACGACGCCGAGGACGGATTTTCAGGCCAGAACTATTTCCCCGACGGGGTTCGCCGCCCGGTTCTGTATCAGCCCGTCGAGCGGGGGTTTGAACGCGAACTAAAGAAGCGCCTCGATTGGTTTGCCAAGCAACGTGCCGAACGTGCCGCAAAGGGGGGTGCTTGACACCTTGGCCGGGCTAAGCGACGAGGGGCCATGATGCAGACACTTGCACAGGTCGCCCTCGGAGGCGCAATCGGAGCCGTAGCGCGCTTTCTCGTCGTTTCCGGCGCCACGCGTTTTTTGGGCGCGCATTTCCCTATTGGTACGCTTTTGGTGAACGTCATTGGCTCGCTTGCTATGGGGGTTCTGGCGGCATTTCTGCTTGGCCCAAAAGGCACTGCGCCAATCGCACCGTTCTTGCTGACTGGGCTCTTGGGCGGGTTCACCACGTTTTCAGCATTTTCCCTTGATGTGATCCGCTTATTGGAAGCGGGACGTTTGGGAAGCGCTGCACTCTACGTGGTGGGCTCTGTAGTGCTGTCGATCTTAGCCTGCGGCATGGGGCTCTGGCTGGTGCGAGGAGGTCTGGCATGAGCCGGGTACAAACACTGATGGTAACCGAGGACGATGCAGGGCAACGTCTGGATCGGTGGATGCGGCGACATTTCCCTCACGTTAGCCAAATTCAAGTCGAGAAAATTTGCCGCAAAGGCGAAATCCGCGTCGATGGTGGCCGGGTGAAGACCAGCACGCGTTTGGAAACCGGGCAAGCCGTAAGATTGCCGCCATTGCCTGAGCCGGGCGAGGCGTTGGCGCATCAAGAGGCGCGGGTCTCGCCGCAAGATACGGCGATGATCCAAGCTTGCGTGCTTTACCGCGACGATCATCTGATTGTGTTGAACAAACCAGCGGGTCTTGCGTCTCAAGGTGGATCAAAGACCACGCGGCACATTGATCAACTCTCCGAAGCCTTGCGCTTTGGTTTTGAAGATCGGCCCCGTCTGGTGCACCGCTTAGACAAGGATACGTCTGGTGTGCTTGTCATGGCACGCACCAGAGCGGCAGCGGCGGAATTGACGGCATCCTTCCGCCATCGTGCCACGCGCAAGATCTATTGGGCCGTTGTGGCAGGAGTGCCTTCGCCACGGCAGGGCACAATCAAATATGGTCTTGTAAAGGCTCCTGGACATGGCAAGAGCGGTGAAGGCGAAAAGATGATCTGCATCCATCCCGCAAAGGTGGACAAGACCGAAGGCGCGCAGCGCGCGGCATCGGATTTCATCGTGCTGGATACGGCGGCAAAACGCTGCGCTTGGGTGGCCTTGGAGCCATTGACCGGACGCACACACCAGCTTCGCGCCCATATGGCAGAGATAGGTCATCCGATCGTTGGCGACGGAAAATACGGTGGTTCCGGCCAAGAAAATTTGGGTGATGGATGGGGCGCGCAGCTTGGGGGCGACATCAGTCGAAAAATGCACCTTCATGCGCGCCGCTTGTCAATTCAGCATCCTCTGACCAAAAAAATCATGACCTTTACAGCGCCGCTGCCGGATCACATGGCACGGACATGGGATACTTTTGGTTGGGATATTTCTGTGGTGGAGGAAGATCCGTTCGAGGATCAACGGGAATGATTCCCCGGCTTGTTGTCTTCGACGTGGACGGGACGCTTGTGGATAGTCAGGCAGAGATCCTTAACGCGATGCGTGGGGCGTTTTTTGCCGAAGCACTGTCACCGCCAGAGGCAGGGCAGATATTATCGATTGTCGGCTTGTCGCTAGATCGGGCAATGGAGGTGCTTTTGCCGTTTGGGCAGGATGCACAGCGCCAACGTTTGGTCGCGGCATATAAAGGCGAATTCCAAAAGGCGCGCCAGACGCATGGCGCAGGCATGTCGCCGCTCTATCCAGGTGCTCGTGAGGTACTCAACGAACTGTCCAGCCGTGACGACGTGCTTTTGGGAATAGCGACGGGGAAATCTCGACGTGGCTTGGATGCGCTGTTGGAAGCCCATGAGCTCAAGTCTTTTTTCGCCACCGAGCAGGTGGCTGATCATCACCCCTCAAAGCCGCATCCTTCGATGCTGCTCGCTTGTCTTGACGAGACAGGCGTTGAGGCGCGCCATGCTGCGATGGTCGGCGATACAAGCTTTGATATGGAGATGGCGGCATCTGCAGGGTTTCGCGGAATAGGTGTGTCGTGGGGATATCATCCCATTGAACGGCTGCGTCCGATGGCCAGTCAGATCATTTCGCAATTCACGGATCTGCCTAACGTTCTGGCGGAGCTGACGGAGACTTTGGCATGAGTTCTTGGAAAGCAAAACGGTTCTGGAAAGAGGCCTTGGCCGTGAAATGTGACCATGGCTGGACGGTGGAGCTTGATGGCCGCGCCGTAAAGACGCCGGCCAAAGCAGCCTTGGTGGTACCAACGCAGGCAATGGCAGAAGCGATTGCAGAGGAATGGCGGGCGCAGGAGGCGACCGTTGATCCGCGCACGATGCCAGTGACGCGTGCTGCGAACTCTGCAATTGACAAAGTCGTTCCGCAACGCGCCGAGGTCGTGGCATTGATCGCCGCTTATGGTGGAAGTGATCTTTTGTGCTACCGGGCCACCAGTCCCAAGGAGTTGATTGAACGGCAAGCAGCAGGGTGGAATCAGTGGCTGGATTGGGCGGCTCAGAACCTTGGCGCCACTTTGCAGACAGGGCACGGTGTGATGCACATCGCGCAAAACGCCCGCGCCCTAGAGATTCTGCACGAAAAAGTGGCAGCCTTTGATGAGTTCAGCATCGCGGCACTGCACGATTTGGTGGGGCTTTCTGGATCTTTGGTGCTTGGATTGGCGGTTTGCGCGCGTGCATTGCCCCCTGAAGACGCATGGTCGATCTCGCGAATTGATGAAGATTGGCAGGCAGAACTTTGGGGAATTGATGAGGACGCTGAAAGACTAGCGGCTCTTAAGCGTTTGGATTTCTTGCATGCTTTCCGATTTTTGACTCTGCTGGACGCGCCAGTTGTGTGAAAAACTGCTCCACCTTCCCTAAGGTCAGTGGGCGTTCTAACCCTGTATGCTTGGATCAATCACTTGACCTTTTGCGGTGAATCCGACCACAATTAGGGCACTTCAACAGCTTCGCACCAAGCGAGGCTGGGCCAACCGTTTAGGCCAAACAAAAACGCTCCCGACGGACGGGGGCGAATAATCAGGAAGAGGTAAAAATGAAAAAAACCGTATTTCTTGGCGCACTGACCGTTGCTGGTCTTGCTGCTGGCGTTGCTGCAGCTGGGACTCTCGATGACGTCAAGGCTCGCGGCAAGCTGAACTGTGGTGTGACCACTGGCCTCGCGGGCTTTGCTGCTCCCGATGCGAACGGCAATTGGGAAGGCTTTGACGTCGCGGTTTGCCGCGCTGTGGCCTCTGCCATTTTCGCCGACCCGACTGCTGTCGAGTTCGTGCCGACCACCGGCAAGACACGCTTTACCGCGCTGGCTTCTGGCGAGATCGACATGCTGGCCCGGAACACCACCTGGACCTACTCGCGCGACACCGACCTGAAGTTCGACTTCATCGGCGTTAACTATTATGATGGCCAAGGCTTCATGGTGCCGAAGGCGCTCGGCGTTTCGTCGGCCAAGGAACTGAACGGCGCGACCGTCTGCATCCAAACCGGCACCACCACCGAGTTGAACCTCGCGGACTTCTTCCGCAGCAACAACATCACCTACACGCCCGTTCCAATCGAGACCAATGCTGAAGGTATCCAGCAGTATCTCGCAGGCGCATGCGACACCTACACAACTGACGCATCCGGCCTCGCAGCCTCGCGCGCAACCTTCGAAGCCCCCGGCGATCACATCGTTCTGCCGGAGATCATTTCGAAAGAGCCGCTCGGCCCGCTGGTTCGCCATGGCGACAACGACTGGGGCGATGTTGTCCGTTGGACGCTGAACGCGCTGATCGCTGCTGAAGAGCTGGGTGTGACCTCGGCGAACGTGGCAGAGCTGGCGGCTGCGCCGACGCAAAATCCGGAAATCAACCGTCTGCTGGGCACCGAAGGTGAACTGGGCAAGATGATGGGTCTGGACAATGCATGGGCGAAGAACGCAATCGCGGCTGTAGGTAACTACGGCGAAGTCTTCGAGAAGAACATCGGTGCAAGCACTGCAATCGGTCTGGCCCGTGGCCTGAACGCTCAGTGGACCGACGGCGGCCTGCTTTACACGCCTCCCTTCCGTTAATCTGATTTAGGAAAGGGGCGCCGGGATTTGTCTCGTGCGCCCCTTTTCGCCTCCTTGACGATTTCTCACACAATAAGCGACCCACGGCAGAGGTGCGATCAGCGCATCCGGTTCAATCAGAATTCAGGGTTGCAAAGACGGGGTATTCCAGATGACGTCGCTCACTGATCCGCCCGCCGGGTCGTTCCGGTTATCTATGCTGTTGAACGACACGCGGTATCGCTCCTATACCTTCCAGTTTATCGCGCTGATCTGCATCATTTCGCTGTTTAGCTACCTCGGTGTGAACCTGGTACAGAACTTGGCGCAGGCTGGTTTGAATATTTCGTTTGATTTCCTTGGCAATCAATCGGGCTATGACATCAACCAGCGGCCAATCGAATATGACAGTCAGTCACCGCATCTGCGCGCTGCGATGGTGGGGATACTCAACACGCTCATCGTCTCGTTTCTCGCCTGCCTGACAGCAACGGTGATCGGTGTGTTTGCGGGTGTGGCGCGGCTGTCTCCCAATTGGCTGCTGCGTAAGCTGATGGCGGTGTATGTCGAAGCGTTCCGGAACGTGCCTGTGCTCATCTGGATCTTGATTATCTTCTCGGTAATGACCGCTGTTCTGCCCGCGCCAAATGCGTTTCGTGGTGCAGAGCCATCCGCCTCGATGCTGTGGGACGCGTTTGCGTTTACCAACCGGGGTATTTATGCGCCGAAGCCTTTGTGGGGCGATGGCTCGAATGTTGTGGTGATCGGCTTCCTTCTGTCGATTGCGGGAGCGATTTACTATCGGCGTTACGCGACAAAGCTGCTGTATGCGACTGGCCGTCTGCTGCCGATGGGGTGGCCCACATTGGCGATCCTAGTGCTGCCTTCGTTAATTCTTTATTACCTGATGGGGCGTCCCATCACGTTGGAGTATCCCGAACTCAAGGGATTCAACTTCACCGGTGGCGTGAACATGCTGGGGTCACTGATTGCTCTGTGGTTTGCACTCGCGATTTATACGGGCGCCTTCATCGCGGAAAACGTTCGCGCCGGCATTCAAGCGATCTCAAAAGGCCAGTCCGAGGCCGCAGCCTCGCTAGGCTTGCGTCCGAAGCGGATCATGAATCTTGTGATCTTGCCACAAGCGTTGCGGGTGATCATTCCGCCACTGATTTCGCAATACCTCAACATCACTAAGAATTCGTCACTGGCGATTGCGGTGGGCTATATGGACATCACGGGCACTTTGGGCGGCATCACGCTGAACCAGACGGGCCGAGCGATCGAATGCGTGCTTTTGCTGATGCTGTTCTATCTCACGATCTCGCTGTCGATTTCAGCTGTGATGAACATGTACAACAACGCCGTTAAGCTGAAGGAGCGCTGAGATGATGCGATCCCATGAGGCGTTTGTACGCCATCAAATGCTGCCGCAAGTGCCGCCTCCGGCGAGCCAGGCGGGGCTGGTTAAATGGTTGCGTGAAAATCTGTTTTCGTCGCTGAGCAACACCGTTTTGACGGTTCTGTCTTTGTTGGCGCTTTGGTGGGTGGTGATGGCTGCCTGGCCATGGCTGAGCAACGGGATTTGGACCACAACGTCGCTGAAAGAATGCCGTGAGGTGCTGCAAGGAGAGGTCGGGGCCTGTTTCTCGGTTCTGGCGGAGCGTTGGAACCAACTTTTGTTCGGGTTTAAATATCCCTCCGAGCTTTATGGCCGACCAACAGCTGCGTTCTTGCTGCTGTTTATCGCTGGCGCGCCTGTGCTCTTTTACAAGTCTTTCCCGCGCTATTTGCTTTTGGTGACGGCGGCTTATCCCTTTATCGCCTATTGGTTCATCTGGGGTGGCACGATCTTGATCCCGGTGGTCGCAGCGCTTGGCCTGATCGGCGCGATGTTGGTGTTTCGCCGTCTGAGTAATTCCAGCTTTGCTACGGGATTTTTCGGAGCGGTTGCAGCGGCTGCTGTCATTTGGTGGATTGGTGGCAAGATCTCTGGCAGTGCGCCGGGTTTCATGGCGCTGCAGGAAGTCGCAAGCCGTGACATGGGGGGCTTCATGCTCAACATGTTGTTGGGGGTGGTGTGCGTATCGCTGTCCTTGCCGATTGGCATTCTCCTGGCCCTTGGACGGCAGTCAGACATGCTGATCATCAAGTGGATTTGCGTGGTTTTCATCGAGTTCATTCGCGGCGTTCCCCTGATCACTTTGCTGTTTGTGGCCAATGTGGTTTTGGCGTATTTCTTGCCGCCCGGAACGTCGTTTGACCTTATTTTGCGTGTGATCATCATGATCACGATGTTCGCATCGGCTTATATCGCCGAGGTGATCCGAGGCGGTTTGGCAGCGTTGCCGACCGGGCAATATGAGGCGGCGAATTCATTGGGGCTTGATTACGCGCAGTCGATGCAGCTGATCATCCTGCCGCAAGCGCTCAAGATCTCCATTCCGGGC
>DOOI01000049.1:0-372 GCA_003512825.1 Paracoccaceae bacterium | reverse complement strand
CATTCCGGGGATCGTGAACGTGGCAGTGGGCTTGTTCAAGGATACGACGTTGGTGTCGGTGATCTCGATGTTCGATCTCGTGGGCATGATCCGCGGACCGATCCTTGGCTCCACCTCGTGGAACGGCGTTTACTGGGAACTCTTCGGCTTTGCGGCCTTGTTGTTCTTCGTCGTTTGCTACGGAATTTCTCAATATTCTCAGTGGCTGGAGCGTCAGCTCCGCACCGATCATCGTTAAGGAAGGGTGCGACCCATGACTGAACAGACACAGATGCAAGTTTCCGATGAAATCGCGATTTCGATCGAAAGAATGAACAAGTGGTACGGCACTTTTCACGTGCTGCGCGATATTGATCTTTCGGTTCAGCGGGG
>DOOI01000210.1:6771-13345 GCA_003512825.1 Paracoccaceae bacterium | reverse complement strand
ATCCCTTCGCGCCTAGATTTGGAAACGGGGTGCCAATCGGCGCCCCGTTTTGCATTCCGGACCCGCAGTTGCCCGAAGGAAAGAGGGTTAGGCCGCCTGCTCAAGCAGCGGTGCAAAGGGGTGAATTTCAAGCGTCTCGGCGTCAAAGACGACAAAACTGCCAGACGCGACTGCGTTCCAATCCCCCTCGCCATCATCGAGCGGCTCTGACACCACGGCCCAGCCCCGGCGCGTGTCACTCCAGCGGTAATAGAGGGTTGGGGCGTGATCGTCGGACGCATAGCGCACCGCATAAAGCCGTTCACCATCCGATAGCGCGGCTGTCAGGCGCATTTGTGGCGAGGCCCCAGCCGTGCGGGCCCGCTTTTCAAAGATTGCTGCCGCCCGCTGCAACGCTGTCCTCGGGCAGGCATCCAGACCAAAGCCCATCGCCACCAGAAACAAGGCTTCGCTGTCTGTGGCCCCTTTTCGGCTGCTGTAGAGCGCATCAGGGATCATCATATCGGCGTCTTTGCGGAATTGTTCAAATCCGCCGATCTGGCCATTATGCATGAAACTCCAACGTCCACAGACGAAGGGATGGCAATTGTTGCGCGAGGTCGCGGTCCCTGTTGAGGCCCGCACATGGGCCATGAAAAGACCAGACCGCACTTGCGCCGCCAAGGAGCGCAGGTTTGGGTCGGACCAAGCCGGATAGACATCGCGGTACAGGCCGGGTTCCGGGCGATGGTCATACCACGCCACACCAAAGCCGTCGGCATTGGTGGGTGTGTGGCAATGTGTGGCCGCATGGCTTTGTGCGATCAGGGAATGTGACGGATCTGTCACGATCTCCGAGAGGAAAATCGGCTCTCCTCGATAGGCGGCCCATCTGCACATGATTTTGCCTGTAACGCTGTTGATGTCCGGGTTTTATCCGAATTGTCTAAACAAAAGCATACCCAAGACGCTGGCCTTGTAAAAGGGGGCGCGCGCGTAGGCCACCGGGGGCGGCAAAGCTCCGCCACCGCAAAAGTGGCGAAGCTTGATCCTTATTTCAGACGTTTAAGAAGCGAAGACGTGTCCCAACGCCCGCCACCCAATTTTTGCACATCTTTGTAGAATTGATCGACCAGCGCCGTCACAGGCAGCGACGCCCCGGCCTCGTCGGCTGCCTCAAGACAAATGCCCAAGTCTTTCCGCATCCAATCCACGGCAAAACCGAAGTCGAACTTGTCCGCCAGCATCGTGGATGACCGATTTGCCATCTGCCAGCTTCCCGCCGCCCCTTGGCTGATCACTTCCACGACCTTTTCACCATCAAGCCCGGATTTCTGCGCGAAATGCAACGCTTCGGCCAAGCCTTGCACCAGCCCGGCGATCGCGATCTGGTTGCACATCTTGGTCATTTGGCCTGCGCCACTCTCGCCAATGCGGCGGCAAATACGTGCGTAGGCCGCAATCACGGGCTCGGCGCGCGCGTAAGCCGCTTCGTCGCCGCCGCACATGACGGAAAGCACTCCGTTTTCCGCCCCGGCCTGCCCGCCCGACACAGGCGCATCGACAAAGGAAATACCTTTCTCGGCTGCCGCTGCCTGCAATTCGCGGGTCACTTTGGCAGAGACCGTCGTGTGATCGACAAAGACCGATCCCGCGTCCATTCCGGCAAAGGCCCCGTCTGGACCAAGGCACACCGCGCGCAAATCATCGTCATTGCCGACGCAGGCCATGACAAATTCCGCGCCCTGTGCCGCTTCGCGCGGGGTCGCGGCCGCCGCGCCACCGTGTTTGGCCGCCCAAGCCGCCGACTTTTCCGCCGTTCGGTTGTAAACCGTTACCGAATGCCCTTTGGTGGCCAAATGGCCCGCCATTGGAAAGCCCATGACCCCCAAACCCAAAAATGCTGCCTTTGTCATGGTT
Source organism: Paracoccaceae bacterium (assembly GCA_003512825.1). Taxonomy (GTDB): domain Bacteria; phylum Pseudomonadota; class Alphaproteobacteria; order Rhodobacterales; family Rhodobacteraceae; genus UBA9554. Next base: position 11,446 of record DOOI01000210.1, on the reverse strand, counting down.
TCTCCCCGCTGCGTCATTTGAATCTTTAGCAGTTTGTCGCTAGCTAGGGGACAAATGGCAAGGGGCAAGGGAGTCGCCAATGCTGACGCTTTTCCGTTGGGGCATCCGTATCGCGACGGGTATGGTGGTATTGGGTGTGCTTGGCGCGCTGTTGATCTACTGGTTCGCCTCTCGCTCTTTGCCTGACTACAACGCGACTGTGAATGTCGATCGGTTGGGCGCGCCTGTGGAAATCTTGCGCGATCACGCCAATGTGCCGCATATCTTTGGCCAATCCGACGCGGATGTGATGTTCGGCTTGGGATATGTCCATGCTCAAGATCGTTTGTGGCAAATGGTCATGCTGCGCCGCACGCTACAAGGCAAGTTGTCGGAGGTGTTTGGCGCCCGCACATTGGAGATCGACAAGCTGCTGCGTCGTCTTGATCTCTATACGATTGCCCAGCAATCCGTGCCCGCCCAAGACAGCCGCACCCAAGACCTGCTGCGCGCCTATTCCGAGGGCGTGAATGCGCGGATCATCGAAGTGGGCGAGAAGGCCTTGGGGCGCGGAGCGCCGGAGATGTTCTTGTTCAACCAAGCCATCGCCCCTTGGACACCCGCGGATAGTATTGCAGTTCTCAAGGCCATGGCCCTGCAACTTTCAGGCGGGATTGGCGATGAGGTCTTGCGCGCTCAGGTTTCACTGGCGCTTTCAGACCCGGCGCGCTTGCCCGATATCTTGCCGGACATGCCCGGTGCCGGGGTGGCTGCGCTGCCCAGCTATGCGGCGGTCATGCCAAATGCTCGCTTGCGCTATGCCCAAAATCGCCCTGACATTCGCGATGATCCCATGGCCCCCATCCGGCCTTCGCCGTTGGCCGGAGCCTCAAACGCGTGGGCCGCAGCGCCATCGCGCTCGACGTCGGGCGGCACACTTTTGGCCAATGACCCGCATCTGGGGCTGACTGCACCGTCCATCTGGTATCTCGCCCGGCTCGAGCTGGGGACAGGCGGGGTGATCGGCGGCACGATCCCCGGGCTGCCCGCCATCCTTGTCGGGCGCTCCGATGCAATCGCTTGGGGGGTCACGTCGTCCTATCTCGATGATCTGGACGTCTATATGGAAGAGATAAACCCGGCGAACCCGGAAGAATACCGCACGCCTACCGGATGGGCGCGGTTTGAAAGCCGCCCGTCGATCATCCAAGTCAAAGGCAGCGAACCCGTGACGCTGACCCTGCGCTGGACCGAAAATGGCCCTGTCTTGCCCGGAACGCATTACGATCTTGATACGGTCACGCCCGCCGGCCATGTGGCCGCAATCCGCTGGACAGCGCTTGATCCGCAAGACACAACTGTCACCTCGGCGCTGCGTCTGATGGCGGCACAAAACGTTCAGGAGGCATTGGCGGCAGGCGAATTGTTCGTTGCCCCCTCGCAGAACCTGACTTTGGTCGACAGATCGCAAATTGCCCTGAAAATTCTCGGGCACATGCCGCGCCGCGACGCGCAACACGCCAGCCTTGGGCGTATGCCCTCTTTGGGCTGGCAGGCCGAAAATCGCTGGCAGGGCATGTTTCCCTATGCGGCCAACCCCGAGTTCGTGAACCCTGTCGGGGGCATCGTCGGAAATACCAATAACAAACTGGTCGACCGCCCCTTCCCGTCACATGTTGCCTATGATTGGGGAGATAGTCAGCGGATCTTGCGCTGGCAGCGCTTGATGCAGGAACGCCGCGTTCACACCCGTGACAGCTTTATCGAAGCACAGCTCGACACCACGTCAGTCTCGGCACAGACCTTGTTGGCCTTGGTCGGCGCAGAGCTGTGGTTCACCGGAGAACCCGCTCCTGAGGCCACGCCCGAGCGGTTGCGCCAGCGCGCGCTTACGCTCTTGGCCAATTGGAGCGGCGAAATGAACGAGCATATGCCCGAGCCGCTGATCTATCAGGCGTGGATGCGGGCGCTGCAAGATCGCTTGATCCGCGACGATCTGGGCCCCTTGGCCGATGAGTTTTCCCATGTCGATCCGCTGTTCATCGAACGGGTCTATCGCAATATTGATGGCGCGGCGGCGTGGTGCAACATCATCCAATCAAGCCAAGAAGAAAGCTGCACCGAAATCGCCCGCATGGCCTTGGACGCGGCCTTGATCGAGATCACAGAGCGGTATGGCCGCCAGATCGAGACCCTGCGCTGGGGCGATGTGCACCAAGCCACCCATGACCATCAGGTCTTGGGCACAGTGCCAATCCTGCGTCATTTCGTGAATATCCGCCAATCCACTTCGGGGGGCGATCACACGCTCAACCGTGCCAAAACCAAAGGCAGCGGGCCAAATCCCTTTCTCAACGTGCATGGCGCAGGGTATCGCGGCGTTTATGACATGACTGACCCGTCAAGCTCGGTGTTTATCACCTCCACAGGGCAATCCGGTCATTTTCTTTCGCGCCATTATGACGATCTGGGCGAGCTGTGGCGGCGCGGCGAGTATATTCCGATGTCACTCGATGTCGGACTTGCTCGCGCGGCGGCTGTTGGCACCACCCGTCTGGAGCCGCGCTAAGCGATCACATTTCGCGAAAGCGCTTTTCCTGCCGGGCCGTCCAGAGCACGCGGAGGCGATAGCCGTCTTCCTCGGCGTCTTCGGAGTCCACCACATCCTGCGCGTGCAACCATGCACGGCGTTTCCCATCTGCGAAGGGCAAAAGCATCTCTGTGCTATAGCGGGTCTCGCCCAATTTCTCGGCAATACCGTCGAGCAAGGGCGCCATGCCTTCCCCTGTGATTGCGGATATCGCAAACACCGCTTCGTCGCGCCGTGCGCGCTCCAACATGCCCTCGCGTGCCTCCGGGTCCACCCGGTCGATCTTGTTCCAGACTTCCAAGAGCGGCACATCTTCCTTCAGACCCAAAGAAGTCAGGATGTTTTGCACCTCTTTGGCCTGCTCCGCGCTTTCGGGATGCGAGATATCGCGCACATGCAGCACAAGATTGGCCGAGAGAACCTCTTCCAAAGTGGCGCGAAACGACGCAACCAATTCGGTGGGCAGGTCCGAGATAAAGCCTACCGTGTCTGACAATATAACTTCCGGGCCACCATCGGGAAGCTTCACGCCCCGCATGGTGGGGTCGAGCGTGGCAAAGAGCATGTCTTTTGCCAAGACATCCGCACCAGTCAAGAAGTTGAAAAGCGTAGATTTTCCAGCATTGGTATAGCCCACCAAAGCCACGATCGGATATGGGATTTTCGCGCGCGCGGCACGGTGCAATTCACGGGTTCGCACCACTTTGTCCAATTGGCGTTTCAGCCGAACGATCTGATCATCAATCGCCCGACGGTCGGCTTCAATCTGGGTCTCACCGGGACCACCGACAAAACCAAAGCCGCCGCGCTGGCGCTCAAGGTGTGTCCATGCCCGCACCAATCGCGTGCGCTGGTAACTCAACGCCGCCATTTCCACCTGCAACACACCTTCACGTGTGCGCGCGCGGTCGGAGAAAATTTCAAGGATCAATCCGGTTCGGTCGAGGATCTTGACCCCCCATTCCTTTTCCAGATTGCGTTGTTGGACGGGCCCTACGGTGCCATCGATCAGCACCAACTCAATTTCGGCGGCCTCTAGCCGCACTTTCAGATCGGCTATTTTCCCAGAGCCAAACAACATGCCCGCATTAATGCGGTCTACGCGGGCCACTTCGGAGCCAATCACCTCAAGCCCCGGCAAAGCATCTGCCAAGGATACGGCTTCTTCGAGCGCGAGTGCGCCATCCCGACGCCCGCGATCCGATTTCACATCCGGATGAATTACCCAGGCCCTCGTCGGCACCTGGTCATGCGACATCACTTGTCGTCTTCACCATCATAAAGGTTGATCGGTTGCGCCGGCATGATGGTCGAAATCGCATGCTTGTAAACAAGTTGTGATTGACCGTCGCGACGCAGCAAAACGCAGAAATTGTCAAACCAAGTGATGACGCCCTGCAATTTGACGCCATTAATCAGAAAGATCGTCACAGGTATCTTCGTCTTGCGCGTATGATTCAGAAACGCGTCCTGAAGGTTCTGCTTATCGGAAGCCATTGTTCTCTAGCCTTGTATTATTGTGTTTGGCGGGCTTGACCCGAACGCCCTGTCGCTCGGATAGCACCAAGTATGAAATAGCCGCGCCGCAGATTCCAGCCCCAAAATCAGCCCGTTATCTTGAAGGCCACCAACTGCGCCAGACATCCGATGTCGCGAGCGCAATAATGGCCAGCATTTCGAGCCGCCCCAGAACCATTCCAGCGGCTAATACCAGCTTCGCCGCCGGGCGCAACTCGACAAGAAGGATCGGCTGATCCCCAGCCAATTGAGTGAGGGGGCCGCTGTTGGACAGCGCCGAAATCGCCAGAATGGTGGATTGCTCGAAATTCGACCCAAGCGCAGAAAACAACCCGATTAGCCCCGTCAGGACCATGGCGAAAAGCATGAAAAACACCCAGGCAATAAACGCGCCCTTGCGCCGCAAACGCCGCCCCTGACCGCTGTCGCGCCGCACCAAATTTGGATGAATAAGACGGTCTAACTCACGGGTTCCATTCAGATAAAGCGCCCACACTCGCAAAAGCTTGACCCCACCCGCTGTGGTCGCAACGCCCCCTCCGACCAGTGCCAAAGCCAAAAGCAGCAACCCCGGTGTCGGCAGGCCCG
>DOOI01000210.1:0-6517 GCA_003512825.1 Paracoccaceae bacterium | reverse complement strand
CAACCCCGGTGTCGGCAGGCCCGACCACAAGCGCGCCCCTTCCCAATCCGCACTTTCAAACCCTGTCGTCGTTAGAAACGACAAGGCCGTAAATGCAGTGCCCCACAGTGCGCGCAGCGTCGGAACAAAGCCCATATCAGCCTGTAATTCCGTCGCCCCGCCCCAATGACGCAAGAACAACACCCCACTGACACCTGCAACAATCAATAGCCCAAGGCGAAATTCTGGATCGCTTAAAATTCCGGGGCGCGCCGTGGTGAGCGTGTCTGAAGAAAACGTCAGCCGCGACAAGGCAAATAGCAAGAAAAGCGCAACCAAAGCCTCTCCGGCAAAGCCCGCTTGTCCATTTTGAAGGCCGCCCACAGGCGAGATCCCCGAGGTAGAAAGCGTTGACATTGCATGCGCCAAGGCAACCACCCCACGCTCGCCCAGCATCAAAAGCATGATCCAAAGCGCAGCAGTCAGTCCAAGGTAGATCGGCGTCAGCGTCAGCGCGACGCGCATGAAACGGCGTTGAGGGTCCATTCGGTCGGCATTGCTGGCCTTCGTATCACCGCGCCCCGGCTCGGCACTTGCCGTCACCTCAAAACCACCAAGGCTCAAAGGGGCGAGCACCGCTGCTGCGGCGATCCACATGAGCAACCCGCCTAACCAGCCCACCTGCGCCCGCCAAAGATGCAAGGTGTCACTCAACCGTTCCGGCGCAAAAAGACTGGCTCCCGTCGTTGTCAGCGAGGACACCATCTCGAGCCACGCATTGAGAAAGGAGGCGGTTTGCAGCGCCTCGCGGAAAGGCACGGCGAGCCACAGCGGCAATATTGCGAAAATTCCGAACAATGCCAGCAGGTTATGCATCAAACTCTTGCGGCGCGGTTGGTTCGATCGGGCCACCATGATGAACCCGAGCAAGATCAACCCAAGCAAACCCGAATAAAAGAACGCCCGCGCTTCTGCATGAGAGCGCAGGGCCGCCGCATGAAGTGCAGGCACAAACATGGAAGCCGACGCAATGCCAGAAACCAGCAAGAACAGGGGTTGTTCGGAAAGTCGGTCGCGCATCGGTCTAGAAATAGTCGATCGAGACCTGCAAGAGGCGCTCGACTTCCGGCACATCCTTCGCCATCGAAAAGAGCGCGATAATGTCGCCCTCGTCGATCCGCGTCTCACCTGTGGGTTTCACCACCGTTTTGCCCTTTTGGATCGCGCCGACCAAGACGCCTTCCGGGAAATTCACATCGCGAATCTTCTGACCGGAAATCGGAGAGGTCGACAGCACTTCCGCTTCGATCACTTCGGCCTCTGCATCCCCGATCGAATAGACCCCGCGCACGCGGCCGTGGCGGATGTGGCGCAAAATCGATGACACTGTGGTCGCCCGTGGGTTGATATAGGCATCCACCCCCAAAGGCCCCATCAGCGGCACCAGCGTCGGGTCATTGACCAAGGCAATTGCCATTGGGCAGCCCTCAGCCTTGGCGCGCACGGCGGTGAGCATATTCACCTTATCGTCATCAGTGACGCAAAGCACCGCATCGGCCCGGTCGATATTGGCTTCGGCCAAAAGCGCCGAATCCAGTCCATCGCCATTGAGCACAATGGTGCGTTCTAACGCGTCAGCGGCGAATTCCGCGACACGACGGTCTTTTTCGATCACCTTGGCGCGGATCCGATCCACGCGCTCCTCAAGGGCCTTGGCCACCGCCAGCCCCACGTTCCCAGCCCCGATGATGATCACCCGCTCTTGCTTTTTCAACGTCTTGCCGAAAATCTCCAAGGTGCGCGGCGTGTCATCCGTTACGGCGATGACATAGCAATCATCGCCCACAAACAGCTGATCGCCGGGCTCGGGCGCAAAAAGTCGACCCTCGCGGCGCACTCCAACGACCACGGCACGCAGGGTCGAGAAAAGATCGCTCAACTGACGCAGCGGCGTATTCACCACTGGGCAATCATCCTCGATTGTGATCCCCAAAAGCTGCGCCCGCCCGCCCATGAACGTCTCAGTATCAAACGCAGCAGGCGAGGCCAAACGGCGCAGGGCCGCCTCGGCGACTTCGCGCTCCGGGCTGATCACCACATCAATGGGCAAGTGATCGCGGCGGTATAGATCGGAGTAAATCGCATCAAGATAGCTTTGGGCGCGCAATCGCGCGATTTTGCGCGGAATGGAAAACACCGAATGTGCCACCTGACAGGTGACCATATTCACTTCGTCGGAATGGGTGGCCGCGATGATCATATCGGCATCGCGCGCACCCGCCCGTTCAAGCACGTCTGGGTAGCTGGCAAAGCCATGAACGCCTGACACGTCGAGAGATTCCGTCGCGCGCCGCACCAGATCCGCGTTGCTATCGACCACGGTGACGTGGTTTTTCTCACCTGCAAGGTGCCGTGCGATTTGCCAGCCAACTTGGCCCGCACCGCAAATAATCACCTTCATATGCCGTCCTCCGGGGTATCCAGCGGCCACTGATTGGCAGATGCGGCCCAGCGGGTCAATTCAATTGTAATTCTCGCGCCAAGCATCGAGAGTTGGCCGGAGGTCTTTGAAACCTGTTGCCACGCGAGTTCAGTGATGAAAGCCCTGCCCGCCCTTTGCTTCGCGGTCTTGATGAGTGCCTGTGCCCCGGTCTCGATGTGGTATCGCGTCGGCGAAACTGTGAGCACCCGCGATCAGGTGGAAACCCGCTGTGACGTCACCGCCTTGCGCGACGCGCCACGGGCTTTGGAAACCCGGCTCACGCCCCTGCGCTTTGTGCCGCTGAAAACCTGCGATGCTGCCGGTGTTTGCGTGGTGCGCTATGAGATGATCGGCGGCGAGGCCTATTCCGTTGATATCAACGCAGACCTCCGCGGGCGCGTCATGGCACAATGCATGAATGCGGCAGGCTATACCCCTGTTTCCATCCCCGCCTGTCCACCTGCGACCGCGCGCAACGCCCCCGAGGGCGCGACGACTACCCTGCCCCGCCTCACGCCAAAATCCTGCGCCATCTCCCGCCCGACAGGTATGTTGATCGTCACACGGGGTTGATCTTTCGCATAAGATCAACACTGGCACACCTTATGCCTCGGCGGCGTCCTCTTCGTCATCCTCAAGGTAGGCCACACGGCCCCCACCCTTAGACCCGGTCACCACGTTGAGCGATTTCAGCTTGCGATGCAGCGCCGAGCGCTCCATACCGACAAACGACGCCGTCCGCGAGATATTGCCGCCAAATCGGTTGATTTGCGTCAGCAAATACTCGCGCTCGAAGGCCTCGCGCGCTTCGCGCAACGGCAAAGCCGCCAAAGCCCCCGACAATACCACCCGCCCATCGTCGCCGGGCGCACGGCTCTCTTCGATTGGCAGCTCAGCCGCCTGAATGGTGCCAGTCCCATCGCCCAAAATCAAAACCCGCTCGATCAGGTTCCGCAACTGCCGAACGTTGCCGGGCCATGTCATCGTTTGCATCAACGCCACAGCATCTTCCGCCAAGGGGCGCAATGCCAGCCCTTGGGTGCGGTTGAACATCTCGATGAAATGATGCGCCAGAACCGGGATATCCTCTCGCCGTTCCTCAAGCGAAGGCACCGGAATTGGCACCACATTGAGCCGATGATAGAGTTCCTGACGAAACCGCCCGGCGGCAATCTCGGCGTCCAGATCCCTGCTTGTCGAGGAAACCACCCGCAGATCTACCCGCACTTTTTCTGTGCCGCCAACGCGCGTGAATTGCTGATCCACCAGAACGCGCAGGATTTTCGATTGGGTTCCCGAAGGCATGTCTGCCACTTCGTCGAAGTAGATGACCCCGCCATTGGCCTGCTCCAACAGTCCCGGCTCAATGCCTCGCGCAGCACTTTCTCGCCCGAACAGCACCTCTTCCATGCGCTCTGGCTCTATCGTTGCACAGCCCACCGTCACAAACGGGGCAGACGCTCGATTGGATTTGGTGTGAATGTAGCGCGCGGCCACTTCCTTGCCCACGCCCGCAGGCCCGGTCAGCATCACCCGGCCGTTGGATTTGGTGACTTTATCCAATTGCCCCATCATGGCGCGAAACACAGCCGACGTGCCGACCATATCGGATTGTGTCACATCCCGGCGGCGCAGCTCGATATTCTCGCGTCGCAAACGGCTGGTCTCCATCGCGCGACGGATCACCACCAGAAGCTGGTCAATGTTGAAGGGCTTTTCGATAAAATCATAGGCCCCTTGTTTGATAGCTGCGACGGCAATTTCGATATTTCCATGGCCGGAAATGATGATGATCGGCACGTCTGGATTGTCTCGCTTGACGGCTTTGAGAATATCGATCCCGTCCATCCGGCTGTCTTTCAACCAGATATCGAGCACCATTAAAGCGGGGGCCGCGTCACTGACCGCCCGCATCGCTTCATCGGAATTGCCAGCCAGCCGCGTGGGATAGCCCTCATCCTCCAAAATATCCGAGATCAGTTGCCGAATGTCGCGTTCATCATCGACGATCAGGATATCGCTCATAGTCATACCTCACACAGCTACCGTTTCAGAGGGGGTCAAAAGGTCCCCCAATTGCAGCCCGATCACCGCCATTGCACCGCAATGTGGGTCGGAACCAAAGGGCGGCGCATCCTCAAGCGAGAGCGTGCCGCCATGTTCTTCGATAATCTTTTTGACGATGGGCAGGCCAAGCCCGGTGCCCTCGTCGCGGGTTGTCACATAAGGCTCAAAAAGCCGCGCGCGGTCTTCGGGCAGGCCGATGCCATTGTCGGCAATCCGCACCTCTGCCCGATTGCCCGCACTGGTCAACGAAACCCGGATTTCAGGCGCAAACCCATCCGGCACGCCGCTCTTGATGCGGCTTTCAATCGCTTCACCCGCATTCTTGATCAGGTTGGTCAACGCCTGATGCAGCATTGTTGCATCGACCTCTGCCAATAGCGGCGTATCAGGCACAGATACATCAAACCGCACCGAAGGTTGCCCGGCTTGCTGCAACATCACAGCCTCGCGCAGCATCAAAGTCAGGTCTTCGCGGCGGGTCACAGGCTCGGGCATGCGGGCGAATTTGGAAAACTCGTCAACGATGCGACGCAGATCGTTGGTTTGCCGCACGATCACACCCGTCAGCGCTTCTAGGTCTGTCGCTTGATCCTCGGTCAACTGACGGCCAAACTTGCGCTTGATCCGCTCGGCAGACAATTGGATCGGGGTCAGGGGGTTTTTGATCTCATGCGCGATCCGGCGCGCCACATCGCCCCAAGCCGCCATTCGTTGCGCGCTCACCAACTCCGTCACGTCATCAAAGGCCACCACATAGCCCTCGGGCTGGCCTTCCGCATTGCGTCGCCGCGCCATCCGCACCAGCAGGTTTTCCATCCGACCGCCGCGCGAAACCTTTACCTCTTCTTGCATGGCCTCAGAACTGCTGGCCCTGAGCCGCTCATAAAGCGCACCAAATTCCGGCACCGCCACTGTAAGCGCCAGACTGGCTTGCTCCTCATGCCAATCCAGTAACCGCTCTGCTGAGCGGTTCACAAATGTCACCCGGCCGGCTGGATCAAGCCCCACCACCCCCGATGTGACCGATGAAAGCACCGAATCGAACAATCGCCGACGCCGTTCGATCTGGCCCGTGTTCTCGAGCAACGTCGCGCGCTGGCCCTTCAGTTGCCGGGTCATCTGGTTGAACAATCGGCCCAAGAGCGCGATTTCGTCGTCGCCCTCTTCCTCTGGAACCCGCACATCCAAATCGCCAGCGCCCACGCGCTGCGCGGCCCCGGCAAGCAGCCCCACAGGATGTGACAGGCGCTCCGCAAACCATAGGCCCAGCCACACCGCAGCCAGCACCAAGATCACCGCAAAGCCAAGATAGACCAAGCCAAACTCAAACAGCACCCGGCCCCGCTCATTCTCTAATTGCTGATAGAAACGTGCCGTTTCCTGCGTTTCATCCAGCAGCGCCAAAAGCGAGCCATCCACATCGCGGGTGACATACAGAAACCTGTCCGCAAACCCGTCGAGCGGCACCAAGGCACGAAATTCGTTGTTGGACCAATCCTCAATCACAACCAGTCCCAGCTCCAGCGCCTCGGTGACCTGTTCCGCAGTGGGTTGTTCAAAGTCAAAAAGATATGACCGTTCGCCGCGCGCCCGAATTGTTCCACCGCTATCAATGACATAGGCTTCACGCAGCCCACGCTGAATTTGCGACTGCCCCTGCGCCAAGACGTTGCGAATATCACCATCCGTCATGAACATCGTGGCTTGACGCGTTGCCTCAATCAACGAAGCCAATGCTTCTGTATCCGCCGTCAAGTCGCGGTGATGCTCTTCTTCATAGGCTTGAGCCGCTGAAAGAGACGAGCCGACAACACTGCGAACCCGGTCTGAAAACCACCCCTCAAGCCCAATATTCACAGTCAGACCCGCGAAGATCGCCACCGAAACGGTGGGGATCAGCGCCAATAGCCCGAAAACCCCTGTCAGCCTAAGATGAAGCCGCGATCCTGCCGAACGCGCCCGCCGTGCCGAGATCAGGGCCGCCGCCCG